>JAUIFR010000217.1 GCA_030430325.1 Bacteroidia bacterium | reverse complement strand
AAAAATATCTCCAAAATGAGAGAAGATATCTTCCATATTCATACCACCGCCACCACCAAAGCCGCTGTTTACTCCTTGGTGACCAAATTGGTCATAACGTTGACGTTTTTCGGCATTACTGAGTACTTCATAGGCCTCAGCTGCCTCTTTAAATTTCTCCTCTGCATCCGGGTTGTCAGGGTTTTTGTCTGGATGATATTTTATGGCAACCTTACGATAGGCCTTTTTGATTTCATCGGCTGCGGCACCTTTGCTTACCCCTAATACTTCATAATAATCTCTCTTTGCCATATTACGACCCTGTTACTACTTTTGCAAAACGAATGACCTTCTCCCCTAGTAGATAGCCTTTTTCCACAACATCTACAATCTTACCCTTCAGCTCCTCACTGGGTGCAGGAATCTGAGTAACGACCTCATGAAATTCAGCATCAAATTCACCTCCTCTCTGGCAATCCATCACTTTAAGCCCCTTTTGCTCTAGCACATTATAAAATTTATTATATACCAACTTCACTCCTTCAGCCTGCTCGTTTTGTTCATTATCTTCCATTGCTTTTAGGGCGCGCTCAAAATCATCCACTACAGGCAATAAGCCTTCAATTACTTCTTGACTTGCTGTACCAATAAGGGCCAAACGCTCCTTGGCCGTTCTTCGCCTAAAATTCTCAAACTCGGAATATAATCTTAAATATTTATCTTTTAATTCTTTAATTTCATCTTCTGCAGATACTTCTGTTGATTCATCTTCTGGCTGCTCTTCCTCCAGTTCACTTGCCTCTTCTTGCCTATCTTTTACTTCTTGCTCTTCAAGTATTTCTTGATCCTTTTTTTCTTTTGCTTTCATACTTGCTCAATAGTTATAATTTTAAATAGAGAACAAGCAATATTGTTGCCAATACGTAAATATTGCCAATCTGGCAGGTTTCATGACAAAATATTACAAAAATCAATCCAATTCTGATGATTTCCAGACAATTTTACCATCTATTATGGTACAAACTACTTTTGTATCTAAAAGTTTATCCTCAGCAACTATCATGATATCTTGGTCAAGAATGGTTAAATCTGCCAATTTTCCATTCTTGATAGTACCTTTAATATTTTCTTCAAATGCGCCATAAGCATTGTTAATAGTATAAGCTGCCAGGGCTTGTTGGCGTGTCATACGCTGGCTTGGCTCATAGCCTCCTTCAGGCTCACCTGCCAGTGTTTTTCTAGTAACAGCTGCATAAAAACATGCAATGGGATTTATGGGCTCAACGGGCACATCGGTGCCGTTCATGACCTTGCAACCTTCTTGAAGTAATTTTTGCCAAACATATGCTCCCTCATCAATGCGCTTTTGACCTAGCCTATCAATGGCCCAAGGACGGTCAGAGGACATATGGATGGCCTGCATGGATGGAATGACGTGCCATTCGTTAAACCGACTAATATCTGCTAAACTCAGGTGCTGTGCATGCTCAATTCGAAAACGCACTTCAGCTCCATCAACATGATTTGATTGAAATGCCTTCTCAATTTGGTTAAGCACCTCCCTATTAGCACGATCACCAATAGCATGGGTACATACTTGATAACCTTTTTGAAGGGCCTTATTATATACTTCATATAAAAATTCTGGTGCTAATACGCTATTGCCAGTATGGTCCGGACGATCAGAATAAGGAGCTAGCAACCAGGCACCTCTTGAGCCTAATGCACCGTCAGCATATAGTTTAATCGACCGAATGGTTAGAAAATTGTTTAAACTTCCAATTTCAGGAGCTTCAGCTAACATTTGATCAAACTCATCCTTTGACCGAACCCCTTTCATGATATATAACCGAGGCTTTTTCTCAATTTGATCTAACTCTTCTTTAAAAAAAGAAAGAATTTGCTGGTCGACCCCAGCATCATGAAATGTAGTAATGCCATGCTTAAGGCATTCTTGAATGGCCAATCTGACGGCCCTTTTTTTCTTCTTGAGCGTCCATTCAGGAATACGTTTAACGATCAGATCCATGGCATTTTCAGTAAAAATACCAGTCATCAGACCTAATTCATTACGAATAACCTCACCACCCTCATCGGATCCAACCGAAATATCGATTCCTGCTAGCTCGATTGCCTTCTGATTCACCCAAATAGAATGGCCGCTTGCATGCTTCAAACACACCGGATGGTTTGGCGCTACCCTACTTAAATCATCTAGTGTTGGAAAGCCATGTACTAGCTGATATGTTGAGTCCTTCCACTTATCTTGATGCCAACCACGCCCAATAATCCATTCTCCCGCAGGTAATTCTTTAGCCGTACTTTCAACCAAAGATATAATATCGGAATACTGATCGATATGCTGCAAATTCAACTGCATTATTGCCTGTCCTAAACCCATGAGATGACCATGGCCCTCAATAAAACCCGGATATACGGGTTTACCTTTCAAATCTATACGTTTAACCCCTTGCTCCAACTTACCGTTAAGTGTAGAAAAATCACCAACAAAGGCAATTTTATTCCCCCTAATCCCAATTGTATTGGCAGGTTCTTGAATATCTGGATGCGAATAGACCTTACCATTCACAAGTAAAAGATCAAAGGATTGTTTCTGCTGACATGCAGCTAGGGCAAGGCAAAAAATTAAAAAAAATGTAACTTTAAACATGCTCATTAATTTTAAAAAATCTTTCATTCAAATCAATGTATTTTGCTGAATTTATTCAATATTCTATTAGAGATCAATTAGCTTATTCACTAAAAGTCATCCATTCGATACATCAGTTGATATCCGCCCATCAACCATTGTAATAACGCGCTGAGCATGTGCCGCGATGTCCGTCTCGTGCGTCACCATTACTATGGTATTACCATTTTGATGAATTTGCTCAAATAACTGCATGATTTCATCCGAAGTTTTAGTGTCTAAATTACCCGTCGGTTCATCTGCCAAAATAATACTTGGCGAGTTAACCAGTGCCCTTGCAATTGCAACGCGTTGCCTTTGCCCTCCTGAAAGCTCATTTGGTTTATGGCTAGCTCGATTGGCCAACCCAACCTGCGTAAGTGCATTTAAAGCCATCTTATGTCGTTGTTTTTTATTTTTACCAGCATAAATTAGTGGTAATGCGACATTCTCTAAGGCTGAAATTCTAGGCAATAAATTAAAGGTTTGAAACACAAAGCCAATTTCCTCGTTTCGAATCATCGCTAAATCATTTTCGGGTAGCTGGCTAACATTTTTTTGATTGAGTAAATAAGTGCCCGACTGTGGTGAATCTAAACATCCAAAAATATTCATTAAAGTAGATTTTCCAGATCCAGATGGCCCCATTATGGCTACATATTCTCCTTTATTAATACTTAATGAAATTTCATCAAGAGCTTTGATGATCTCCTGCCCCATTTGATATGATTTACTTAGCTCTATCGTTTGTATTATAGCCACCTAAAATAACTTAGTAAAAATCTCAATAATTTTTAAAATTGCTGCTGGTTTAGTTATAAGTACAAAAATCAAACCTAAAATCACGCCAAATATTTGGGCATCATGATTGATCCGATCATTTTTGCGCTTGGACATAAAAATGGAATATAAAACATAAATCCCACCAAGAATGGCCGCTGGCATGCAGGCCACATTATAAATGCATATATCTTTGAGTGGATTCATGACTAAGCTTACAATTACCATACTGGCTACAGCTGCAGATGCACCGAGTGAGTTAAAAGTAACATCACGCCTATTCATAAAATAAATGGGCAGGTTACTAATAACCATACTGCCAATGTAAAACCCCATAAAAACCAGTATCCCAGTAAATTTTCCCCAAATCGAGATGAACTCATATTCAAGGTAAATTCCGAAAAAAAACAAAACGATCATGTTTACTAGCAGATGCACAAAGTCTTCATGAATAAAGCCAGAGGTTATGAATCTGAAATATTCCTTATTTTCTGAAATAACAACAGGTATAAAAAGGGATTTCCTAAAAATATCGTAATAAATCCACCCCCATAAACTTACAAACGCGGTCAGCAATATGATAATCAGAGTAATCATTTCTTAATGCTGCCTTTTAATTAATTGTTTTGTAAAACCCATTAAGCTTTCTTTTTTGTTGGCAGGTACGGGCAACTGCTCTAACTGCCCAAGTGCTAGATCAAAAAATTGCTGCGACTTTTCTTCACAAATCTGATCAATACCTAGTTTTTGAAAAAACGCCAGAAAAAAATCTATTTTACGCTGAGCATCATGTTGATCTAGTGCCATATGTCCTATTAATTGAGATTGCTCTTCGGAATTCGATAGCTCTAATGCCTTAATTAAAAGTAATGTCTTTTTGTTTGCTAATATGTCTCCACCTACTCGCTTGCCAACTCTTTTGCCGCCAAATGCATCTAAATAATCATCTTTTAGCTGAAACCCAACACCTAGCTGCTCACCAAATAAAGTTAGCTTTTTTTGATCATCAATGGGGGCCCCTGCTAACATTGCTCCCAACCGCATACAAAAACCCGGTAAAACCCCTGTTTTTAGCCGAATCATTTCTAAATAATCCTGCTCAGACACTTCAAGCACTTGCTCAAAATTCATATCAAGTTGCTGACCTTCACACACTTTTCTAGCACAAATAGAGAATTCTTCTAGTATTTTGGGTAAATAATTAGAATTTATTTTAGATAGCAATTCATAAACATAGACCAGCATGACATCACCAGATAACATCCCTATATTGCAATTCCATTTCTGATGCACGGTAGGTTGGCCCCTTCTCATCGGTGCCTCATCCATAATATCATCATGCACTAGTGTAAAATTGTGAAAAAGCTCTAAGGCCACTGCCGCCTGAACAACTTGATCATCAATTGGCTTGTATAATTCATGTGCCAACAACACTAAAATAGGCCTAAACCGCTTACCCTCAAGATCCAAAATATACCGAATTGGCTCATACAGTTCAGCTGGCCAATAAGGTAAATCTAGCTTGGCAATAGCTTTATTAATTTGCTCTGTATAAGTTGAAACCTGTGCTCCAATCATTATTTGGCTCGGTTTATTGTAAATGTAACAAGCTCCTCAAGTGCCGATTTATAGACGGAATCCTCAAATTCCTGTAGCAACTTTAATGCTTTGTTGTAATACTCCTTCATAATCTGCTCAGCATATTGCAAACCACCACCAGATTTGACATGTTGAATCACTTCCTCCACTTTTTGAGGTTGATGGCTCTTATTTTTTATAATTCGTATGATGCTGCGACGTACTTTCCAAGAAGAATTTTGTAAAGTGTAAATGAGTGGAAGCGTCATTTTCTTTTCTTTGATGTCGATACCAAGCGGCTTGCCAATTTCATTCGTACCGTAATCAAACAAATCATCTTTAATTTGGAAGGCCATGCCCACATTTTCTCCAAAGGCCCTCATGGTGTTTACGGTGTTATCATCAGCACCAGAAGATTGCGCACCTACTTCACAACATGATGCAATGAGTGAAGCTGTTTTTTGTTGAATGATCTTATAATAATCTTCCTCAGTAATATTTAATAAACGAGCCTTCTCCATTTGTAATAGTTCCCCCTCGCTCATTTGCCTCACAGCATTTGAAACAATTTTTAATAAATCAAAATCCCCATGATCAACAGAGAGTAGTAGGCCCTTTGAAAGCAGATAATCACCCACCAAAACAGCCACTTTATTTTTCCATAAGGCATTGATGGAGAAAAAACCACGCCTGTAATTGGCGTCGTCTACTACATCATCATGTACCAGCGTGGCCGTATGCAATAATTCAATAAGCGATGCACCACGATAAGTTGGCTCCTGAATTTGACCACTTGTACCTGCACTTAAAAACACAAACATAGGACGTATTTGCTTGCCCTTTCGCTTCACAATATAGCTCATGATTTTGTCCAGCAGCATAACCCGAGTCTTCATGGAAGCCCAAAATTTTTGCTCAAACTCCTTCATTTCCTTTGCGATCGGCTTTTGTATGTCTAATATGTTTTGTTTTATGCTATTTTTCACAATTTCACTATTGATGAAAACAATTTCTACACCTTGCCTCGTAACTTTCCGTTTCGCCAAGCATAACCTGATCGGCCTTATCTCCAAACCGGTAGGAATAATGCGCAATTCCACCACAGTTGACACAAATAGCATGTACTTTAGTAACAAACTCTGCAATAGCTAGTAGTGCAGGCATTGGCCCAAATGGTTTACCTGTAAAATCCATATCCAGGCCTGCTACTACCACTCGCTTGCCTTGAGAAGCTAATTTATCACAAACAGCTGTCACGCGATCATCAAAAAATTGAGCTTCATCTACACCAACTACGTCACAATCGCCAGCCAACAATAAAATATCTTCTGCAAATTGGACTGGAGTTGACCGTATTATTCGCTCATTATGTGATACTACATTATCGACATCATAACGGGTATCAATAGATGGCTTAAAAATCTCTACTTTTTGTTTTGCTATAATAGCTCGATTGAGACGCCGAATTAATTCCTCAGTCTTACCTGAAAACATAGAACCACATATCACTTCAATCCATCCAACAGAAGAAATATTGGCGTCTTTGTGATTTTTTTTGTTTCGAAGTAGTGGTTCAATAAACATACGCAAAAACTATGTTCAAAACTACGTAATTTTTTAGTTTTATTTAGGATAGCCGAAAGGAAAATATAGAATTGAAG
>JAUIFR010000216.1 GCA_030430325.1 Bacteroidia bacterium | reverse complement strand
TTGGCTGTGTCTAATAAGTGGTGGGGTAAAATAGGGAAGCTACCAGTGGTATTTATCGCCAAGGCAGAATGATCATTAATGGTTAGGCTAAATGTTGAGTCGGAGTGTTTTTCAAACCCAACAATATGTTCAATAAGCTTTGCAAGATGTTCAGTGCCTGCATCTGGATGTTGAATTAACCTTAAAGAAAACAAGACATCATCTGCCGTAATATTACTTCCATCACTCCATTTAATATCCTTCTTCAGATGATAAGATACAAGTGTGATAGAGTCGGTTAGTTGTATCGTTGGTAGTAACTTAGCTAAATAAGGCTTAAATCTTCCACTTTTAAGGTCTTGATAAAGAAGTGTTTCGTAGATTAAACCCGCAATACGAACATTCTGTAAATTTTTATACGTAATAGGGTTTGGAAACCCCGGATCAACTTGAATTCTAATAACAAATTCATCTAGTTGCGTTTTATTAGTATCACATGATAAACAACCAACTCCTAAAAATATGAACCAACAGGTTCTTTTAAATTTATGAATTACTGATCTTCTTAGCAAGTATAGTTAAATCAGGTTCTACTATTTTCATCCCAACCACCAGAGCCAATTCTTTGCTCTATAGGGGTGTTAAAATCTTCATATTGGAAATCTTGCGCTTCATCACTTGTTATAATACCAAGTTGAAGTAAAATTGAAATGAGGGTAGAGATTAGTGACATAATTTTTCAGTTTACCTTAGACATATAACAAATATGCAAATGAAACAGGAAAGTTAAAATGTAATTTCAAAAAGAAAATAACTATCACTTTAACAATATTTTTTATTGATATTTCAAGAAAATATAGCCGTATTGCCCATTTTTTGACTAATTACCCCTCTATAACCTATATATAATAACTAATACGCTATAATAATTAATTTTATTGTTTTGATGTCCAACTATTAATAAATATATCTTAAACTTAAAGCAAATATTCCTAATTAAGTTGGAACAAAAAAACAAGTTTTGTCAAATAAATAACATAGGCTATAAACTTCAATTTAATCAAATTTAGTTAAAAATAGTATTAATTTGATTGTTTTTAGTATGAAATGAATAAATTTTTCTGAGTTTAATTGATAATTAAGTTGAAAAAATAACAGGAAACAGTAAACTTTTTTTATTAAAATCCTTTTTTATCTTTACTAAAAATTGGTACTAAAATGGAATTACAGTCTTATATTGAACATACCTTATTATCCCCTGTGATGACCTATAGTCAAGTAGATCAACTTTGTGCTGAAGCTAAGCAATATGGTTTTTGGGGTGTATGTGTACCATCTTTTTGGTTAAAATTAGCAAAAAGATCACTTGAAGGCACCGATGTTAGGCTTGTAACCGTTATCGGGTTTCCTTTAGGGCATCAGCTCACACAGTCAAAATTATGTGAAATTGATCATGCACTATCACATGGCGCCGATGAGCTAGATGTTGTTCTGAATCTTTCAGCTTTCAAATCAGGTATGTCATGGGTCAAAAAAGAAATAGTGCAATGTGCTGAAAAAATTCATGAGCAAGAGAAAATTTTAAAGGTAATCGTCGAGACGGCCTATCTTTCAGAAGAGGAATTGATTGACGTATGTAGGCTTTGTGAACAAGCTGGTGTCGATTTTGTTAAAACTTCAACGGGGTTTGCTCCCACAGGTGCCCGTGTAAAAGATGTGGAATGCATGCGTCACGTACTCTCCGAGCAGGTAGGCATTAAGGCATCTGGTGGGATAAAGTCTGTGCAGCAAGTATTGACATTAATCAAGGCGGGTGCGGACCGTATTGGTGCTTCTGCAGGCGTACAAATAATGAACGAATATCAAAATGTAATAAAAAATGGTGTTGACCAAGTATAATTATGAGTTAAGGGATGCGATTCAGACTACCGATTTTGGTAAAGCTGATGTGCATGAAGACCCCATAATGCAGTTTAAGGAATGGTATTTACAAGCTGATCAATGTAAAATCGAGGAGTATAATGCTATGACTTTAGCTACTGCAACAACAGATGGTGTGCCAAACTGTCGTATCGTATTACTTAAGGGAATAATGGATACTGGTTTTGAGTTTTATACAAATTATCAAAGTAAAAAGGCTAAGGAGCTTCATGAAAACCCAAAGGCTTCGATTAATTTTTTTTGGAAGGAAATACAGCGGCAGGTGCGTATTCTTGGCAAGGTAGTTAAATTACCTGAAGAGCGTTCAGATGCTTATTTTGAAAGTCGTCCAAGAGGAAGCCAAATAGGGGCATGGGCATCTGATCAAAGTAAGGTAATTCATGACAGAGGGCAACTCATGGATCAAGTTGCTCAAGTGGAGTCAAGGTTTGTAACAAAATCAGTTGATCGTCCACCACATTGGGGAGGATACTTGCTTCAACCACATTATATGGAGTTTTGGCAAGGCCGACAAAACCGTCTACATGACCGTATTTGTTATACAAAAGTGGATGAAAATTGGAAAATTGAGCGATTAAGTCCATAACCCGCTGAAGAACTTTTGGCTCTCATAACGATACTGTGATGAATTATGTGGGTTGATTTGAATAAAATTAGCAGAATTCATTGAAAATAGTCAAGTTAATCTTAATGCCTTCATATGAATGGAAAAAAGTTAATAACAATAATTAGATCTACAGCCAATTTACCCATAACTTTATATTACAATATGAATTTATCTTTTGTGCCATGCGCCAAAATTGTATATTTGACAGGAATATGCCAAATTCAGGTATTATTTTGAATGTAGAAAATAAAATTGGGTTATGTTTAGGAAAATAGCTGCTGCGATTGCTTTTTCACCAAGATGTGAAGCTATAATGAAAGAAGCTCAACGCATGAGTGCTTTGTTTGATGCAGAGTTTGTATTGATACATATCGGGAAATATAATGAGAAAGATGAAAAAATGCTGTATCAATTAATGGAGTCAGCACAGTTTGATCGAAATAAGGTACGTGTCATTTGGGAAAAAGGCGATCCATCGCATAAAATCCTCTCTATTTGCAAAAAAGAGCAAGTCGATTTACTTATAGCAGGTGCACTTGAAAAGGAAAATTTATTTACCTACTATATTGGATCTATTGCCCGAAAAATTTTACGTAAAGCAAGGTGTTCGGTATTAGTTATTACCAAGCCGTCCATTTCTCCTAAACCCTTCAAGAAGATTGTGATTGATGGGAGTGGGCTACCAACCATCGAAAATACGATTCGGACGGGCTGTCAATTCGGTGCGCTCGAAAACTCCGAATCATTAACAATAATTAGAGAACTATCGTTGTATGGCTTAAACCTTACGGCCGAAGAATACACCGAAACCGAATATCAAAAACGAAAACAAGAACTTTTTGAGGAAGAACGCAAAAAAGTGGAAAAAATGATCGGGCAAGAAGCCCAACGTGATCTTCCCATAGACATAAAAATAACAACGGGTAAGTCAGGGTTTGAACTATCCAAGTTTGCTAAGGCTACTCAAGCAGATTTGCTTGTTGTAGAGGCTCCGAAACGTAAGCTCAATATTTTTGATCGCGTGATCACACATGATTTAGAGTATATTTTAGCAAATCTTCCAAGTAATTTACTTTTGTATACGCCTACCTCAAAAAAATAATAGCATGATGAAGTTAAATCACCACGAGGTCATTACTTTTTTGATTCAGCTAAGTGTCATTTTGGCGTTTGGCAGGGGTATGGCAGAGCTTGCGAAAAAATTTAAGCAACCATCTGTAGTAGGCGAGATTTTGGCGGGAATCATTATCGGTCCGACCGTTTTTGGTAACTTATTTCCTGAAGTATTTCAAATGTTCTTACCTGATGTAGGTCCAAATGCCATTGCTCTTGATGCTTTTATTAAAGTAGCTGTCATCTTACTATTGTTTATTGCAGGGCTTGAGGTTGAGCTACACGTAGTACTTCAACAAGGCAAGCAAGCCGTTATAACAAGTATATTCGCCCTAGCCATTCCGTTTGGCATAGGGTTTGTATGTACTTACCTGCTACCAGACTTTTTTGGGAGTCCGGGTGTTGATCAGCAACTTATATTTGCACTTTTTATAGGTACGACGCTATCTATTACTGCTTTACCCGTTATAGCGCGTATCCTCATGGATTTAAATGTTTTTAAGACCGCCATGGGTATGCTAGTGATTGCGGCAGCTATGTTGAATGACCTATTTGGATGGCTAATATTTACGGTCATTTTAAGTATGATGGGTACGGAGTCTGGGGGATTATCATTAAGTCAAACGATTGGTTTTACCATAGGGTTTGCAGCCTTTATGTTAACTATAGGAAGGATATTAATCAATAAGGTACTGCCATGGGCCAATAAGCGGCTTTCATGGCCAGGTGGTATTTTGGCTTTATCGTTGGCTTTATGCTTTTTAAGCGCAACTTTTACCGAATGGATTGGTATACATTCCATATTTGGAGCCTTTATATTTGGTGTGGCCTTAGGTGACTCGGAGCATCTTACTGAGCGTGCCCAAGAGATTCTACATCAGTTTATCAATAATATATTTGCACCCATGTTTTTTATTTCAATTGGGTTGTATATTAATTTTATCACAAGTTTTAATTTGTTGCTGGTGCTTGCCATTACCGTGATTGCCATTGTTGGTAAAATTTCAGGGGCATCATTGGGGGCTATTTTGAGTGGGGTCCCTAAAAAACAGGCGATAGCAGTTGGTTGTGCCATGAATACACATGGTACGCTTGAGGTAATACTAGGCGCCATTGCCTTGGAGGCTGGTCTAATAACAGAAGAAGTATTTGTAGCTATTTTGGTGATGGTTGTCACTACGATAATAATCTCAGGGCCACTCATGAAGCGCAGTTTGAAAGAGGCGGATCAACAGATACCTGCCAAATAAATGAATAATAATGAGTATATTTTGCTAAATATATTCAAAATAATGCTTTAATTAATGTAATCCAACTCAATTTATAAATTTGAAGAAATACCAATCATGGCTATTCTAAAAGTACAAAATCTTCACAAATCATATTCAACGCTACATGTACTCAAGGGGGTAGATTTCCAGGTAGCCAAAGGGGAGATTGTATCAATTGTAGGGGCATCAGGTGCAGGTAAGAGTACATTATTACATATTTTAAGTGCATTGGACTATGCAGATAAGGGGCAGGTTTGGTTAAATGGTCAGGACCTTTCAACATTAGGCACCAAGCAATTGGCCAAAGTTCGAAATGCACAAATGGGATTTGTGTTTCAATTTCATCATTTATTGCCAGAGTTTACAGCACTTGAGAATGTCTGTATGCCAGCTTACTTGGGCAAGAAAAGTCGAAAATTGGCCCAACAAAAAGCTATGGAATTGCTTGATCTCTTGCATGTTTCTGATCGAAAACATCATAAACCATCACAACTATCTGGTGGAGAACAACAGCGTGTGGCTGTGGCGCGTGCCCTCATCAATGAGCCAGCTATTGTATTTGCTGATGAGCCAAGTGGTAATTTAGATTCTACAAATGCTGCAGAACTACATGCCTTATTCTTTCAGCTTCGAGCAAGCCTAAAGCAAACTTTTATTATTGTAACACATAATGATGAGCTTGCTCAACAAACCGGTCGGCGCCTCCTAATGAAAGATGGAAGATTTGTAGATGAAGAGGTAAAATGATAAGATTAAAATGACCGAATTTCTTGAAAATAGTTGGCGCATCGAGCTAGCCGACTTCCGTACCAACCAAAGTATTCTCCACACACAAGCTGAAATTTAGCATTTGGCCAAATGGCATGGAGCTCTGTAATATGCTTCTCTTGAAATGGATATGGCTCTGATGAAAGCAACACAACCTCTGGGTTAAATAAAGCCAGCTGCTCTAGAGATAGAGTAGGGTATCGCTTTTTACGCATCATATTATTATAACCTGCTAGTGACATCATACTACTAATAAATGTATCTTTTCCAGCTACCATCCAAGGTTTACGCCAAATAAAGTAAATGGCATTTTTAGGTGGGTAATTTTTGAGTTTACCAAAAGATCGTTTAATTTCAAGAATAAGTTTAGTAGCATTAGATTCAGTGCCAGTAATTTTCCCAATGTAAAAAATCATTTCTAAGGCGGAATCCAGTTCATTTACATTACTTACCCAGACGGGGCAATGCTTCGCAAGATTTTGGGCATCTTCTTGGCGGTTTTCCTCTTTGTTCATGATAACCAAGTCTGGTTTTAAGGCATTTATTTTAGCTATATCAGGGTTTTTAGTACCGCCCACAATGGGTATATCCCTAACGGAAGCTGGGTGAATGCAAAACTTTGTACGACCAATAAGTTGATCTTTAAGTCCTAAATCAATTAAGAGCTCGGTTTGTGAGGGTACCAGCGATACGATTCGTTTCGGTGTGTTAGGAAGGACAACTTTTCGTCCCAATTGATCGGTAATTTGTTTGTCGTTCATACTTATAAAAGTAGTTAATAGGATGGATTTGGCAAGAGTAGAAGGCGGTTTTTTATAATCGTTTGAAACGTATATTGATATGATAAAAGGGCTAAAATCATGTCTAATTGCATGAATTTTGCTAATTTAATTGAAATCATCAAATAATTTGACAAAATACCAAGCGCATCATTTTTTTAAATGGCTCTATGTTGAATTGTGTGGGTAAAGAAAAAGATTTATATTTTTGTGTATGGGAAATACAACAGAAATATTTTCAATAGCGTTAGG
>JAUIFR010000215.1 GCA_030430325.1 Bacteroidia bacterium | reverse complement strand
AGATGCCGTGATTCAATCTACAGCAGCTTTAGGCAAGTCTAGTCAAAAAATGCTACCCGTTGCCTTAAAAAGACTAGAAATCCGTCAAAAATGGAAGGGAACGCTGTATAGTTACATGAAATTTTCTGAAACAATGGATCAAGGGGATGAGGTTCAAGTCGATGCCTTACTGATTGATGAGCTGGGAAATGTCGTTGGAAAGTTTCATGGGCTAACCTATCGTAGTATTTCCTTAAAACCCACTCATTCTGCTAATCAATTAATATATTTAGAAGAAAATTGGGAAGAAAAGACCATTGAGTCTTCAGCTACGAACCATGCAGATCATGGCACTTCAATTATTCACTTAAAAGCAAAGGAACATGCTACCCTGCCAGCTATGGAAGGAATTACCTATCATGAATTGGATGTAGCTACAGCGATTACTGATCCTAGTAGTCTATTAATCAATATTTTAAATATATTAAAATCTCTCATTAAATCTACTCAGCAAGAAAAAGTATTGATATTAACAGAAGCTGCTAACATGAAGGAAACTAGTTACTTATCAGGTCTAGTAAAAACGCTACGTCAGGAAAATCAAAAACTAGACCTTAAGCTGATAACTTATGATCCAGTTTCGGTTGATATCAGTATAAAAGAACTAATCGAGCAAGAAATTCAGGCGAGTGATTCCATCGTGAATTATCATCAGGATCGTAAAATCAGAAAATTAAATACCATTTCGCTTGGAGAAAATAAAAATTTTGAAGTGAAAAAAGGAGGGGTTTGGCTCATTACAGGTGGTTCGGGTAGGCTGGGCCAGTTGTTTGGTCAATATTTGGCCGATAAAGGCGCCCAGGTTTTACTTACCGGCAGAAGAAGCTCCATGGAAGCATCCTTGCCAGATGGCGTTCAATACATTCCAACTGATTTGTCTGAAACTTCTCTTGCTCATCTAAAAACTGAGATTAAGAAAATAGGGCACAAGCTCCAAGGCGTGATTCATGCTGCTGGTACTACTGCCGATAGTTGGGTAGAAAATAAAACCGAGGAAGAGGTGCAGAAAGTATTTGCACCTAAAATAGCCGTTGAAAATTTATATCAATTATTTCAATCCTTAGAGGGAGAATATTTTATCGGATTTTCTTCTACGGCTGCTTTGCTAGGTAATGCGGGTCAAGCCGATTATGCTGCTGCCAATGCTTGGATGGATAATTTCATTGCTAAGCAGGCACTTAGGAATAAAATTGAACAAAATTCTGAAAAATGCATCAGTATCCAATGGCCATACTGGGCCGAGGGAGGCATGCAAGTGGATGCTACGATGCTAGAAAATATTTCCAATCAATTAGGAATCAGTCCTTTGGATAATGAACATGGAATAGCAGCATTTGAAAATATGCTAAGTAGTGAAAGGACGGGTACAATCACAGTTTTATACGGAAATGAGCCTAAAATTACCACTCAATTTATTGATAAGAAGCAAAATAAGCAAAAAAATCAGGTATTAGATCATGATCATCTTCAAAAACTACAAGCAGAAATAGCCAAATACCTCAAAGAAAAAGTAAATCAAGTACTAAAAGTACCACAGGAAAAGATCTTGATGGACAAGGCCTTGGATGAGTATGGGTTTGATTCCATTTCTATGACCAATCTAACGGGGATTATTACCAAAGAGACGGGTGTTAAATTATTGCCCACCGTGCTTTTTGAACACCGAACTTTAGGCTCTTTTTCTAATTATCTAGCTGAAGAATATCCTAAAGCATTTGCTCAAAAGCTGGATTTGCAAGTTAATGGACTGGAACTACCCAAAAATGGTAGCGCCCATAGCATCGAGAAACCAGAAAAAATCAAAAAGAAGAATCGTTTCATTACTCATCATGCTGCCGCTACACCTAAGTCGTCAGAAATGGCCATCATCGGAATGAGTGGGTTATTTCCAGAATCTAAAAATATCCAAACTTTTTGGGAGAACTTGTGCTCTGGCCAAGATCTTATTACTGAAATACCCCTCGATCATTTTGATTACCGGCCTTGGTACTCCACTCAGCGGGATAAGGAAGATAGTATCTATTGCAAATGGGGAGGTTTCGTGCAAGATATCGATGAGTTTGATGCGGCTTTTTTTAATATCAGTCCGAGAGAAGCAGAAGCGATGGATCCTCAAATGCGGCTTTTACTCCAAAATATTTACCATACTGCAGAAGATGCTGGTCAAATTAATGCGATAAAAGGCTCTAATACAGGAGTTTATATTGGGTATGCCGGCAATGATTATCTCGAGAATTTTACGGAAATGCGTAAGCCCATTTCGGCACTGGACCTGACGGGCAATTACTTATCCAATTTACCCAATCGTGTTTCCTTTCATTTTAATTTATCGGGGCCAAGTATGACGATCAGTACGGCATGCTCTTCTTCTTTAGTGGCCTTGCAGAATGCCGTAGATGATATTCGACTCGGCAAGTGTGATCAGGCATTTGTAGGTGGCGTTAGCTTGATTCTCCATTCAAGCCATTACAGGTACTTTTGTGCGCTCGGTGCCTTATCGCCAACGGGCCGCTGCCATACTTTTGATGAACAGGCCGATGGATATGTACCCGGGGAAGCCATTGCCTCGGTATTAATTAAACCACTGGATAAGGCTATCGAAGCAGGTGACCCTATTTATGCGGTTATCAAAGGTGGAGCGGTGAGCCATGGGGGACGTACTCCTTCGATTACAGCGCCGAGTGTGGAAGGAGAGGCTCTACTGCTCGAACGAGCTTGGAAGAATGCTGGTATATCACCTGAAAGTTTAAATTATATTGAAGCGCATGGTACAGGTACAAAATTAGGCGATCCTATAGAAATTAATGCTTTAAAAAGAGCCATCCGAAAGAATAGTCATGGAGAAAATGGACAAATCTGCTATGTGGGCTCAGCTAAGGCCCATGTTGGGCATACGGAGGGCTCAGCAGGCATTGTAGGGTTGATCAAAGCCGTACTTACCTTAAAGCATCGGAAGGTGCCTGTAATGCCCAATTTTAAATCCATGAATTCCTATATTGAACTTGAGGGTTCTCCCTTGAAAATTAATACTAAATCGGTATCCTTTGATCAAACGCAGCAACCACTTCGGGCAGGTGTGAGCAGTTTTGGTTTTGGTGGTGCATATGCCCATGTAGTTTTGGAGGAATTTAAGGAGAAAGCAAATCAGCATGAACGTCAAGAACCTGCTATCATCGTGCTGTCGGGTAGGGACGAACAACGTCTAAAAGACCAGGTCCAGCACCTACAAATGCAGCTGGAAAAAACCCATGAACTCCAACTTCATGATATAGCATATACCCTACAAATGGGCAGGGAGGCGATGCAGTCGAGAATGGCAGTGGTGGTAAGTGATTTAGAGCAGCTTCAAATAAGGCTAAAGTCCTATCTGAATGGACAACTAGATGATATTTTTGTAAGTGAACTTGAAAAATCAGAATTAAATAAAATTGAAAAAAATGACCATTTTATTGAAGAATTATTAAAAAATAGTGAAAATTTTGAAAAAATAGCAAAATTATGGACCGAGGGAGTGGCTATAGACTGGCAACTACTTTATCCTCATCAAAAGCCAAAAATAGTTAGCCTGCCTACGTATCCATTTGCTCGAAAAAAGTTCTGGTTTACAAAAGTAGTGCCAAATCAACCAAATACTCAGCATAGTAGATGGATTCATCCACTACTGCATCAAAATGTGTCTAATTTTAGCGTACAGCAATACAAAAGCGTATTTACAGGAGATGAATACTTTCTTGCTGAGCATCAGGTGAATGGCATCAAGGTACTGCCTGGTGTAGCTTATGCAGAAATGGCTTATGAAGCTGGCCTTCGAAGTAAAGCGCAAAAGGTGACTAATATTAAAAATTTGAAGTGGTTGAGCCCCATTCAAGTGACCGATGCTCCTGTTGAAGTTTACACCCAATTGGCTCAAGAAAATGAGGATCAACTATCTTTTCATGTAGTGACCAAAAATGGACAAGAACATAGTCATTGCGAGGCAATCCTATCTTTCCAAACGCTTTCTAGTGTCCCTAACTATTCCATAAATGACCTAAAATCAGACCTTCAAGAATTTGATAAAATCAACGAATTCTATGATCAAGCTGGTGATCATGGACTGACTTATGGACCTTCCTTCAGAAGCATTGAGAAGCTATATTTGAATGAACATTCATCGCTGGCTCGATTAGAAATAGAAAATAGCAATGATTGCACGCTTCCGATTGGCTTGCTAGATGCAGCCCTACAAACGATTGTTTTTGGCAAAATTCATTCAAATCAGGCCTTGCAATTGCCCTTTAGTATGGCTGAAATGAGCATTTATGATGTTTTACCTAATAAGCTATGGTGTTACACTCGAAAAAGTAGTAATAATCGATCGGATAGCCAGGTTATGCTATATGATTTGGATTTAATGAATGATCAGGGAGCTGTTTTGCTGAGCATCCGAGATTTTGCGGCGATTCCATTGAATAATAAATTAAGTGATGAGGGGCAGTTATTGAAAAAAGAAGAGCAAAGTATGACTGATATGCTCTATGCACCTGTTTGGAAACGGATAAAACTAGAAAAAAGTCCTGGTTTTTCTTCATCAAGTAAACATGTACTCGTTACAGGCAATGCAACAGCAGAAACGGTTAATACTATTAAAAAAGAGTTAACTCAAAGAGGAAGTGAGGTTGTGATTGTGAATGAATTAGAGGTAATTCCAGAGGGTATCACCGATATTTACTTCCTTCAAGGATTATCAAAAACTGAAATACAAGAAAATTTATTAAAAGCCATTGATGAAAATGAGCTAGCCGTTTTTCATGGTTTAAAAAAGTTACTGCAATCCGGTTACAAAAATAAATCACTGAATTTAAATGTATTAACTACTAATACCCAACAAGTAGTAGAAGCTGATCTAGTAACATCTAGTGGGGCAGGTATACCAGGGCTAGTCGGTTCTCTAGCAAAGGAGCAAGCTTCTTGGAACATCAGGATGATTAATGTAGATTCAGCAATTTTTACTTCATCAGATTTCAATAAATTAATGGCGATCCATTATTCCAATCACGGGGGTGTTACCGCCTATCGTCTTGGTTTTGCTTATCATTCCTTGTTAAGTCCTGTGAAATTGTTAACTCCTGAAAAGTCAAAATTTAGGAAAAATGGTGTTTATGTCATGACCGATGCTATCACATTTTCTGCAGCTACTAGCAACACGGCACTTTTTAAACAATTGTTGAATGCGAAAACCGTTGGGCAACCTACAGGTTCCAATCCTACAGGCTATCAAGATATGGGTCAGTTTGAATTACCCGGTTCCAAGCTTATTATTACGTATTCCAAACGCTTATTTAAATTATCAGAACACCTTACCCAAGGTGTTATTCCAGACGTTTTGTTAGAGTATGACTGGAATGATTATGCCAATGGAAGAGATACTATGTTGCACTGGATGGTCAGTACATTAAAACAGTAGGTTGGTATAGGTTTTGATTGATCTTTTGAAAAATCTGTAACAATTTGTAAATTATTACGTCACATAAATACATCAATCATTATAAAACCATCATGAGAGAAGACAATCAATTATTAGTTATTACACATTTGTGCCAATTATTAACGTGTTTTACAGGTTTTGGCGGACTTATAGTGCCTTTACTAATTTGGGTAACGCAAAAAGATAAGGTTTATAAAATGGATGAACACGGAAAAAACATTCTAAACTTTCAAATAAGTATCGTGCTTTTATCCATACTATGTATTCCTGCTATATTATTACTTGGGTTAGGTATTATTGGTCTAATCGTAATAGGTTTAATAGCATTTATATTTCCTATTATCAATGCCGTAAAAACCAGTAATGGTGAAATCCCAAAATATCCTTTATCTCTTAATTTTATTAGTTAGTTAGTTAGTTAGAAGAGATAAGTCAAACGTGCTTACTTTATTGTAAGCACGTTTTTTTATTTAATATTCCAAATACACGACGGTAACCTTTGTTACTGACTACCCTTGTTTCCCAATGTATTTTTGCATTGTAAAATGATAATACATTATGAAACAACAAACCTATATAATTTTAATACTATTAGGGTTTATGGGGTTGACCCATGCCCAAGAACGTATTCCGTTAGGTAAAACGGAAGCTTTGGATAAAGTGCTGGAATCCAATTACAGCCTACAAATTTCTGAAGCACAGTTTAATGCTTCAAAAGCGGATTACAAGCAGACCAATGCAGTGTTTCTACCAAACATTACAGCTTCGCATACAGGCATGACAACCACCAACCCATTAATGGCTTTTGGTTCTAAATTAAATCAGGGAATTTTAACATCAGCGGACTTTAATCCAGCTCTTTTAAATGATCCTCAACAGACCCAAAACTTTGCAACCAAGTTTGAAATTCAGCAACCATTAATCAATATGGATGGTTTCTACCAACGTAAAGCAGCCAAAACCAAAATGGAAGCTACCGCTTTACAAACGGAGCGTACCAGAGATTATTTGGAATTGGAAGTTGAACAAGCTTATATGCAATTGCAATTAGCACATAAAGGTGTGACCGTTTTGGAACAAGCTCTCATAACTGCAGAAGCCAATGAAACATTAGCTAAAAATAGCTTCAACCAAGGGTATCTTCAAAAGTCAGATGTTTTAGCAGTATCTGTTCGGGTTAATGAAGTCAAGAATCAATTACAAGTGGCTAAAAGTAATGTGGAAAATGCAT
>JAUIFR010000214.1 GCA_030430325.1 Bacteroidia bacterium | reverse complement strand
GATCAACGCATATTTGCCATTGCCTCAGCTTTTGAAGCAGGGTACACGATTGATCAAATTCATGATTTAACAAAAATAAATACCTGGTTTTTACGAAAACTTCGTCATATTTTTGACCTCAAGTTAAGTTTAGAAAAGTGCCAAATTGTTGATGAGTTATCCCCAAGTTTACTAGAAGAGGCAAAGACAAGAGGTTTCTCCGATTTCCAAATTGCTAGACTCATTTATGCTGAGCCTGATAAGAACATCCATTTAGTTCGAAAATACCGAAAACAACTTGGTATTACACCATTTGTAAAGCAAATTGACACCTTGGCAGGTGAATACCCAGCACAAACCAATTATTTATATGTAACCTATCAGGCTGATGAGCATGATATCACGTTTGAGCATAAAGATCAAAAATCGGTCATTGTATTGGGCTCTGGAGCATATCGTATTGGTAGCAGTGTAGAGTTTGATTGGTGCAGTGTGAATGCCCTGCAAACTGCCAAAAAAGAAGGCTATCGTTCTATAATGATCAATTTTAATCCAGAAACGGTAAGTACGGATTATGATACCTGTGATCGTTTATATTTTGATGAATTAACTTTTGAACGTGTTCTAGACATTTACGAGTTAGAGCAACCCAACGGTGTCCTCATTTCAGTTGGGGGGCAAACCCCTAATAATTTGGCACCTCGGCTCGCCACCCAACAAGTAAAAATACTTGGTACCTCTCCAACCTCTATTGATCGGGCGGAGAATCGTCATAAATTCTCCAGCATGTTGGATGAGCTCCAAATAGATCAACCTCAATGGAAGGAGCTTTCAAGTAAACAAGCCATTTATGATTTTGCAAGTAGAGTAGGGTATCCATTATTAATTCGGCCGTCATATGTTTTGTCTGGTGCTGCTATGAATGTGGTATCTAATGATACTGAGCTGGATCATTATTTAAATGTGGCTGTTCAGATCTCTAATAAATATCCGGTTGTAGTTTCTGAGTTTATTCAGCATGCCAAAGAAATTGAAATTGATGCCGTAGCTCATCAAGGTAAATTGGTGGCTTATGCCATTTCTGAGCATGTCGAATTTGCTGGTGTGCATTCTGGAGATGCTACGATCGTTTTTCCTCCTCAAAAAATCTATTTTGAAACCGTACGGCGCATCAAAAAGATTACTCGTCAAATAGCGGAGGCGCTTAAAATTACTGGTCCTTTCAATATTCAGTTTTTGGCTAAAGATAATGATGTGAAGGTGATTGAATGTAATTTAAGAGCATCTAGAAGTTTTCCTTTTGTCTCAAAAGTGCTTAAAGTGAACCTGATTCAATTAGCTACGGAAGTCATGCTAGGTAAGCAAGTGGAGTCTCCGCATAAATCAATTTTTGACTTAGATTATATTGGCGTAAAAGCCTCTCAATTTTCCTTTTCGAGGTTACAAAATGCAGATCCTGTAATTGGGGTTGAGATGGCTTCAACGGGGGAAGTGGGCTGTATTGGTGAAGACTATTACGATGCCTTATTGAAAGCCATGCTTTCAGTGGGGTATCGCATACCAGAGCGTACTGTTTTAATTTCGTCGGGTCCTGTGCAGTCAAAAGTGGAGCTTCTTGAGGCAGCTAAGTTGCTCCAAGCTAATAATTACGAGATTTTTGCGACCAAGGGCACCCATTTATTTTTTGAAGAGCATCAAATTACATCTAAACTTTTGAATTGGCCCCTCGATCAGGAGCAGCCTAATGTACGCGCTTACTTACAAGATCGGAAAATTGATTTAGTAATTAATATTCCCAAAAACCTAAGCAATAACGAACTTACTAATGGGTATTTAATTCGACGAAATGCCGTCGACCGAAATATACCGTTAATCACGAATGCGCGCTTAGCAAATTCGTTTATCAAGGCTTTTTGTGAGCTTAAAAAAGAAGCTTTGAGCATTAAAAGCTGGGACGAGTACTAACATTTCTCGCATAAAATGAAAAAGGGGGCGAACTTTATGAATAAAATTCGCCACCCTTAATCAACCATCAAATACACCCATTTGCCAATGTACAAGAACATTGTTTAACTATTAATACCAAATTTGCTTTAAATGTTACCCTAATTCTAAAATTATTTTCAATATAAATTACTGAAAATCAAATAGTTAATATGATTTGACTAATAACTAATGGATACCTGAAATCAGCGAGTTAATTATGGTGATTTCGGCCAATAAATTAATAAGTAATTTATTTATTATCAAAGTGGTATGAATTATTCCAACATTTGGAGTTGGTAGAATGAAATGTGTAGAATAAATATTGGATATGGTTGATTAAAATTTTTTTCTAAAAAAAATGGCCATTTAAAAAAAAAATCACTGAATAGACCATTCAGTGATTTTTTAATGTGGTATACCTGCTATTAAATTCAGGATTTATTTATTTTTTTGTGAGTACTTCATCAATCAAACCATATTCTTTGGCTTCTTTGGCAATCATCCAGTAATCTCGATCAGCATCTCTTTCGATTTCATCGTATTTTTTACCGCTATGTTGGGCTAATATGTCATATAATTCCTTTTTAAGAATTAAGATTTGCTTAGCAGTAATCTCAATATCAGAGGCCTGACCCTGGGCACCACCTAATGGCTGATGAATCATAATCCGGCTATGCGGTAATGACGATCGCTTATTTTCAGCTCCTCCAGCCAACAAAACAGCTCCCATAGAAGCTGCTAGGCCTGTACAAATGGTGGCTACATCAGGGTGAACATATTGCATCGTGTCATAGATTCCTAAACCAGCATAAACACTGCCTCCAGGGCTATTTACATATAATAAAATATCTTTTTTGGGGTCCGTGGACTCCAAAAAGAGTAATTGAGCCGTAATGATATTGGCAATATAGTCGTCTACAGCTGTACCCAAAAAGATGATACGATCCATCATCAAGCGCGAGAATACATCAATTTCTCTAAAGTTGGTGGGGCGCTCTTCAATTACTGATCTTGTCATATTCTCAACATTACCAATATATTGATCAACGATGCTGCTACTTATTCCTTGCCCCTTCACAGCAAATTTTCTAAATTCGTTTTTACTATTTTTCATTTGATATTACGTTTTTTGCATGAATGATTAAATCAAGTCAACGCTTAAAGTTAACAATTCTATTATTTTACTTTCTTAGCCAAATTTGGTTTTTTTTACTAAAGTAAGGAACTCATCAAACAAGAAAGTTGTATCCATAGGTCCGCCAGCAGCCTCGGGATGAAATTGTACTGAAAAAAATGGCTTATCCTTATGACAAATCCCCTCATTTGTTTGATCATTGAGGTTGGTGAAATACCTCGTCCAACCAGATGGGAGGGAAGCATCATCTACTGCATAACCGTGGTTTTGTGCAGTAATGTAACATTGCTGCGTGCCGGTTTTCTGAACAGGTTGGTTATGCCCTCTATGGCCATATTTTAATTTATAGGTCTTTGCACCAGCTGCCAAAGCTAATAATTGATTACCCAAGCAAATACCAAATATTGGCTTATCCTTCTCTATGGCTAATTGAATATGCTGAACAGTTTTAGTGCAATTCACTGGATTGCCAGGACCATTAGTGAGAAAGAGCCCATCATACTCTAGTTGATTGAAGTCAAAATTCCAAGGTACTCGTGATACTCTTACGCCTCTATTTACAAGGCTCCGGATAATATTGTTTTTTACACCGCAATCCACCAGCACAATGTGTAGCTCACCCGAACCATACTCCATTACTTGCTTACAACTTACTTTTTCGACAAGATTCACTTCAGTATTGGATAAAAATGCAGTATTTGACGCCATTTTTTCAGGTGAAATCCGACCCAGCATCGTGCCTTGTTCTCGAAGCTTTTTGGTAAGATGACGGGTATCAATTCCCGAAAGTGCGGGTACTTTATTTGACTTCAGCCACGCTCCCAAGCTCTCATTCGCATTCCAATGACTGTAAGCTTGAGAATAATCGGCCACAATGAGTCCAGCAATTTGAATATGGTCCGATTCCAAAAAATCATAAATTTCGTGCGTTTTCGACCGGTTCGGAACGCCATAATTCCCAATTAATGGGTAGGTTATCACCAATATTTGATTACAATAGGAGGGGTCAGTAAGGTTTTCGGGATAACCTGTCATGGCGGTATTGAATACTACTTCACCTTCGACAGCTGCCTCATATCCAAATGAATGCCCTTTAAATTCGCTACCATCTTCTAATTGTATATACATCTTATTAATGCCTAAATTTATCGGAAATTTATTAATTTCAACGGAATAAATCACGGTAGTCTGTCAAAAAAATAAAATATACTTGAAAGTTTGAATAATAAGACATGAGCAGTTTAAATAAAACATGGAGCATCGATAGCTAAAAAGTACCATTCTAAACGGTTAAAGAAAAGATTATGGTTATCATTCTAAAATCACAATAATTGTTTAAAATATGTTATTATAAATAAAAAGTGTGTGTATAAAATATGAGAATCATTCTTCAACGTGTAAAAAAGGCCGGAGTTTATGTTCAAAATAAACTTGTTAATGAAATTGGTCAAGGTTTGTTAGTATTTGTAGGAGTAGGGCAGGAGGATGAAGAACAGGATATGGAATGGATTTTGCAAAAATTATTGAATTTAAGGATTTTTCAAGATGATGCTGGCAAAATGAACCTCAATATAGAATCCGTGAAGGGGCAATTTTTAATTATCAGCCAATTCACACTTTATGCATCTACCAAGAAAGGTAACCGCCCATCATTTACTCAAGCAGCTCCTCCCAAAATGGGTGAAACCATGTATCAGTTATTTATTGATCGGCTTCGTGATAAATCCAACTTGGTTGTAAAGTCGGGAATTTTTGGTGCTGATATGCAGGTAAGTTTACAAAATGATGGCCCAGTAACCATCATATTAGATAGCAAAAATAAGTATTAGCCCGAATTATTCATCAGAGTATCGCAATGAAGGTTTTTTAGATTGTAATAGGGTAGTGAATAATGCGGGTTAGGCTGAAGGTCCGGGATTTACTCCTTGTGGCATCTCATCTCGGTGCCTTTGGTGCTGGATTTTATGTGATAAACTGACTATTTTAACTAGGTTTTCGATATGGTTTAGTGATAAAGGTTGCATACATCTTTGTGATTTAGAAACTTGCATGATCCAAAAGTTTAGACTAGATTAAAAAATAAACACTTCAATTTAGTAAATAAAACAATGAAATCAAATATATTCCAAAGAAAATTTTGAGTAAACTTGCATATGTAATTTTTTTGCGTTGAAAATTTGTTTGAATACAAATAGTGAGGTTTGATATGGAAAACAATCCTCACTATTATTAAGTGATCCAGCCAGGACTCGAACCTGGAACCTACTGCTTAGAAGGCAGTTGCTCTATCCAGTTGAGCTACTGGACCAAATTGGAGTGCAAATTTAAATTATTTTTTTTAAAACTAGGCCTAATGACTGAAAATTTTTAATTTCGACCATCTAATTTATAACAAGGTTTAGCGCTATCTAATTTATGAAGAAAAGGAGTTGAAATATGCTTTCTAAAAAAACCAAATATGCGATACATGCACTTACTTATTTAGCCAAATCAAGTCGCCAAACACCTGTTATTATTCGAGAAATTGCGCAAGAGTATTGTATACCCCAAAAATTTTTGGAAAGTATATTATTAGAGTTAAAAAAAGCGGGATTTTTAGGAAGTAAAATAGGAAAGGGAGGGGGCTATTATTTGACCAAGGATCCGAAAAAGATCAAAATGGCGCATATATTACGCATGTTTAACGGCCCCATTGCACTACTACCTTGTGTGAGCCTAAATTACTATGAGTCTTGTGCTGAATGTGTGGACGAAAAGCAATGTGGCTTGCATAAAATGGCACTTGAAGTGCGGGATGCAGCCCTAAAAATACTACTAAACAAATCATTGGGCGATATTGTGGCATTTGAGGAATTAGAAAGTTGTTGATCATAATATGCTGTTAAGGAGTAATATGTATGAGATTTGTTTTTTGTTTTTAAAAGTCTAGTAATTCTATAGATTTTATATATATTTGTAAAAATTAATTTTATTCCTTCATCAAAACAATAGGACCATGATTATTGATAAGCATCTCATTTTGCAACTTCAAGAGGAAACCCAAAGCCTTCATCCTGCATCCTTTTTGCAGTATTTTGTGGAGCGATTCGAGCAAATTTGTTTTACAACTTCATTTGGTATAGAGGATCAATGGATTACACATTTGATCGGGCAACATCAATTACCCGTTAAGATAGCTACCATTGATACAGGGCGCCTCTTTGAGTCGACTTATTCAGTATATCAGAAGACATTAGAAACATATTCGGTCCAGATCGAAACGATCATGCCGGACTCCGCCGCCGTTACAGAATTTACATCAAAGCATGGCCCAAATGCCATTTATGAGTCCACTCAGCATCGTAAAACATGTTGCACACTGCGCAAGCTAAATCCATTGGGTCGAATTTTATCTCCTATGCAAATTTGGATCGTTGGCCTTCGTGCTGACCAATCCAGTAGCAGAGCTGCTATGAATCGTGTGGTGTGGGATGAGCGGTACCAAGTCATCAAAATTTCACCTTTATTTAATATGACCCGAGATGAGATTTGGCGTAAAATTCAACAATATAAGGTGCCGTATAATGAGCTGCATGACCAAGGGTTTATGAGTATAGGTTGCGCGCCTTGTACGCGTGCAGTTTTGCCCGGAGCACCAGAACGATCGGGCCG
>JAUIFR010000213.1 GCA_030430325.1 Bacteroidia bacterium | reverse complement strand
GCTAACTGATAATAGAAATCTCTGGAGTATTAGGAATTTTCTTAATCCCCTTGAATCACACCTAAAGCTAGTAAATATCTTGTGACAAGGAACCAACCGCGACTAACGTCGCGGTTAGTTCCTTGCCTGAGTCGGACCGGGCGAACACTCGAAACTGTTTTTACTTTAACCCAAACATCTTCTTTAGGTCTCTCATAACTTTAAAGTTACAACAATTTAAGTAAAATGAAGGTAGTCTTTAGTGTAAACACTCTTTAGTGTAAAGGTAGTCCGTCTAAAGCCTACTTTCTGTATAATTTCCAAGATAGCATCTATTCGAAATACAGGGTTTTGCTCCAATTTTGAAATAACATTTTTGACTACTGTAAAGTTTTTATTGGCAATAAAATGAGATTGAAACACAGAAGTCTGCTTTACAAAATCACTCCACCAAATACTTGTTATTAATGGTCTTTTCTTAATTATTTTATTTACAAATTCCCTAAAAATTTGCTGGCTTTTGGCAATGATTCGCTTTTCTTCAGTTGTTTTAAAACCAAAAGAAATTAATTTGCTCTCTGAAAGCTTGTTTAAAGACTTTGAAGTATAAACATTAAATATTTCCTTGAGCTCAGAATCGCTCATTACAATTTCATCTCCTGATTGGTATTTATCTTGTAAAATGAGGTACGGCAAGGCAACAAAACGCTTATCCAACGATAATTGTTTAGCTGCTTGCTGCCAAATCAACTGGAATATCTCCACCCTAAAAGTAGCACTCGACCGAAGTTCCTCCAAAAAAGTCGCTAATAATGCTGGCTCTTGCAGTAACTTTCCCTTTGAAACATAAACTTCAAAGGATTCAACTGAAGTTACACTCGAAGTTACTTTCGAGATTTCTTCATCACTTTGATCGATATCAATAAGATTAAAAATTTTCCTGACAAACTCCTCCGAAAATTGCAACTGAATACGTTTACGGATGATCGGGTTATCTTTCACTCGGTATTTTACAAGTAAATATCTGATTTTGGCTGGTTCACGCTGGTACAAGAGCTGAAACAACGTCTCTACATCATCATGCTCCCATAGCTCCTTGGCTGAATACGGCAGTGTACCTGTTTTTATGAAATGTTCGAATATACTTAAATCCTCATATGTCATTAATGTTTCCTGAAAAGACTCTTGTAACTCATCCCAAGATTCATTTAACCATTCGCTTTTTTGAAGTTTCTGGTTGATTGACTTATTTTTAAGGTTTTCAAGGATTTTTTTCTTTTTAGATGGGGGAATATCCTCTATGAGCTGCTTTACTTTCTCTGAGATATCTTTGGGCAAGTTCTTACTTTTTACTGCCATAAGGATCATAGATTCAAAATAAGGCATTCCCAAGCTACGAGTAATTTTTTGAAAAATTTGCTCTATAAATTTTTGTTGGTTGACCAGGCTATTTTTAACCGAGTTAACCGTTTGATGATCTACAAATAACCACTCCATTACAGCTACTTCAGCTACTTTTGAAACTTTTGAATTACTTAGACCCAATTTTTGAGTCATTTCCTTGCTTATAGCAGCAATAAACCCATCAAAAAAAGTAAATTCTGAAGGAAAATATTTTTTAATAAGTGTTTTGATCAAATCCTTTTTGCTGGCTCTTTTAATCTGCTCAATAAATGGAACAATAAATGTAAGATAGGTAGTTTGTGGCTTTTGTTGCCCCCATAATGTCTGTTGAATGATTGAAATAGATTGATGAATCGTTTTTTTTGAAGTAAGCGCAGGCTCTATTATCAGTCTCAAGTTTAATTCATTAACAAACACATGGAGGTATTCATCAGAAACATTAGGCCGACTCACCTTAATAAAATTTTCGAGTAATTCCTGAAGCCATTTTGCATGTTGCGAGGTTAGTTGCCCGCCTTTAATAGTGCTAGATAGCATATTAAATTCAGCCTCCAAAAGTTGTTTTTCTAGCTTGACTTTATTACTTCCTTTTGTTATTGTTAATGGTACTTTTTTAAGAAGTGTCACTGCATCCTCCAACCAAAGTATTCTTTTTTTATCAATAGATAATGATTGGTGGATAACTAGAATAATTTTACGAAGCATCGGCAAATCAAACTGAGCAAACATCCTTTTAATAACTTGAGGGGACGTCCAGTGTATTTTTAAAGCCTGAAATGTTAATTTTGGATGCTCATGCAGCAACCGCTCCAAAAGCTGAACCACTGACTCAGAAGATGATTTCACACCCCACCAAGGCTGAATACCGTGCTCCAAATAATATATAACGAGCTCTAAATCTGAATAGGTCGGAGAAACGATTACATCATCACCTTGCACTCGTCTACTTGATTGTTCAATGTTTTGAATGGCTCTCAACAAGGCCAATGTTAATCGCTCTTTAATTTTATATTTTCCATCCTCCTTTAGGTCATTTAACGGAATATTGCCTAAGTCAATCGACAACTCATTGATTCTAATATGAGCTCCTTCAAGAGCATCATCCACTTTGTCAAACACGTCCTCCACTACTTCCACCCAACTTTCTTTAATAATTTCACGAATTTCCTCCAAGCACTCATAGGCATCACGCTCGTGAGGATATTGTATATCAAAGCTTAGTTGCTGTATAATATGCTTCAGGCTCAATTGTCTACTAAGTTATTGTTCGCAATCTTAATTAGTAATGTATTAAATTCAAACGATAGCTAAGCCATATCAATAAAAAAATTTAGGCACAGCCTTAACAAATTAAACAGAATCCATTTATAAACACAAAAGACCCATAAATGGGCCTTTTACTATATACTAATATGAATTCTTAATCAGTTATTTGATGCCATTTTAGCTTTAAGGGCGGCTAATGCATCACTTCCGCTTGAATTAGAACTCTCTAATGCCGCGTCGATTTCCTCATCCACACTGCGATTCTCATGCGCTATTTCACCATAAGACTCAGCTAATGCCTCTTGAGAATCAACCTTTTCTTTCATGCGCTCAAGCATCGTTATCGTACTTGAAGAATCAATTTTAGCCATTTGCTTGTTAAGTTTAGCTGAAGCTTCACTTACTTTGGCCCTTGCTTTAAGCGTCTTTACTTCGTTTTCCCATTCAGAGATTTTCGAACGCAAACGTTGCACATTTTGCTCCATCTTAGCAATTGAACTATCGTGTGTAGCCAGCTGTTTTTGTAAAGTTGCCACATGGCGATCAGCTTGCTCCTTCTTACTAAGTGCCTCTGTGGCTAACCGATCAGCCTCTGCTTGATCCATATTACCACCTTGAGAAGCTTGCACGAGCTGCACGGCCTTTTTCTCATAATTAGCTGACTTTGCTTTGCTTTCTTCAACCTCTCGACGCGTACGAATAGCTACTGCCTTGATCTCTGCTAAGCTATGCAAGCTATTTTCTAAATCCTTCTTAAGGTCACGAACACCTTGCTCGGCCATTTTGATTGGATTTTCCAATTTATTTATAGCATCATTTGCCTCTGCTTCTCCTATTTTGAATAGTCTTTTAAATATTGACATTATTTTAATTAAATTTTAGTTAAACATGTACTGCCTCGCCCCGTGCGAAAGCAATAATTTGATCATAATACTCGGTAAGTAGCAGTCCGAGTGAGTTCAAGGAGCCCTCTAATTCATTGATATCGATATTCTCCAACTGTAGCGTATCCCTGAATAGAACGCGCTTTCCATCTTCGTCTAGCACAAATGCTCCATGAATAATTTCTCTATTTTTCTTGAGTAAGCTCTGGAAGACATAAGAGTCCTCTGTAGGTAATTCAAAAAGATATTGTTCTAATATTAATATTGGATCTTCACAATCCACGATCATATTCTTTATTCCATTCTCTTCTTTATCCACAACAAATAGACCCTCAGCTGCATCTTCATCTACAATCTCGTAGCCGAGCTCTAGTAAAAAATTTTTAATTTTATCTTGATATTGCATATGTTTAATGTTATTGTTCAATTATTTAATATACGAAAATACGAATGGTAAGGTTACAAAAAAAACAATTTATTTTAAATAAATGTTACCATTTTAAATTGCAACCTATGTATTTCAGCAATTTACTTGCAAAAATTGAGCCAAATTGAGTATTTCTAAACCCAAATTAAACGCACTAATATTTAAGCATTGGATCTATTTAAGATTTGCAAACACCTATCCATCGGCTCTAATCTAATATTTTGTATTCAACCCGGTCTATATTATGACCTGAATTGGGCATCGTAAGCATTTGATGATAGTCCAAATTACTTTTATTTTCAAAAACTATTGTTGAAAGTTTTAATTTACTCAATGCAAATAAGGAGTCTACTTCAGCTAACTCTTCGATAAATGGTAAGCTGTAGCTCGTCTGATCACCACTTGGATTATACACATCCCAATCAATGGTTTTATGCTGATTATTAACCACATACGATCGCTCCCAAAATTGATAATCTACTGTACGACCTGTACCATTTGCCGTTAGAGTAAATGCAGTTGCATCTTTACTATAATTACCTAATTGCATATCCAGTGGATCAAATGACGTTGGAATCCCATTATACAATTGTGTTTGATGAGCATACTCTACCCCATTAATTCCCGTAGTATTTAATTGATGGTTCAATACAGTAACATATGAAAATTGAGTACTTGATGGATAATTCAAAGCACCTGTTCGCTTAAAAATGGGGAATAAGTTTATACCATCATTAATATATAGCCTAACAATAGCTTCTCCTGGCATATTTTCTACATGAGCCCTTTTATATGGTATACCTTGCGATAAATCTACAGTAGCGTATACGTCACCCATTGTAGAAGATGCTTTGTAAAATATTGAATCGCTGCTATTGGCACGACGAAGTGTGATACCAACTGGTGAATTATCAAATCGATCGAAAATCTTAACTCGCTGGCCTTCTTCTACTTCTTCCACTTTAAAACCACGGTCATCACGGTGTTTTGCAAAACTTATAAAATCATTTTCTGGTACATTAATGAGTTGATACTTGACCGTTTTCTCATCTAAATTAATAAGTTCGCTATCGACTCTACGACGCCGGTTTACATCAAATTTAGCATCATGCTGATAACGTAATTGCTGTCCAATATTAACTTGATGGAAGGTAGTGAGATAACACCCCAAAGCATATCGATGTAAAATATGCACATTAACTTGATTAGCATTCAACGTATCTGGATGAAAAACTTCTGATTCGTTCCCTTGGGCCAGCATTCGTTTATCCAAAATATTATTTTGTAGATCAGTTAAGATAAATAAAGCCGAGTCTTCCAAAATGGGATAGAATGAGCCTACGTTAATTTTCAACACGAATATCTCACCTATTTGTGTTGTATCCTCATCATCAGGTTTCGGCTCTTCCTGCTTCTTACATTGACAAAAAAGTAAAACCAAAAACAATATGCCAATTAGCGCGTAATTTGGTTTTAGATTAAAAATTTTTATTGTAGTGTCCAAAATCATAATAATTTAAGCTTGAAAATTAATTTATAGTGTATGTTTTTGATAAACCATTTATTTATATCTATACCATTTTGGGAGGAAATGTTACCCTAAATGAAGAATTTATTAGAAATAATTATTGATAGAGAAAAATAAATCAAACAACGCACTGGTAATTAAAGCCTTATAAAACTAAAAAAGCCTGTAACAAAAGTTCCAGGCTTTGATGTGATTCAGCTGGGGCTCGAACCCAGGACCCTCTCCTTAAAAGGGAGATGCTCTACCAACTGAGCTACTGAATCATTTTTTTATTAAATTGCTCCCTCAAATGGTTTGCAAATGTAGTAGGTTAAACCTTAAAATACAATATTCATGATTAAAAAAATTTGGGGGGTTACATATTGGCTCATAATATTAGCTTTTACACCTTGTGCCAGCTCGGCGATTGGGTCGCTCGAGTATGCGGATTCACTCTTTAACGCAAAAAAGTATACCACTGCTTTCCAATATTATGACTCCTTGCATCAACAAGGAAAGGTCTCTCCCGCTATGCTTTTGAAAATGGCATTTATCAAAGAAGGACTAAACGAAGTCAGCACATCACTCTATTATTTAAACCAATATTATATTTATACCAAAGATGAGCGCTGTCTATCTAAGATGAATCAACTTGCCGAAAAATTTGAACTTGAAGGGTATGAGCAGAATCAAGAAAAATGGCTTAAATCAATCATATATCTTAATAAAAATGTAATTGCCCTCTCTATTTTGGGGCTTCCCATTTTATTATTAGTTATATTTATTTTCCGATTTTATAAATTCAACATCAAAACTTACACCTTACTTATTTCATCTATAATAATCATTATGTTTGGAGCTGTTTTTTTATATTTAATGCAACCAACTTCCAAAGGAATCATTCATGCGAAAACTTGTTATTTAATGGCAGGCCCTTCAGCTGGGGCAGATGTAATTGCCCAAGTTAGAGACGGTCACCGCGTATCTATTTTAAAATTGGATGATATTTGGGCAAGAATTAAATGGGAAGATCAAATTGCTTATGTAAGAAAAGACCAAGTTTATTTACTAACAAAGCTAAACAGGTAATTTTTTTAATTTCACTTTTATGAAAAGTATTGAACAAATATTAACAGAAAGAATCTTAGTGTTAGATGGTGCAATGGGCACGATGATACAAGCTTACAAACTTGGGGAGGAAGACTTCAGGGGTGACTTATTTAAGCATCATACCAAAGATTTGCTTGGAAATAATGATATTTTGTGCCTTACTCAGCGCCAAATCATTCAAGAGATACATGCTGCTTACTTTAAAGCAGGCGCAGATATCATTGAAACAAATACTTTTAGCAGTACAAGTATCGCTCAAGAGGATTATGACCTTGCAAACATAGTTTACAAGCTTAATTTTG
>JAUIFR010000212.1 GCA_030430325.1 Bacteroidia bacterium | reverse complement strand
GCGGGTCTACCTAGGGCAGACGGAACCCGCAAGCAGCCTGGTCAATGCTTTGCATTGACCAGGCAACCCCCAAATAAAAAAATACAATTTAAATTATTGGAAAATATTAATTAAAGAGAAGAAATATCAAAAAAAAGATAGAAAATGAACATAATTAGCAAAATACATTGAATAAATTACAAAATAACCTCAATAGCAATACATAAAAAAATGAGAATACTCTAAAATATAATTACATAAAAATCAAACTCAGGTAAATTATAAAAAAATAAAAAAAGTGTAAGAATAAAAAATCAAATCTCATAAAAAAAACAAACTCATAGAGTAAATTTTATATTTGGATTTCACAATTAAAAACATAACCAATTATGAAGGATGTATTTAATAAATCTGTTTCGCAAGAATTAATAGAGCGAATTAATTCATTGGAAATAGACACTAAACCACTTTGGGGTAAGATGTCTCTCGGACAAATGTTGGCTCATTGTAATGTAACTTACGAGCTTGTATATGAGCGTAAGCACCCAGTACCAAACGGGTTTAAGAAATGGATGCTCAAAATGTTTGTTAAAAATATTGTGGTTGGAGATAAACCCTACAAAAAAAATAGTAGGACTGCTCCGGAGTTTCTTATGACTAGCGAAAAGGACTTCCAAAAGGAAAAAGAACGTTTGATATCACATATAGAAAAAACACAGCAATTAGGCGCTAGCCATTTTGAAGGAAAAGAATCACATTCCTTTGGCAAATTAAGTGCAAAAGAATGGAACAATATGTTCTATAAGCATCTAGACCATCACCTAAACCAATTTGGCGTATGAAAAGCGAAGAAGAAGCATTGTATTTGTCGATGGGGCAACATTTAAAAGATACTGAACAAGTCAAATGTTTGGTAAACCTTGTTTTAAATTTGATAAAAAGGCATTTGTATGTTTTTATCAGAATGAAATGGTATTTAAGCTGACGGGAATGGTTCATAAAGAAGCCCTAAGCTTAAATGGTGCCCAGCTATTTGACCCGTCAGGTAAAAAACGACCAATGAAAGAGTGGGTGCAAGTACCCTTTGATTATGCTGAAAAATGGTCAAAATTTGCAGAAGAAGCTTTAAAATATATCAAAGAAAAGTAAATCTTGGTAAATAATTCATGTATTTATTAAATAAAATTAGCTAAATATATTCAAAATAAATATAACTTCTGAAGTTTTAGCCGATTTTCAAGAAGAATGAACTCCTTTAAATGCTACTAAGAAGGTTGCTCCACTGCCCAACGAGCTCTCGCACCATACTTTGGCTTCCATGATATCGGCAAATTTTTTGACAATGGATAGCCCCAGTCCAGTTGAATGTTCATCACCGGTAGGTCGAGCACTGAGTTTTTGGAATTTTCCAAATAATTTCTTTTTGTCTTCTTCTGTGAGGCCAGGCCCTTGATCTTTTACTTCAAAAATTAATTTATCCTCCTTTTTATACAATTTAACATCAATTCGTTTATTAGGTGGCGAAAATTTAATGGCATTCGACAGTAAATTTTCCAATATTTGGTAGGTGTATTGTTCATCAACTATAGCAAAAAGTGGATCCGTTTCCATCCAATTATACAATTGGATGTTTTTTTTATCGGCCACATTGATAAGGGCCTCAACTAAACGCTTGAGGATGTGTGCGACGTTGATTCGTTCCATGCGCACTTGTAATTGACTAGATTCGATGGACTTTACATCTAAAATTCGAGAGATCATACCTCTTAAGTTCCCCGTAATTTGTTGAATTTGATGAATATATGATTGCTGGGTGGCGGAGATTTCATCATGTTCCATGAGTACCAAATTGCTGAGCCCCTCGATTCGGTTTAGGGGGCTTTTCAGATCATGCGCCACGATATGAATGAGGCTGTTTTTTTCGTTATTGAGTTCCTCTAATTTAGAATTTTGTATTTCAAGCTTTTGCTTTTGCTGTTGTACCTTTTGTGTGCGCAAATTAACCTGCTCCTCTAAGTTTTCGTACAGATAAGCATTGTCAATAGAAATGGCAATTTGAGATGAAAGCATTTTAAGTAGCTCTATACGTTCATTGGTAAACATACCAGTTCCCAAATTATTTTCTAAAAATAATACATGCTTGACTTCATTTTTTAGAAGTATAGGATGACAAAGCACGGATTTCGATCGATGAAATTTAATATATGGATCCGAAGCAAAATCTGGATGCTCAATAGCATGCTCCAAAATGATTGTTTCTTTGCTTTGACGAACAAAATTAACAATTCGTAATGGTAATCTCTTAAATTCATGATTATTAGTTAGTTTTTCATTTAGGTTCCAGCTAGTGAGTACCTCCCAGTTATTGTTGTACTTGAACAAAAAGCCATTGGCAGCCCCAAAATTTTCGGTGAGGATTTCCATCATTCTACTTAGCAACGGTTGCCACTTTACTTCTTTTGATAGGGCAGAGGATGCCTTAATAACGGTGTCTAAATCCAACTGGTGGGATAAAGTTTTGGCATTTGTGTAGTTGAATGCTTCTTCATCGGTGATTAACCTTAGTTGTGAAATAAAGTTGGAATAATGCTCCTGGAGTTGTTTGATTTTAGCATCGGCCTTCCAAATACTATAGGCCTGATATGCCGTGTTGATGTAGTAGCTTCCTATGCGTGAATTACCTATTTTGAAATAAAATTGTGCGGCCAATTCAGCTGCCAAAGCTGATTCTTGTATATAATTGTTGCGCTTTGCCAAATCTATGCTTCGATCAAAAAATGTTCTTGCCTTTGTGAGCTTTTTATTTTTTACATATAGTAGTGCTTGGCATAAAAGCAGCTTATGTTCGTAGGTAACAGGGTTCCATTGCGCCCATCTCTTTAATTTTTTTAGTTTTTTATTAAGGTTTTTATTAGTAAAATTTGGATGTTGATCTTTGTACAACTCTGATTCTTGAGCATATACAAGTAACTCCATAAAGCAAAAATAGGTGTGCTGATACGTTCCAATGGCGGCATCAAGGTAAGGCAGTGCCATTTGGTGAAATTTCTTTGCTTTTTCTAATTGGTTAAAAAATACACAGAGCACAAATTGATGCATAAATAATACGAACAACCCATTTTTGTCGTTCGCTCCATGAAATTCATCCTGTAATTTATTTTGTTTTGAAAATAAGCTAATGATATCTTCTGAATTTTCATTTTGATGATGCAAACAGGACACAAATAGCATATCTAGTACAATATAACTATGGTTAGAAGTAGTATGAATAGAATTTGCTTGGCCCAATAATTTTTTAAGGTTATGCTCTACTAGACTTAAACTATATCCTCCATACAATTGGTGGGTAGAATTTACGGATAAAGCAAGCCCAGCGGACTCGATATCACCTGTTTCACAACCACTACGGTAGGTGTCATTTAACCCCTTAAAGGTTTGTTCTAAGTGGCCCTCCCAGTGTTTAATGAATGTATAACACGTGAGCGCTGTTTTGGCCTTAAAGGTTTTTTGGTGGAATTCTTTGGATAATCGTAATGCTTCCTGCCCCATGGCAATTCCACTTTTAAATTCTCCTAAAAACGTAATTTGAATGAAGCCATAAACTGCAAAAATAAACGAGGATGAAGGTTCAAGACCTTTTTTTAGCGTAATAGATAATTGTATAAATGGCACATATCCAATAAGTTCAGGTGTAGCCATATATCCCGGAATACTAATTGCGGCAATAATTTTCATGATAGCCAAGTAACGGGGGACCTTCATGCTTGGTAAATCATGCAACGTGTACACTTTTTTTCTTTTTAAAAGCAATTTGGCATAGATTAGTTGGCGTAATAAACTGATTTTTGAGGGCTTAATGGGTATGGGTAGTCCGATTTTTTTGAGATAATGTAGGCCCTGGCGTACTGCATCTAAATATTGATGACGAGTAGAATGCGCAAATATAATAATTTCATAAACTGGCAAAAGCTCAAGGGTGTCCGTCACTTTATCAAGTAGGATTTTGATTGCCTCATCCATGACTTCAAATTCCCTGTTAAGTGCTGCTAGTTCTGCCAACAAAAGATGCAGTGATATGCTGAGTTTAGGGTTTTGATGCCAATTTGCGAGATTAAATTTAGAAATGGCATGCTGAATATAGCCATAAGCTACTTCAAAAGCACCTTCATCTTTTGCTTTTTGGGTAGCTTGCTGGTTTAGTAATATAAATTGATCAAGATCCTTTGTCTTTAAGTGCCTTTGACCTAGATTCCAATGCTGTACCGTTTCAAATAGACTGGCATTATTTGAATTTCGAACAAAAAATTTACCAATCTGCAGATGTAACTTTGACTTGATTTTCTCATCCAAAAGCATGTAAGCCGCTTGCTGTATACGGTCATGTTTAAATTGGTAGGATGAATTTTCAAGTTTACTTTGATTCAGAATGCCTTTTAGAATGGCCAAATTGAGGTGTTGTATCACTTCTTTAGATTTTCGGTCACTCAAATGCGCCAGTATTTCTATTTCAAATGTAGTACCAATGCAGGCTCCAATTCGAATAAAATCTTGGGTCAATGGCGGAAGCCTTTTAATAGCCTCTCGCATAAGCTCAACAACATTATGACTTACATCAACTTCTTGTATCTTAGCCTCATTCCAGTGCCAAGTAGGTCGTTGGTCAATATCTTCATTCAGATAGATGGCATTTTGCTCCACAAGTGAGTGTAGCATTTGTTTTGTAAAGAACGGATTACCGTTTGTTTTGAGGTACAGTAGCTCGGAAAGCGCCTCACTTTCAGTTAAATTTCCATCAAAAGTGTCCCAAATCATACCATAATATGCTTCCTTTGTTAATTGCTGGAGATGGATGTGGTAGATATTGGGTTGCTTTGGAAAATTAAGCGAATGTTCACCCCTATGTGATAATACCAACATCAAATAAGGGTATTCAAAGGGGTTTATGAGCTCTTGCACCAGTTTTTTGGATGAATCATCTGCCCATTGAATATCATCAAAAAAGAGCAAGATTGGTGTTTGGAGTGATTTTAGTAAACGAAGGAAAGTTTTGATCGTATAAAATAATCTATTTTGGGCTTCAGCACCTTTTAGTTCTGGAATGGCATTGAAATCATCAAATAATAACGAAATATTTGGGATGAGTTGCTTTAAAACTGATCCAGCTTCCAATACCTCTTTTAGCACGGAATTTTTCCACCTTGTTACATGTTGCTCGTCTAAAAGTAACAGTTGACTGACTAATTTTTGGAGCGCAATGCGAATTGCAAAAAATGGAATGTTTTGATCAATTTGTTCAAATTTTCCTTTAATAAATATTAAATTATTATTTTTTTGATAATTTTCAATGCAATTTTCTATTAAAAATGTTTTTCCGATTCCAGAGGGGCCCTCAAGTATACACACTTTGGCATCCCCAGCGGCACAATTTTGTATAAGATTTTCTAATAATTGAGTGTCTTTGGCTCTGCCATAGATCTTTTTGCTGTCTTTCAAGAATGGTGTATAATCTGCTTTACCAAGTCGAAACATCGTATTTGACTTACGGTAGAGCTTTTCTTGAAGCTTCATTAAGTCATACCGAATCCCAAAGGCAGACTGATAACGGTCATCGGGGTGTTTCGAGAGTAATTTTCGGATGATCTCAGATAAAATGACAGGTACATTGGGATTTACCTTATGTGCGGGCTCAGGGATTTTAGCTACATGGCTATGAATAAGTGTACTAATTTCATCTGATTCGAAGGGGAGCTTTCCTGTAAAGAGCTTGTAAAGGCATACTCCCAAAGTGTAAAGATCGCTTCGAGTATCAATGGGTAACTGTAAGCGCCCAGTTTGCTCTGGTGAAATATACGATAAATTACCAATCATGAACTGATACTTGAATTGTAGAAGGTTGCCTTCCTCAATCCGGAAGGCCTGTTCAAAGTCAATAATGACTGGAAACCGCTCGGGTGTAATCAATATATTGAATATGTTAAGGTCTTGATGTACAATGCCAAGCTGATGAATATTACCGATGGCTTCGGTCAGTAGTTTAGCTAATTTTAGTTTTTCGGGCAAGGGTAGGCGATGGGTTTTAAGAAACTGATGTAGCGTTACCCCTTCATGATATGTGAGCCATAGTGCAGGTATACCCATGTAACTCCCTAATTTCAAGGCTTTACGAATGCCTAAAATGGGGATGTTTTTTGATATTTTGTATTCATTGGTTAGCAGGGTGAGTTCCTTTTCGTTGGGGCGGTCTAAAAAGCTCTTGACGATGAAGGGTGGTTTATGCACCATAGCATCGTCAGGTTCGTTTAGTAAGTAAACGGCCTTATTCTTTTTAAGATAAATTCGCTCGTGATTAGGAGCTGGGTGTGTGTTTTCCAATGAGTTAATTCATTTAGTCTGAAAATTTTGCCTTTAATATTATAATGTAAAAAATAGTGAATTATTTTGAGAGCAGTTATAGGCATGGTAATTAGATTAATTGATAGGTGGAAAGAAAAGTGTAATTATAGTTGTAATCGTGATTAAAATATGCATTGATTTTAAATACATTTAGAAAAGCTTCAATTTGTTAAATTTTAAATGTTTGAATATTAGATATTTAGTATTATTTTTTATTGAATTTGGTGTATAAGCCTAAGCTTGTACTTTTTTTGTGTAAATTAAAAGCTGGTATAAAAAAGCCAACTAGAGATCCGCCCCATGTTTCATTGGACCGATGAGCGAATTAAAGGTCATGTGGCTATGTGCTTTATTGCTTTTACCTTTATCAATTACTTGAAAAACCTCACCCGGTTAGAATATCATCAAATCACTAGAGCTATCGATAAAATGCAACTCTCACATATCAAAGACGATAAAGACGACAATACCTTTTATCTAAGATCTAAAATAGAGCCAAACCAACAAATCATCATCGATAAAACCAAGATCGTAGTGCCAAAAG
>JAUIFR010000211.1 GCA_030430325.1 Bacteroidia bacterium | reverse complement strand
TAATAATAAATAACAATAAAATTTTTATTTTCATAATGATGAATGTATACAAAATCAAGTTAATCAATTTTTCGGAAAATTTCTGGGTTTAACCTCATTCTCGGTAAAAATTCTTAATCCAATATTTTGAATATAATTAGCAAATTTTATTAAATTAATTTATTGTATTAAATGTATTTTGCAAAATTCATTTAAATTTTCTTGGTATTGCCCTTATTACTTTTAGCTGTAGATTACTATGCTTTTTGATTACGTTTAAATTTTAGTACTACGAAGAAGCCAAAACTAAACCAAACTGCTTCATAAAAATAGACGGAACTGAGGAAATGGATTTTTTTGCGAGCATGAATGAGCCAAAAAAAGGGATGGGCTTGCAAATTGTCTTTGGTATGCTTGCTCATATTCGCCTACACTCACCTGAGCAATTGCTAGATTTAACACAGTAATTAAGGTAGTTTCGGTCAGAAATTTCAGTTTTATTGGTCACTATAAGTGCTTTTTCATCATTACATATCCCTGATCATAGTTATTTTACTCCATGTAATAAAATAAAAAAATATTATATATTGAGCTTAGCATGTAAGAGGGCTCATCTTGATAAAATAGGTTTTCAAGTCCCAAGCTTGAGCTAAATGTTTATTTGCAGTAGTAATCACCCATATTGGTAAAAATGGCATAATCTTACTTTTTTGAAGCTATAAATTCATTTTTTGCTCTTTTCAGATGCAATATGGTTTCAAAATATTGCTCTTTTTTCTTTAACCGTATACCTTTTTCATAATACTTATTATGCGCATAAGGCGGTTTATAACATTGCTAAAAAAAATAATATTAAGCAAGATGTTTGATAGCTAATACTTCCCCAGGTACTATAGAGAATAACAGAGAAGTAAACAATTCTAACTTACAGTTCTTGAACTTTTTAAAAATTAGGCAAAAAAAACCCGCAAAAAGCGGGTTTTAATGTTTTTATATATTACTAGTTGTTAGCAACTAATGAGAAAACATACTCACCAACACCGCTAGTTTTAGCATTTTCTTCCGTAATCGTAAATCTCATGGTCATTTTTTCACCAGCCACAAAGCCAGAGATCGTAGCCGTAACATTACCATCTAAAATAATGCTATTAACATTACCATTATCAAAATCATATGTACCACTTGCCTTCCATGCCGGAGCACCATTATTCGTAGAATAGTTTTTACCTGAGAAAGTCAAGCTAAAATTACTATAGCTAGCAGTTACATCTGTTCCATCTAACGTAACACTCTCTGCACTCCAAGAACTAGCAGCCATATCATTAGTTCGTTGATCTTGAGGAGAAGGATCTGTAGGATTGTCTTTCTTACAACCAAAAAATGTGATCAATCCAACTAGGAGGAGGCTTCCCACGATGTAATTAATTTTTTTCATCTGTTTATTTTTTTATATTGGTACAAATTAATTCTATTTTAATCCTAAAAATAATAAATCATTGTTGGAATTAAAAATATATAGTTAATAAATTTACAAAAGTCTTCAAATAAAATCGTAATTTAATTAAAAACCAAATCAAATAAAGCAAATTTTGTACCAAATTTACTTATTTACTCCATGATATTTTCTAATAAACCATACATTATTTTATTTATACTACTGCTTGTAAAATTTTTCATAGCTATAAGCCAAACAACCTTTGAGCATACCTTAGAAAAATTATATAATCATACTGTACCAATTTTGAAAGTTAGCCAAGTAGAGAATAGTAACGCTATTTTTTTGGACACTCGATCCAAGAAAGAGTTTGAAGTTAGTCATCTTGAAAATGCACAATTTATTGACTATGAATCTTTTGAACTCAATCAATTAAATCTTCCAATAAATACAGAAGATACCATCATAGTATATTGTAGTGTGGGATATAGAAGTGAAAAAGTTGGTGAACAACTTATCGAAGCGGGTTATACAAATGTATTTAACTTATACGGAGGAATATTTGAGTGGAAAAACAACCAATATCCTGTATATAATTCGAATGGCGATTTAACCGATTCAGTGCATACTTATAACAAAGATTGGTCGAAATGGCTCACAAATGGCATTAAAGTATATGAGTAAGTCGAGGCTCATCGTATTTATTAAAAATCCAGAAATCGGGAAGGTAAAAACTAGACTTGCCAAATCAATTGGTGATCAAGGAGCCTATAAAGTTTATCAACTACTAATTAGGCACACAAAGCAGGTCATTGCACAACTCAATGTACCAACTGCTATTTACTATTCATCCTATATAGATGAGTCTGATTCTTGGGCTAATAACCCTACAAAATATGTTCAGGCAAAAGGCGATTTAGGTTTTAAAATGAGTCATGCCTTTAAAGATTCATTTGAGATAGGTATGCAAAAAACCTGCATAATTGGTAGCGATTGCCTCATGCTCCAGCCACATCATATCAGGTCTGCATTCAAGGCACTTGATGATGCCCAAGTGGTATTTGGGCCAGCGAAGGATGGGGGCTATTATCTGCTAGGCATGAATCAGTATTACCCAGCTTTGTTCAAAAATATACCTTGGAGCACTAGTGAAGTTTTAAGAGAGAGTTTAAAGATTGCAAATAATTTAAACTGCTCATATCAGCTTCTTGAGACATTGAGCGATGTGGATGAAAAGGAGGACTTACCTGAGGATATTTTGAATAAATTTTGCTAATTTTGTTTAATATTGCTAATTTTATTGTTATAATTATAAATATTTGTTATTGTAACTAATTTTTGGTATAATTAATAATGAGGTTTTTTTATACGTTTGCATTAATAATAATTGTATTGGTAATTATTGCAGTACCTATAACAATTTTAGTTATACCGTCAGAAATTGACATCCTAACTGAGAAAAGTTGGTGTGTTGAAAAAATTTATTTTAAGGGAAATGAATTGATACCAAATTCGACGGGGCTTAAATTCGAAAGTCAATATGATAATTGTTCGGAAACTATGCAATTTTATGAAAATGGAACTGTAATTTTTCCTGGCATAAACACAAGCGGCGATAAGTGTATCTGGACTTTTAAAAATGATAGTCTAATCGTTACGGAATGGGAGTTTGCACATGCAGAAAAACTTAAAAAATCAATTTTTCTTGGAACATATAACCTGGAAATAAAAAATAAACATATAAAATTGCAATCAGACAGCCTTACTATCCTTGGTAAAGAATATAAATTCGATTTCAAACAATTGTGATTATTTTCAAATTTTTTATTGGTGAAATATTTATTTGGGCGTTTCTTAGTCTCAAAATCAATTTGAGACTAAGACCAGGCTACAAAAGGGTTCCGTCCTAAAGGACCCAGCCGTAAACGGCTGGCCTTTTATATCCTTAACGCGAAATCGATTGTGAAGCTTGCCATTTTCCTTAATAAAATTTTGGAGCTTTAACTTATGTGTAATTAATTATTAGAATATTGTTATTTACTGTATAAAATTTAGCACAACTCTAAAAACAATTTGACCTTCTGAAATTTTCGCACTCAAAAATCAGGCTTTATTTTTTAAATCTTCATTTTAATAAGATTTAAACAAAAAGACTTTACCATATACATTACAAGTCTTAATCGCATTTTTTGTTTTAAAATAAAGCATGTCATTTTTTCGAAAATTTCAGACAGTCTTGATTTTTTGACCACTTTTGTATCAAGACAAAAGTGGTTTAATCATTAATAATAAAATTCTCTTATTTGTCAAATAGAAAACAATCATGCAAATACATATAAAACCTCAACATAAAATCTAATCATTAAAAATTACAGCTCACTTTTCCTTCCCCTTCACCACCACTACAAACTCGCCTTTTATAGCTTTATCATCCATAGTATCGGTCAATTGCGAAACGGTACCTCTCCAGCAAGTTTCATATAATTTAGTAAGCTCTTTGCACACGGCCACTTCCCTATTTCCGCCTAAAATTTCTCCAAGCTGGCTAAGTAGCTTTTTGAGGCGATAAGGGGATTCATAAAATACAATGGTTCTCGTCTCGTCCTGCAAGTTTTCTATGCGCTTTTGCCGCCCCTTTTTATGAGGTAAAAATCCTTCAAACACAAACCGATCGGTAGGGAATCCTGACTGTAAAAGAGCGGGCACAAAGGCCGTTGGCCCAGGCAAGCACTCCACTTCAATTTGGTTCTCAATACAAGCATGAATCAACAGATAACCAGGATCTGAAATACCTGGTGTACCGGCATCACTAATTAATGCTAGTTTTTTACCTGTGATTAATTGATCTAGATATTTTTGAAGGGCCCCATGCTCATTAAAAGCATGGTATGACTTCATCGAAGTAGTAACCTCAAAGCGCTTCAACAACTTTCCCGATACACGCGTATCCTCGGCCAAAATTAAATCTACTTCTTTCAGCACAGTTAGCGCGCGAAGTGTAATATCTTCTAAATTCCCTATAGGCGTAGGAATAATAAATAGCTTGCTCATGGCACTGTTAATTGTTGAAACAGCTTCTCCAGGTCATTTTCTTCCAATTTTAACTCCAATATTGGGTTTTGCATGTGCACAGCTTGCTGAAAAATCTCAGCTCGCACATCCGTCTCGGCAATTATTTTAAATTGTTGATGATCTATTTTTTCTGCACTTTTACATTGTAGTGATGATGCCCAATTATCGGTTGGTGGTTCCTTAAAAGTTACTAATATTGTATAAACCTGATGTTCCATATTTGCCCCTCTCAACTGACGATCCGCCACCATTTTTCCTTTATTTATAATGATGACACGGTCACAAATAGCCTCAACTTCACTGAGAATATGACTCGAAAATAGAACTGACTTATTGGGACTAATTTCTTTAATCAAATTTCTAATTTCTACTAACTGGTTAGGGTCCAGGCCTGACGTTGGTTCATCTAATATTAATACCTCTGGGTTATGTAAAAGTGCCTGTGCGATACCAACTCGCTGGCGATATCCTTTTGAAAGCTGCCCAATTTTCTTTGAGCGCTCTGGCGTAAGGCCACATAGTTCAATTATTTCCCTTATACGATGGCGTAAGGCCTTACCCCTGAGGTCATATAATGGACCAAAAAAGTGCAGGTATTCACTGATATACATTTCTAAATACAGGGGATTATGCTCTGGCAAATAGCCAATTTTATGCCTAATCGCTTTGGAGTTTTCTAACATAGAAAGCCCGCAAACTTCAATTTGCCCTGAAGTTGGAGAAGTGTACCCTGTGATCACCTTCATAGTGGTAGACTTTCCGGCACCATTAGGTCCCAAAAAGCCCACTATCTCGCTAGGGTCAACTGTAAACGAAAGCGCATCAACAGCAACCTGATCTTGAAATAACTTAGTTAAATTTTTTACTTTAATTGACATCTGAATCTGGTCAAAAGCTATAAATTCAATCACAAATCTAACAAATAAAATTTGTTACTGCATGACATTGGTGCATCCTATTATAATTATACCTAAATTAGGCGAGGATGATTAACCCTATATACAAACACATTCTTTATTTCATAGTGGTAAACTTTTACCTGCTAAATAGCTCAATAGCACAAAATTTTGGGTTTGATATTATAAATAATAGAAAAAAAATTGAGATTCCGTTCGAAATTTATAATAACCTAATTGTTGTACCCGTATTTTTTGAACAAACCATTCCTATGAAATTTATTGTTGACTCTGGTGTGAGGCATATTATATTAACAGAAAAAACGTATGGTGATTTATTAGAACTGAAGTATTCAAGGAAAATTTCGATAAGAGGAGCGGGAGATAAACAAGATGTAGAGGCTTATGTAGCCAGTAATGTGAGTTTAAATTTACCAGGTGTGGTGGGCAGAGGACTTACTTTATTGACTTTAGAGGAGGATTATCTCAATTTAAGAGGATATTTGGGCGCAGAAGTGCACGGAATTATTGGTTATGATCTCTTTAGTAGGTTCATTGTTAAGGTAGATTATGTCAATAAAATTATGACGCTGTACGAGCATTCAAAATTCAAACCTCCCAAAAGGTATACATCGCTCCCATTACAAATACATAACGGGAAGCCCTATATCGAAACTAATATGACATTAGAAGATGATTTAAAGTTTGTTTCGAGTACTTTAATAGATACTGGTGCGTCACATGCACTGCAAATTGAGGCCAATGGTAATAGTGATATTACGCCACCAAAAAAACATCTAAAAAGCCAATTGGGTATAGGGCTAGGTGGAGAAATAACCGGTAGCCTAGGCAGGATTCCTGCGTTATCTGTAGCCGGTTTTAACTTCAAAAACATCATTTGCTCGTTTCCTGATACAAGTAGCTACGATTTGCAGGAAGAAATTCCGAATAGGCACGGCACATTGGGCGGAGAAGTACTGAGTCGGTTCTTTTTAATTTTTGATTATTTTAATAATCAATTATACTTAAAGAAAAATAATGCCTACAGTAGAGCCTTCCACTATAACAAAAGTGGACTTACCGTAGCAGTAGAATATGCTTCCTTACACAAATTCAGAATCACAAAAATTAGAGCGGGATCGGCAGCAGAGCAAGCTGGTATCAAAACGGGTGATATCATTCTTAAAATTAATGGGTTTGACGGTAACGAACTTGATTTAAATAAGGTTAACCAATTTTTTGTTCGGCGGGATGGCGCCACACTTCGTTTTTTACTCGATAGAAATGGGGAGATACTTAAGAAAAAGATTCAGCTTAAAAGCTTGATTTAACCAGCATTATTCGTCACAGTGTCGTAATGGGAGTTAAAATTTCCACAAAATGAATACTTTTTAGAGGTTTATATTTTTATAATTATTAATTACACAAATTTATCATATTTATTATGATTTAAAAGGGATATTCAGAAGTAAGGCACTCACCAGGAAAAGATAATGAAAATATAGGCTTAACAATGTTATTAACTGTTAGTACGCTGATCAATATA
>JAUIFR010000210.1 GCA_030430325.1 Bacteroidia bacterium | reverse complement strand
GAACAACTTATAAATTTAGCAAAGGATGTAAAGAAAAAATAATTTCTGATGAATCTATTAAACTACTCAGATATATTGATGGGGATTATATTGAAGTAAATGAGTAAATGAGTTAATAAAAACGCCGGCAAGCGGTCATAAAACATTGGAGATAGACGTTCCAGTACTACTTTTACTATCAAATAGGTAGGTGACTTGGTGTTCAGCTTCTAGGTAACGCTCAATACCCCGAATCAGCATATCACACAAGGGGACAAAGCGATAAGATACAACGTCTCAATACCTTATAAATCAGTATTTTAACTCTTTAAACTGTCAAATTCAAGAATTAGTTAATTTTCTTATTTTTGAGCAATAAGCAACCAAGCGTAAGTAGGTTCTTTATCATTGTTAACGATCAAATTTCTTGGATTGCTTAGCGCGAGCATTTTTGGAAGTCCAATTATTCGGTTCATACCTTTTTTTGTAGCATACATGTTTTTTGCTTTCATGGCCTTTTTATTAATGCAGGCTTCTAATGTTTTTACTTTCAAATGATGCACTTGACATATATTCATAATTTCCTCCTGACTAGCAATACTGTGTTTAGGCAATACAGAAGCTTCTTCTAGATCCGGTGCCTCACTAGCCGTACGAGGAATTAGTGCAATTAAAGTACCCCCATCTACTAACCACTCCGTTATTTTAGTAAATAATTCGTGCTGCTTATTTCTTTCCCATAGATAATGCAGTGAGGAAATAGACAATATGAGATCAAATCGCCTTTGAGGTTTATAAGCTAAAAAATCAGCTGATTGAAATTGACATGAAGTAGCATTTAATCTACTCCTATTTTTTTGAGCTGTTGCAATACATGCTTGATTTAGATCAATACCTGTGATGTTCCATTGTGATTTTCTTTTACTAAGCTCAAGCGTCCATTCACCAATTCCACAACCAGCATCTAATACTTGAATATTTTTATTTTCTATTTTACTTAATGTTGGCCATAGAATATTCCATTTTTGACGAACGTTAATATCAATGTGCCCGACGTGCTGCTTAATCCAATTTTGAGGGAATTTATAAAGCTTATTAGTATTTTGACCTAGCATGTTTTTTTTTAAATTATTAACTGGAAATTTGGCCTCATTCTAAAATGATTAAAATTAACGCAATTATTTTGTTATTGACAAATGCAAAATACTCAGTTTTGTTAGCTATGTTAGTTTTTATGGCTTATTACATTCGTGAATAATATAAGTTACCTCCAAATTCATCTCATAGAAAAATTAATCTTTTTCTTTAAAATATTTGATATAAATAAAAAAGCGTATAATTTTGCACTTCCTTAAAAATCCATAGGGACGGGGAGATTCCAGAGCGGTCAAATGGGACGGACTGTAAATCCGTTGCTTCGGCTTCGCAGGTTCGAATCCTGCTCTCCCCACTTAGGTATGGTTTGTTGAGGTATTTGGGTAATATTTCAATAAAAGCGGGAGTAGCTCAGTTGGTAGAGCGACAGCCTTCCAAGCTGTAGGTCGCGGGTTCGAGCCTCGTCTCCCGCTCTATTAGAAATAAGAGTTAATGCTTTAGAAATTGGCTCATTACTCATTGCCCTTAGGCCAATGTAGCTCAGGGGTAGAGTACTTCCTTGGTAAGGAAGGGGTCACGGGTTCAATTCCCGTCATTGGCTCAAGTTTTGAATCTTTAAATTATTTATTATAAATCATTAAGTTAATTAAAAATGGCTAAGGAAACCTTCGATCGTAGTAAGCCACACCTTAATATAGGTACCATTGGTCATGTTGACCACGGTAAAACTACTTTAACAGCAGCAATCACTAAAGTATTGGCTGATAAAGGGTTGGCAGAAAGTAAAGACTTCTCTTCTATTGATAATGCACCAGAAGAGAAAGAAAGAGGTATTACAATTAATACATCTCACGTAGAGTATGAAACAGAGAACAGACACTATGCACACGTAGACTGTCCTGGTCACGCTGACTATGTGAAAAACATGGTTACTGGTGCTGCTCAAATGGATGGTGCAATACTTGTTGTGGCAGCTACTGATGGTGTTATGCCTCAAACAAAAGAGCATATTCTATTAGCTCGTCAGGTGGGTGTTCCAGCGATTGTTGTATTTATGAACAAAGTGGACTTAGTAGATGATGAGGAGATATTAGAGATTGTAGAGATGGAATTACGTGAGCTACTAAGCTTTTATGAGTTTGATGGTGACAATATTCCAATCACAGCTGGTTCTGCTCTTGGAGCATTAAATGCTGAGCAGCAGTGGGTTGATAAAGTAATGGAATTAATGGCCAGTGTGGATGAGTATATCCCTCAGCCTGTTCGATTAATTGACCAAGATTTCTTAATGCCTGTTGAGGACGTATTCTCGATCCAAGGTCGTGGTACAGTAGCAACTGGTCGTATTGAGCGTGGTGTAATTAACTCAGGTGACCCTGTAGATATCTTAGGAATGGGTGCAGAGGACTTGAAGTCAACTGTTACAGGAGTTGAGATGTTTCGTAAAATTTTGGAGCGTGGTGAAGCAGGTGATAACGTAGGATTATTATTACGTGGTATTGATAAGACAGATATCAAGCGTGGTATGGTAATTTGTAAGCCTAATTCTGTAACACCTCACCAAAAATTTAAAGCTGAAGTTTATGTGCTTTCAAAAGATGAAGGTGGTCGTCACACCCCATTTTTTAATAAGTATCGTCCTCAGTTTTATCTAAGAACTACTGATGTTACAGGTGAGATTAAATTACCTGCTAATGTAGAAATGGTAGTGCCTGGTGATAACGTAACAATTGAAGTTGAGTTAATCAATAAAGTGGCAATGGAAAAAGGATTGCGTTTTGCAATTCGTGAAGGGGGCCGTACGGTAGGTGCTGGTCAGATTACTGAAATATTGGACTAATATATAAAATTAGAAGCGTTTTATAAATACGTTTTCTATTAAATTATAGGAAACGTATTTATTTTTAATAAATTTTATTATCTTTGCATGCTTTTTGGGTGGATACGGGTGTAGCTCAATTGGTAGAGTAGCGGTCTCCAAAACCGTTGGCTGGGAGTTCGAGTCTCTCCACCCGTGCAAATGATTATTATGAACAAATTAACAACGTTTATAAAAGCATCTTATGGTGAGTTAGTTTATAAAGTTAGCTGGCCAAAGTTATCGCAACTTCAAAGTAGTGCGGCATTAGTTTTGTTAGCATCTTTGATTTTTGCATTGTTGATTGGCTTGATGGATCAAGGTTTTAAAACCATAATGGATTGGTTTTATCAGGCATTTTAATTTGAAATTGAATGAGCGAGCATAAGTGGTATGTGGTTAGAGTAGTTAGTGGGCAAGAGCGCAAGGTTAAATCATACCTAGACAATGAGATCGTACGTCAAAAATTGGAGGAAGCGATTCCTCAAGTACTGATTCCTTCTGAAAAGGTATATGAGATGAGGAATGGTAAAAAGCGTGTCCGTGAAAGGAATTTTTTTCCTGGATATGTAATTATTTCTGCTGATATTGAGCAAGGAGAAGCCCTGCATGTTGTAAAAAATATTCCTGGTGTAATTGGATTCTTGGGGGAGCATGAGGGAGCTGGTGAGAAGGTTCCAGTGCCTCTTCGTCAGACAGAAATCAATCGCATATTAGGGCGTGTTGAACAAATAGATGAATTTGAAGAAACATTAGAAACTCCGTTTATAGTTGGGGAGACCATAAAAATTATGGATGGCTCATTTAGTGGGTTTACAGGTACCGTTGAGAAAGTGTTTGAAGAGAAGCGCAAGTTGAGTGTGATGGTGAAAATATTCGGACGGAATACCCCAGTGGAGTTGAATTATGTTCAAGTTGAAAAACAAGATTAAGAAATGGCAAAGGAAATTTCAGGTTACTTAAAACTTCAAATAAGAGGGGGGCAAGCAAATCCTTCTCCACCAGTTGGGCCAGCCTTAGGTAGTAAGGGGCTAAACATCATGGAGTTTTGTAAGCAATTTAATGCTCGTACACAAGATAAACAAGGTATGCTGTTACCTGTTTTGGTTACAATTTATGTTGATAAGTCTTTCGACTTTGTAATTAAAACACCACCTGCACCTGTACTTATTATGGAGGCAATTAAATTAAAAAAGGGTTCTTCAGAGCCAAACCGAAATAAGGTAGGTTCTATTTCTTGGGATCAAGTAAGGACTATTGCAGAAACCAAAATGCCTGATTTAAACGCACTTACGGTTGAGTCAGCCATGAGTATGGTAGCAGGAACAGCAAGAAGTATGGGTGTAACCGTAAAAGGTGACCGTCCATTTTAATAAAAATTGTACGTAATGTCAAAAATTAGTAAAAATAGAAAAGCAGCATTCGAAAAACTGAACAGTAATCAAGAATATGCACTTAAAGATGCCTCTGAGCTGTTAAAGGAAATTTCAAATACAAAGTTTGATGCTTCAGTTGATGTTGACTTAAATTTAGGGGTAGATCCTCGTAAAGCCGATCAGATGGTCCGTGGGATTGTAACATTACCACATGGTACTGGAAAGGAGACATCAGTACTGGTATTGTGTACTCCTGATAAAGAAGAGGAAGCCAAGGCAGCAGGGGCAGATCACGTAGGTTTAGATGAATACATCAAGAAAATTGAAGGAGGTTGGACGGATGTAGATGTCATCATTACGATGCCAACAGTAATGGGTAAAGTCGGTAAGCTTGGTCGTGTTTTAGGACCACGTGGCCTTATGCCAAACCCTAAGGCTGGAACAGTAACATTAGATGTTGCCAAGGCGGTGAAAGATGTAAAAAGTGGCAAGATTGACTTCAAAGTTGATAAATTTGGTATTATCCATGCAAGTATCGGAAGAGTTTCATTTACTTCTGAGCAAATTCATGAGAATGCTACTGAGTTGATTCAGGTTATATCAAAATTGAAGCCTTCTTCATCTAAAGGTACTTATTTTAAGAGTATCTATATGTCTAGCACCATGAGCCCTAGTATAAAAATTGATACCAATAGCATAGCAGGAATATAATCATGACTAAAGCAGATAAAGCAGCGTTAATCGACGAATTAACAAAGAAGTTAGAAGATAATAACTACTTCTATGTAACAGATGCCTCTGGCCTAACTGTAGCAGAAATAAATAAGTTCAGAGCTATGTGCTTTAATTTAGGCATTGAATATAAAGTGGCAAAAAACACTTTAATAAAAAAGGCTTTGGAACGGATGGAGGTTGATTATACTCCATTTGATGAGTCGGTACTAAAAGGATTTTCTGGTCTATTATTTACAAAAGAAAATAGTAGCGGTCCGGCTAAAGTTTTAAAGCAATTCCGTAAGGAAATTAGCAGCACAAGTCCAATACTTAAAGGTGCATCAATCGATTCAGCATTATATATTGGTGATGAGCATTTAGATGCTCTAAGTAAGCTGAAGTCAAAAGAAGAATTAATTGGAGATATTATATTCTTATTACAATCACCTGCTAACAATGTGCTTTCTGCTCTAACCAGTGGAAAGAATAAGCTTGCAGGTATTGTGAAAACATTATCAGAAAAAGAGTCATAATTTGAAATTGAAAATAGGATAAAAATGGCAGATTTAAAAGCGTTTGCAGAGCAGTTAGTCAATCTAACCGTAAAGGAAGTTAACGAATTGGCAGAAATTTTAAAGGATGAGTATGGCATTGAGCCGGCAGCTGCTGCAGGCCCTGTAATGGTTCAGGCAGGTGGTGAAGGTGGAGGCGATGCCGCTGAAGAAAAATCATCATTTGATGTGATCTTAAAATCTCCTGGAAGTGCCAAGTTACCAGTTGTAAAATTAGTCAAAGAGCTAACAGGTTTAGGATTAAAGGAAGCGAAAGCAGTTGTAGATGACGCTCCAAGTCCAATCAAAGAAGGTGTGCCTAAAGATGAGGCAGAAGCTTTAAAAAAGCAATTAGAAGAAGCTGGGGCAGAAGTGGAGCTAAAATAAATTGCGTACATTCTACCTTAAGAATTTGGAATGTCGACCTGGCCGTTTAGTCAGGTCTTTTCCTGTTTGTACGATTTTATAGTATGTTAAAGTTTCGATTTCTTACATTTATTTAAACCATTACGGCATTGGCTAATACTACTAATCTACGCAAAAATTTTGCCTCTATCAAATCAGTAATAGATTATCCTGATTTTTTAGATGTGCAGCTAAAATCATTCAGTGATTTTTTCCAGTTGGATACTCCAGCCGAGAAAAGAACACAAGAAGGACTCTATAAGGTTTTTTCTGAGAATTTTCCTATTATGGATTCTCGAGAAAACTTTGTTTTGGAGTTTGTGGACTATTTAGTTGATCCGCCGAAGTATTCTGTACAAGAATGTTTGGATAGAGGATTGACCTATTCTGTACCACTAAAAGCAAAATTAAGACTTTCTTGCAATGACGAGGATAATGAGGAGTTTGAAACCATTGAGCAAGAGGTTTTTTTAGGGAATATCCCTTATATGACCAAAAAAGGATCATTTATCATTAATGGTGCTGAGCGAGTTATTGTTTCTCAGCTTCATCGTTCTCCTGGGGTATTTTTTGCTCAAAGTAAACATACAAATGGCACGAAACTTTATTCTGCTCGAATAATTCCATTCAAAGGTTCTTGGATCGAGTTTGCTACAGACGTAAATAATGTCATGTATGCCTATATCGATCGAAAAAAGAAGTTTCCCGTTACCACATTGCTTCGTGCAATTGGATATGGAACGGACAAACATATATTAGATTTGTTTGAATTGTCAGAGGAAATTGAATCGACGAAAACAAATCTTAAAAAGGTGGTTGGTAGAAAATTGGCAGCGAGAGTGCTACGTACTTGGACAGAGGATTTTGTAGATGAAGATACGGGTGAAGTAGTTTCAATAGATCGAAATGAAGTTTTAATGGAACGTGATTCTGTACTTACTGCAGAGGATATTCCATTGATTCTTGAGTCGGGTACAAAATCTATAATATTGCATCGTGAAGATATAAATATTAATGACTATGCAATTAT
>JAUIFR010000209.1 GCA_030430325.1 Bacteroidia bacterium | reverse complement strand
TTATTGAAAGGCAATAAAACTAGAGGTCGCGAGCGGATTCGAACCGCTGTACAAGCTTTTGCAGAGCTCTGCCTAGCCACTCGGCCACGCGACCATGAGTTTAATTAGCCCACAAATTTAAGAAAAAAATGGTATTGGCGATAATTTTAGTTGATTTTTTTGACAATTATCCTGGTACTTCAGGTATTTCATGTCGTAAATTGCCATGACTTTGTCCAAATGATAAATGAATGAAAATTAACCATTCTTTTTTTGAATCAAAAAGATGATTTTCAAGCTCGGAAATACTCATCTTCGAAGAAAGTGCTTGATGCAGGGTTGGAATCTTATCCGCTTCAATTTCAATATTTAAATTTAAAGCAAGATCTGAGAACATTTTAAAATGTATGATGTAACCATCATGATCTAAAATTAATTGTTTAACTTCTTCTATAACTTCTATACGATTTCTATTGGAGAACGCTTCCCAATTTAGCTTGCTTTTCATTATGCCAATTTAATATTTCTTCAAATAAGTTATGACTTGGTCAAGCAATTTAATTTGGTATTGTATGATTTATAAGACTACCTTCTACAACTTAATCAATTTTCATAATTATATTGTTCCAGTTATTTATTAGATTAAATATAAATGGGGATTTATAGTTAAGAAGAAATCACAAATATTCATAATGATCAAATTCAGCAAAAATTATTCAAAATCAAGATAGAAATCATAAAAACACTACTAATCAATAAATTAAAAAAAGAAATTATTCTAAAATACCTAAAATAAACCCAACCACTAAACTAGTGGTCCAACATTAAGAACATTTCGGCAAAATAATATAAATATTTAATTATCAATTATATAAAATAAAAATATGTATTAAAGCGGATAGTTATGAATTAATGAATGTAATTGGCTAAATATATTTAATATTAGTTTTAAAATAGCGTAAAAAATCAATGATTTAAAAAAAACTTGTCATACACTAAAACCATAACTAAATCAAAATAAAATAATTAAGCAAAGCAAAAATATTAGAAAAGTCCAAAATTTTAAAAAATAAAGCTTCACATAAAGTATAATAAAATTTAAATCGAAAAGAATCTCGGACAATGTTATTTATCTTTCTTTTTCTTCTTAGCCTGCTGCTTAGGAACATTTCTTTTTTTGTTCCGGTTAGCAAAATACTCCTGCTTCCTCTTTTGTTTCTCCTTTTGCCACTCTTTTTTCTCAGCAGCTGTCATGGGTTTATCGGTTTGTGGGAAGGGGTTGTCCTGAATGACTTGAATTTTTTGCTTGGTTAGTTTTTCGATATCCCGTACATAAGCATTTTCTTCGGGCTCACAAATGGAAATAGAGATGCCTTCTTCTCCGGCTCGGCCGCATCGCCCAATCCGGTGCACATACGTCTCTGGTTCATTGGGGATATCATAATTAATCACATGCTGCAGCTTATCAATATCAATACCGCGTGCCGCAATATCGGTTGCTACCAATACCCTGATTTCACCATTTTTAAACTGCTTCAACGCTTTTTGACGTTGATTTTGTGCTTTATCACCGTGAATGGCAGCGCAATCAATTTTTTTCTTTCTAAGGTTACGTACAATCCTGTCGGCACCATGTTTGGTTCTAGAGAATAGTAGCACTTGCTCAAGTGAAGCATCTTGAAGAATGTGTAACAATAATTTAGTTTTACAGTCCTTATTGGTTAAATACAAGTATTGTTGGATCGTTTCGGCTGTTGATGATACAGGGTTTACAGCGATTTTTTTGGGGTTGACTAATATTTGCTGTGAAAGTTCCATTATATTAGGTGGCATGGTGGCCGAAAAGAATAGTGACTGCCTTTTTTTAGGGAGTTTAATCAGAATTTTCTTAATATCATGAATAAATCCCATGTCAAGCATCCTGTCTGCCTCATCTAATACAAAATACTTAATAAATTTTAAAGAAATATAACCTTGATTTATTAGATCCAGCAGCCTGCCCGGCGTAGCTACTAAGATATCGGTACCGTGTTTTAGCGCGTCAACTTGCGCGCCTTGCTTTACCCCTCCAAAGATTACATTATGTTTAATTCGCGTATATTTGGCATACGTTTTGATGCTTTCACCAATTTGTATGGCTAATTCTCTTGTAGGTGTAACAATAAGTGCCGTAGTATTTCTTTTGCCATTTTGTTTTTGTGTAAATTCATTTAAATGTTGGATAATAGGAATAGCAAAGGCGGCTGTTTTTCCAGTACCTGTTTGTGCACTACCTAAAATATCATGATGGTTTAAGGCCAGCGGAATGGCTTTTGCTTGAATAGCAGTTGGTTTCGCATAATTTTCTTCCCTTAATGCTTTTAATATAGGTGGTATTAAGTTTAAATCTTCAAATTTCATATTAGTTTATAAATGTATGTTCCCGAAATACAATTTTATTTGAACATTACAAACTAATTATAAAACTATTTGCTTATGAAAGCTGAAAACTTCTTTTTTGTCAATTATTTAAAAATATTAACGATTAACTTCCCTTACCGTTACTGCATTTGGTAGTGCAAGGTTGAGTGTTCCAGATGGGATATATTCTTTTATAAATGAACCATTTGGAGCATATTCATTCACAGAACTTGTTCCTCCATTGCCAATCAATATATTTCCATTTAGCAAATGGGCAACTCCCTCATTTAGTTGAAGGCCTGTAATTAAACTTCCTAGCAATTCTCCAGAAGCATCAAATCGCTTAACAATACCAATAGGATAGTCATTTACCATTAAATTATCTCCCTGAAACCAAATGTCTGTTGCGCCTTGTAAATCTGAATCGATAAATAAACCCTGATCTACTCCTTCACTATTGAATTTTCTGACAAAAGCACCGCCATCACCATTGCTATAAGTAGAAACATAAAGGTTGTAGCTAGCATCCCAGGCCATTCCAATACTTTGGGGTACACCTACATCAGTAAATGCACCTAGCGCAGTCCCATCTTTTTGATATCGTTTGACTTTACCGTCTCCTTGCCATTGTAGCACATAAATATATCCATCTGGGCCTAGTTCCATACGTGTAGGGCCGCTTAGATCATCGGCAAATACTCCTTCATAGCTTCCGTCGGTTATGTCATATTGCGTAATATTATTCCTAGATAAATTTGAAACTAAGACAAGTTTTTTATCTTCAAGTACAACGATATCTTGTGGCCAAGATAAATTTTGATCTGTAAAAACCTCCACATATTCCCCATCATCGTATGCTCTAAGTATTTGCCAGGGTGCCTTATAATTTGGTCCTGCATCGCTTATAAAAATCTCGGTACGCGGAAGGGTGCTGTCCCAAGAATAAATTTCAATACTGGAGCTAATACTACCTACACTTGCTGTAATGATTGATTTACCTGTTGAAAGAAGCTCAACAAGGCCATTTTCGTCAACTTGCATGGCATCGTTATTTACTTCCCATTTTATTGTTTCGTCAATCGTAACTTGCTGATTCGCTTGATCCAAGCCTGTTACTGTAAGTTGTGTTGTGGTTTCATTTGTGAAATCAATACGATTGCCGTTTGATGAGGTTATTGCTATGCGGTCTAAAACTGGGTCGGAGACAACATCATTTTTTTTGCACTGGCAAAATATGAATAAACAAAGTAAAATAGAAAAGTATCTCATTCTGCATATTTTTAATATTCAGGCAAGTAAATAGAATGTTGGGATTTAAATCAAGCTAAGTGTAAAATTTGTTATCAATGCTTAGTTTTTACAATGAATGGTGAGTAATGAATATATTAAACATATTTAGCTAAATTCGTTTAATTACCAAGTACCAAAATCAAAATATTGAATGATTTTTGCAAAATTTATTCAAATACAATTTTATTTCTACTTATACATCACCGCATTTGCCGCTTCAATAGTACGCTTTACATTAGGCAAAATAGCCTCAATTAATGTTGGTGCATACGGTAAGGGCACATCTTTACTATTAATCCGCTGTATAGGTGCATCCAAGTAATCGAAGGCATATTTTTGCACATGATAAGTAATTTCAGAAGAGATAGCAGAAAGTGGCCATGCCTCTTCCACAATAAGCAATCTATTGGTCTTCTTTACAGAGTTAATGATAATTTCGTAATCAATTGGGCGTACACTTCGTAAATCAATCACTTCAGCCTCAATGCCCTCTTTACTCAGTTCATCAGCAGCTTGTTGAGCAACTTTTAAAATTTTACCAAACGAAACAATGGTAATGTCTTGGCCCATACGCACAATCTTACCTTGACCTATTGGGATCAAATATTCTTCCTCAGGCACCTCACCCTTATCTCCATACATCAGCTCGGACTCCATAAAAATAACAGGGTCATCATCCCGAATAGCCGTTTTTAACAATCCTTTAGCATCTGCTGGGTTTGAAGGTACTACCACTTTAAGCCCAGGCGTATTGGCATACCAACTTTCGAAGTTTTGCGAATGTTGAGAGCTTAGCATCCCAGCATTACCAGTGGGTCCTCTAAAAACCATGGGGATATTAAACTGCCCGCCCGACATGGACATCATCTTTGCCGCTGAATTAATAACTTGATCAATTGCAACCAGTGAGAAATTAAACGTCATAAATTCAATTATTGGACGGAGCCCATTCATGGCGGCTCCGACACCTAATCCAGCAAATCCTAGCTCAGAAATAGGTGTATCCAGCACGCGATCTGGCCCAAATTCGTCCAACATGCCTTGGCTTACCTTGTAGGCACCGTTGTACTCAGCTACTTCTTCACCCATCAAAAATACAGACGGATCCCTTCTCATTTCCTCATTCATTGCCTCTCTTAAGGCCTCTCTAAATTGAATTTCGCGCATGTTGCTCCTTTTTTTTGTAAAAATAAGCAATATGATGGAAAATGTTAAACTTGTTCTGTAAAAAGAATTGAAAATATTAAACGAATTATGCAAAATTCAATGAATATTGCTTAAAAAAACTGCCGAATTTCTTGTTTTAAGAAATTTAGCGCATGCGTAGTAGGCTCTACTTGATTATTCATGACCATTTCAAAAACACGTTTAGCTAGGTCAATGCTCTTCATTTCATCATCTGTACCTTGAGCGGCCTGATTGATCAGAGCTATGGTTTCTTCGGCGGCATTTTTGGTCAAGCTCCAACAATCATCACTTACATAAATTTGTTGGCTCAAGTTATGCCCTAACTCCTCACGTATATGCTGAACTAGTACTTGCTGAAATTCACTAGCACTATAACCAGGGTCATTCAGCCGAAGTAATAAATTATTGGGCGTAATCCGCTCCAAAAATAGGCAAAGTCGTTCGTAAGCCTGCAACCTCAGCGGTAATGTAGTATCTTTACTCTTGGCTTGTACGGCTAAGAGCCTTTTTTCCATGTCCTTGTTCAGAAAAGAACGCACCACTAGGTACATAGCATATAAGATCCCTGCAGCGGGCAAAAGCATTTTAACAAAATCTAAAAATAACTCCATACAGTAAAATTATACGGGCGAGTTAAGACTTAAACTCGAAACATGCACATCGCTTAATATTTTGCGCACCAAGCCTTGCAATACATTACCAGGGCCACATTCTACAAACTCCGTAGCACCATCGGCATGCATTTGCTTCACGGATTGAGCCCAGCGAACAGGTGCGGTAAGTTGAGCAATAAGATTCCTTTTTATCTCAACAGCCTCAGATGTTGCTTGAGCTGTACAATTTTGATATATGGAGCAAGTGGGCACCTCAAAATGAGTTTGCTCAATACCCTCAGCTAGCTCCTCACGAGCCGGCTGCATTAATGGTGAATGAAAGGCTCCTCCTACTTGCAGGGGCATGGCCATCCTGGCACCTGCTTCTTTTAGTTGATTACATGCGATTTCAATCCCACGGTGAGTGCCTGAAATAACTACTTGACCCGGGCAATTATAATTAGCAGCCACTACGACTTCGTCTATATTTTGGCAAGTAGATTCGATCGTCTGATCATCCAAACCAATGATAGCAGCCATAGTAGATGGTGTTTGTACACAAGCCTTTTGCATGGCGTTTGCTCGAATGGCCACTAGCCTAAGTCCATCTTCAAAAGAAAGGCACTTATTGGCTACAAGAGCCGAAAACTCTCCTAATGAATGACCTGCCACCATATCAGGTTGAACATCGGCCAGCATAAATAATATGACGGAGTGCAGAAAAATGGCTGGTTGCGTGACATTTGTTTGTTTTAGATCTTCAGTATTACCTTCAAACATCACTTTGGTAATCTCAAAACCCAATATTTCGTTCGCTTTTTCAAACAATGCTTTAGCTTGACTCGAGCTATCATAGAGGTCCTTACCCATTCCGGGTTTTTGTGCTCCTTGACCTGGAAAAATATATGCTTTCATGTTTCAAATTTAGTAATTTGTCACCAATTAACATAATTTAATATTACTGTTCTAGGAAGTATTTTTAGTTGATATTTTGTGATTGGAATTTTTTATTTTTCTGATATTTATTTTTATTGTTGTTTTGACTTGACTGAATTTAAGATTTAGGGTTTTTTAATTATCATCCTCTTTAGTTGCTTGATTTTTATTGGTAAGCTAACTATTCTGCCATTTTATAGTTTTTTTAAACGTATTTAGCAAAATATATTCAAAAATTTGATATTTATTTTTTGGGAGTTGCCTGAAAGGCACGAATTCTGGCGCAGGTTCCCCGAACCTGTGCCCATATAGCGCTCATCAGATTTGAACAAAATTAGCTTACTTCAGTAAAACTATAAATTTTAAAGGCATTCGTCCAAAAATATTATTGATTTAAAAGGCTTGGACGGAACTGGCAAAGACATTTTACTCATTTATTGAAATTTGATTCGTACTGGTTTCGTGCAAAATATAGTTAGGGTTTACATTGATTTTTCGACAAAATAATTGTTCTAAGGCACAGGTTCGGGGAACCTGCGCCAGAAAATGATTTAAAAGGCTTGGACGGAACCGGCGAGACATTTTACTCATTTATTGAAATTTGATTCGTACTGGTTTCATGCA
>JAUIFR010000208.1 GCA_030430325.1 Bacteroidia bacterium | reverse complement strand
TTGGGGTTTCCTCTACAAGCTTTTGATGACGACGCTGAATCGAGCAATCCCGCTCCGAAAGATGACATACCAAACCGTTCATATCGCCAATCACCTGTATTTCAATATGACGCGGCTCTTCAATAAATTTCTCCAAGTATAACCCACCATTGCCAAATGCTGCCTCGGCTTCCATTTTAGCCTCATCCCAGGCTTTTTTGAAAGACTCTTCGTCAGTAGCAATTCGCATTCCTTTACCACCGCCACCTGCAGTTGCTTTGATGATCACTGGGTACTTAATTTCTTTCGCTAATTTCAGCCCCTCTTCTACGCTTTCCATGAGGCCGTCAGAACCTGGTACGGTAGGTACACCAGCCTTTTTCATTGTATCTTTGGCCGTTGCCTTATCCCCCATCAAATTAATCATTTCTGGGGTCGGACCAATAAATTTAATATTGTACTCAGAGCAAATTTGTGAAAACTCGGCATTTTCAGATAAAAAACCATAGCCCGGATGGATAGCATCTGCATTGGTAATCTCTGCAGCAGCAATTATATTGGGGATATTTAAATAGGAGGAGCTACTTGGTGGGCCCCCGATACAAACTGCTTCGTCAGCAAACCGAACATGCAAACTTTCTTTATCCGCAGTGGAGTATACAGCTACTGTTTTAATACCCATCTCTTTGCACGTTCTTATTACGCGCAGCGCTATTTCACCTCTATTGGCAATTAATACTTTGTCAAACACGGCTTTTTAATTTGGTTGAAATTGTAAAAAAAGTAATCGATTAAGATGGATCGATAAGGAATAAGGGCTGATCAAATTCAACTGGTGACGAATCATCAACCATCACCTTGACGATTGTCCCGCTGATGTCTGACTCAATCTCATTAAATAATTTCATAGCCTCAATGATACAGACTGTTTGACCTGCCTCAATTTTATCTCCTGGTTTCACAAATACATCTGCATCAGGATTTGGTGATCGGTAAAACGTCCCAATCATGGGTGATTTTATGGGAACATAATTTTCCTCTTTTGCTGAAATTGAAGGAGTGAGTCCTTGATCAGTTGGTTGACTTACAGGCTCTGCGACAGATGCTTGAACAGGTACTGTAGCAGGTATTTGTTGCACCACTGCAGGTTTTTCAATAATAGTCGTTTTGGGCTCAATATTTTTCCGAACACTGACCTTAAAATCCTCTGTCTCAATCTTAACCTCATTTAGGTCTGATTTTGATATAAAATCGAGTAGTTTTTGTATTTCTTTTGCTTCCATAAGCATTTGATTTTTCTAATTTTTAACTCGTTCGTTATAACTACGGTCTCTTGTATCTACTTTGATTAACTCGCCTTCATTTATAAATAATGGCACATTAATTGTTGCCCCTGACTCTAAGGTAGCAGGCTTACTGGCATTAGTAGCGGTGTCACCCTTTAGACCAGGCTCTGTATATGTAACCGTTAGCTCTACAAAAGCAGGTAACTCACAGTTTATAGGGGTTTCTGTCTCCGCATGAAATAATATATCAACCTCTTGGCCATCTTTAAGCAAATCTGCCGATGTTAGTAAACTCTCTTGTAAGGAGATTTGCTCAAAGGTAGCACTATCCATAAAATGATACCCCAAGTCATCTTTATATAAAAACTGATGTTTTCTGCGCTCAATTCGGGCCGTTTTTACCTTTACACCCGCATTAAACGTATTTTCGACCACTTTACCGGTGGTCATGCTTTTAAGTTTAGTTCGAACAAAAGCACCTCCCTTACCAGGTTTTACATGCTGGAACTCCACAATGGCGTATAAATCATTATTATACTCCAAGCATAGTCCATTCTTAAAATCTGCTGTTGTTGCCATTTAAATTTAAAATTATCATTAACTATTATATGCCCATTTCAAATAAATTGAGCCCCAGGTGAATCCTCCACCGAACGCTGCTAATATTAGCTTATCATCTCTTTTTAACTTTTGCTCATAATTCCAGAGACACAACGGAATAGTACCGTTCGTTGTATTTCCATATTTATCAATATTGAGCATTACTTTATCATTGGAGATGCCCATAGTGCGGGCCGTAGCATCAATTATTCTTTTATTCGCTTGATGTGGCACCAAATAGGTTATATCATTACCTTCAAGCTGGTTGTTTTCCATAATTTCCTTAGCAACCGCAGCCATTTGAGTTACAGCAAATTTAAAAACTACCGAGCCTTCTTGATAAACAAAGTGTTCACGCGCATCGATAGTAGCATGGTTGGCTGGTCTACTACTCCCACCTGCTTTCATATGCAAATGCTTAGCCCCCGCACCATCACTTCTTAATATGCTGTCAATGATGCCTGTATCTTCTTGCGTTGGCTCAAGTAATACAGCTCCGCCACCATCACCAAAAATCACACAAGTAGACCGATCTTCATAATCAATAATGGATGACATTTTATCGGCTCCTACCACAACAACCTTTTTGTACTTACCCGTTTCAATGTATTGACTACCCGTTGCTAGAGCAAAAATAAAGCCTGAACAGGCTGCTTGTAAATCATATCCGAAAGCATTTTTAGCGCCAATGGCATCAGCGATAAGATTGGCTGTAGCTGGGAACTGATAATCTGGCGTAGTAGTTGCACAAATTAATAAGTCAATATCAACCGGATTGGTATTTGTTTTTTCGAGAAGTTGTTTGACTGACTCTATACCAATAACTGACGTCCCTTGACCTTCACCCTTCAATATTCTTCTTTCTTTTATTCCCGTTCTAGTAGATATCCACTCATCAGTTGTGTCAACTAGCTGTTCTAGTTCATGGTTAGTTAACACATAGTCAGGTACATATCCGGAAACACCACTAATTTTTGCTTGAATTTTGTTCATATAAGCAATTTTCTAAAATGGAGTACCCAATATATGCAATCAAAATAGGATTGCCTAATTTTTTAATAGTTAGAAATGAATCAGCCTGGGTAATTAAGCCAATACCTCTTTCTCCATAATTACTTTACCTTTGTACATAAGCTTCCCCTCATGCCAAAATGCGCGATGTGGCATATGCTTTTCCCCAGTTTTAGAACATGTTACTAAAGATTTCTCTTCAGCCTTATAATGTGTTCTACGCTTATCACGCCTTGTCTTAGATATTTTGCGTTTAGGATGTGCCATTTTTATAGTTTAATTTATTATTCTCCTTTAATTTTAATAACTCCTTCCACCTGGGGTCAACTTCCTGCTCATTTTTTGCCTTATTTTCACCAGATGTAGTATAAATCAATTCCTCCCGAAGGTAATCCTCCTCTCGAAACTTTGGGTGTATTTTTTTCATCGGAACCTCAATTGCAAAAAACTCATAAATATGCTGAGCTAATTGTAATTGCTGATGCCCCTTTGGTATCATATAACAATCAATACCCAATTCCTTCTCCTGATCACCATACCTATAAATCAGTTTTTGATGGGTATCAACCTGCTCGGCATATCGCTCAAGGCTTCGGTCACATACAAGCTCTATCTCACCTTGAAGATGAAAATTCAAACAAATAAAACTCTCTTGCTTATCAAGATCAATATGAACCGTGCCACTTGCAACTTTAATAATACTATCTTCAAAAAACTGAAAAAACCGATCATCTACTTGAAAATCATAGGTATACCTTTTGTTTTCAAGATTATAGATGTTAATTACAAAATCTCCCAACTTCATAAATCCAGCTTTAGAAGTCGGCAAATTTACGAAAGTTTATCGTATTTTTAAAAGAATAGTCGAATAATTATTAAAAGCGTACTAGGATAAAAACCTAGATTTTAAATAAATTCTGCAAAATTTATTCACAAAATTATTCCAAATATCCTTTCTGACTAAAAATAAGAATGACACTCGTCAGGTGTGAGGTCTAGACGATAGGTCAACATAATCTCATGGGTTCCCTTTGTATCTGGTGCATACACATTGACAGGATAGCCATACGAGTATCCTACAGCAAGGTTCTCATTTAGCTCCAATCCAAATAATGCCATTAGAGCATCCTCATGGCGATAACCAAAACCTAAGTTAACTCGATCATCAACAATAAATGTTCCATTCACCTCAAATCCCAAATGGGCATTTTCTTGGAAACGAATAAGTGTGGAAGGCTTAAATTTAATATCATCATTTACATCTAATACTACTCCACCCCCAATAAAATAATATCTTTTTTCTTGCGACTCAGAAATATTATTGTTTTCGTCCAATATTTTACCCCGATTATTAAGGATATAAGGAATGGATAAACTAGCATAAACCCTTTTGGTACTATAATAAACACCAACACCAAAGTTTGGATTAAAGCTTTGCTCAAAGCCACTTAGCACAATATCATCTGGGTTTTTAAGCTCTAATTGGGTATAATCTGCTTTCACAAAATCTACACCTGCTTGTAACCCCATAGCTAATGCACCAATGGGTAGCTTAATGCGGTAAGAATATATCCCATATGCACTAAAATCTTCATTAATAGCGTGCTCATCTCTTAAAAACATTACACCTACTCCAATACGGTTATCCTTAATACCTGCATGAGCACTTAACACTTGTGTATTAGGTGCACCTGGGAAGTTTACCCATTGATCACGATGTACAGCTGTAACATTAAGCTGCTGTTGATTACCAGCATATGCAGGATTAAATGGTAACATCCCATTAAACAAATAGTTAGTCGATAGGATTGGGCGCTGTGCCACTACTCGTCCACTCTGTGCAGATAGCTGAATAACTAAGCAAACAAACAAAGCAGAAAATAGTATTTTACTAAGGTTAAACATTACTAGTATTTTTTTATATAAATTTAATAAACTAGCCTCAATAATGAGGCTAGTTTATGGCATATTTTAATACTCGAGTTGGATATATCCAGTTTTACGAGCAGTAACTTCATTTAATAATTCATCCAATTTGATATAATTAATAATATAATAATACGCTCCTGAAGGTAATAAGCCATTTCCTCCACCTTTTAAGCCAAGGTTAACATTGGCCATTCCTTCAAATCGCTTCGCTGGGTCATCATTATTATAATTATCAGTCTGGAATACTTTAGTGCCATAGCGATTAAAGATCACTACTTGCGCATTGTTAAAGTCTTCAATACATTCAATCTCAAAGTAATCATTTTTACCATCATTATTGGCGCTTATACCATTATAAACGTGTATGTCATTAGGTATAAATGCACTGCCAGTTGCCATACAACCATTAGCATCAATTACAGTGACTTCATATGCTCCTGTCGCTAAACCTCCAGCTGCAGGACCTGCAGTAACTTCATTAGTTAGTAAATTATCAATGTACACTGCTGCACCTTGAGCAAAATCCTCACCAATATCAACGATGATTACGCCATTTTCAGTATTACAACTTGCAGGAGAAATTCGTATATCAAAAGTCGGGTTCACAAGCTCTTCCGTAACTGTAATAGACGCTAGCTCTGACTCACAACCTGATTCTATATCGATTGCTTTGGCAATATAGGTGCCAGCAGCTACTTGGTCATAAGCAATTTCAGAGCCCAAAAGCTCATTATTTGGTGAATAAAACTCATAGACATAAGTGTCCTCATCTGGGTCAACAATGGCAATACCACCATTTGGACGAGTTGGGTCACAGCTCGTTTGAATGGAAGTAACCTCCAATTCAGGACTAGGTATAATTGGTAAACTATCCTCAACATTAAAATTATACTGCTGCAAGCTCATACATTTTGTGTAGCGATGAGTAACTTCAACGCTATATGTCACACCAGATTTTAATCCAACTATACTGTTTCCATAATCAAACCAATTGGCATCATCTGATACGCTCCATACAAAATCATAATTAGATATACCATCACCAATAAAATCTAAAGCGCGAACACTGATGGTTCCATTATATTTACTCTCATCGCAATTTGTATTTGGCGTAATCAGTACAGCATCTAAATTAATTTCTGGATAAACTCTAGCATCTCCAACATCAACCGTTGCGATATTGCTCACACATGAAGGGTTATTACCGTCCCGTGCAATGACCTGGTACGTACCCATATCTAAACTATCCACTCCACTTGATGTAGCAATTGGAGGATCAACGCCAGGTGTTTGATCAGCCGTATACCACTCATACGAGTATATTACATTATCAATTTCACTTGTAGCAAATGCAGATACTTTGCCATCTGGGTCCTCACAATTTGAAACTGGGCTTGAGTCCACTGTCAACCTTATATCATCATTAAGCTCTTCTTTAAGGTAATATTGCTGGGTAGTATCTGTACAATTTGTACCCATATCTTCAATCACAACGATATAGTACCCCTCAGCTAAATTCGTAGCTTGACTTACATTGAGCCCTTCAAGGAATAAATTCTGTGCATCTACCTCAAATCCCGTAAACCATTGATAGTAAAAATCTGGCCCGACTCCACCATTTACTGTAATTTCTAATGAACCATTAGGATCATTTAAATCACAGCTAGTTTGTGGCACATAGCTTGAAATACTTGCCTCAAAAGATTGAACTTCATCCGGTACTTCAAAGACATAAGGCAAGGAGTAACATCCCGTATTTAAATCTCGAATGACGACATAATAAAAGCCAGCCAATAAATTATCATAAACATCACTATTGAGATAAGCCACATCATGATCATCATAAACTTCAGTCTCATAATTTTCCAACATCAAATCATAATCACTGTACCAGTAATACTCTACATCAGCAACGAGTGGGTTGATATCAATACTTCCTAAGTCTACACATGTGGTTTGTGACACTACACCATCCAGTGTAAGCTCTGGCTTAACCGTACCATCGTCTACTTCAAATGTCGCTGTATCGGCACAAGTGCTAATGTTATGTGTAATAACTACAGTATAAATACCCGCACCAACATTAATATCTAACATACCTGCAAATTGCGGAAGTTCATTGGCTAGATCAATATCAGGCTCGTCAGCCGCATACCAGGTTATGGTATAATCTAGCGGATCAAATGGATCTGGATCATCCGGATTTGCCTTCGATACCGTAAGTGAAATATT
>JAUIFR010000207.1 GCA_030430325.1 Bacteroidia bacterium | reverse complement strand
GGCGCTCATTTAAAGCGATATGGACCTTCTTAAAGTTCATAACATCCTTTTCCAACCCATTAATTAATCCAATTAATGCATTTAGAAAGAAAAGCACCCAATCACTTAAGCGATCATGATGATTTAGATGTGATGATAGTGCTGATTTAAAGGAGGCTTGATGCTGCTCGACCCATGCTGGGACTGAAATATATCGGGCAAACCCGTAGTTCAGCTTAAGCATAATTAAAGTTAACAGTACCCATGAGAGCCGAAGATTTCCATGCTGATAGGGATGGATACGAAGAAATTCATGCATAAAAGTTGCTATGATCAGTAATGGATGCAAATCCTGCCGGCGTAATCGAAGGTTTGTCCAAACAAGTAAGTCTTCCATTTCGAAGCCTGTAGCTTGAGGATCCGTTCCTTCAAACAATACTTGCCTGATGGACTCATTAGAATATATCACTACCTCATTCTTTTTGTGTTTATACGCTCCCTTTTCTGATGTTGGATCACTCGATTTTAATAAAATATAATGCAGCTCATGCATGTAGCTTTCCATGATGGGCATTTTTGAATAATGATCAAGCACTTGCTGGAAGCTAGTATATAAGCCCATAACACGTGACATATCACTACATGCTGTTGTTGCAGAGCCAGTACTAAGCCAATCTTCAACTTGTTGATTAGTTAACATAAACCCTGATAACCGCATCGCAGAACCTATTTGTGCTACAATAGCATTTTTTCTCAATGATTTATGGAAAACACTCTCATCTAGCTCTTGTACGCTCCATTTTCCATTAAACGTGTCGATTCGGTTCAGTAAATTCATGATTTGCTGATGAGTCGCCGTATCAAAGTTCAACTTCGATTGAATTGGAATTTTATTGGATATATCCATTTTGTATCCATTTATATCTAATTTACAAGGTACGAAAAAATTTTGAATGTTATATGTGGTTGGGGGTGAATATTTTCTGATAAATTAGCTGTCTTGTTGAATGCTTTTTTAGAATACAAATTTATTTCCTCCCCCAATACTATTCCAAATAAACGTATACATATCGGCATCTTTACTTAAATTTATTTCTTTATCCAAAGGTATAGCATGACCTGTGTCATAGGTTTTTAGCAAGGTAAAGTTATCCGTATTACTTTGTAATTGTGCTGTATACTTGTATGAATGCGCGGGAAATACCCTATCATCTAATTCACCAGTGAATACAAATATTGATTTATTTTTTATGGAATGTGTGTTGTGATAAGGCGAATACGACTTCAAATACTCAAATACGGTCTTACTTTCTTCAGGTGACCCATATTCTTTACTCCAAAAGTGGCCAATCGTAAATTTATGAGACTTAAGCATATCGGTGTTTGCTGCGCCAACAATCACCGTATTACAAAAGTCTGCATGGGAAAGTGCCGCTGCCACTAACATGCCACCATTTGAATACCCTAAGCTCACAAGCTTTTCTTTTGAAGTATATTTTTGGCCGACTAAATATTTGCCAGCCCAAACATAGTCTTTAATACTATTCAGCTTTTTCAAATATTTACCGTCTTGATGCCAGGTGGATCCGTATTCCCCACCACCTCTGATATTAGCTACTACCAGTATGCCATTGTTCTTCAACCAATAAATATTGCTAGAGTTGAACCTTGGCAAATAGCTAATACCATGAGAGCCATATGCTGTTAAAATAGTAGGGTTATTGCCATCACGTTTTAGGCCCTTTCGATGAATGATATAAATGGGGACCTTGGTGGAATCAAAGCTTGTTATAAACTTTTGTTGAACGATATAATCTTCCTTATTAAACTTTAACTTCAGCTCTTTAAACTCCTTAATTTTGTTTTCCTTAATATTATATTGGTAAATCGTATAAGGGTGTGTGAACGACTTAAACGAGAAGAATACATCGTGATTGCCACTAACATTACGAAACCCCGAAACCGAACCAATTCCTGGAAGATCTATTTCTAATTCAAATTGTCCAGCTGAATCAAAGCGCAAAACTTGTGATTTTACATCTTTAATATATTGACCAAAGAATTTCCCATGGGCATACGTCACGTAATTTAAAACGTTTTCAGACTCTGGAATGATCTCCTTTATAATTCCTTTGGGTCTCTATTCTTAAAAACTACTTCATCTTCCTTTTGAGTTGTATTTAAGTGTGCCTGTATACATTTTGATACCTGCTAGATACCTCACTAAATCGATCATCTTCTGCCTCTAGGCCATATCCTGTATAAAAGAAGCTGTTCTTATACCAAGAAATACGTGAAAACTTAACATTTTTGATCGTATCTGGTAGAAATTTCTTATTTAATAAGTCAAATATCAACATATTGCCCCAGTCCGAACCACCTGGAGAAGCAACGATCGCCAAATATTTACCATCAGGTGAAAAGCTAGATTTTCTGATGTATAGGTTTTCATCCTTGAAAATGGTATTTGGGTCTAAATATGACTCGACCTTTTTGGTCTTAACGTTTTCTCGATATAGAATTTGCTTCCTATGCTCAACGGTGCTTACAAAATAATATAAATAATCCCCATACCGTTGAGGCATTTCATACAGATTATACCGCCTTAGCTCACGAATTTCATTTTTAATATCTTCCCTGTAAGAAAACCCCTTCAAAAACTGGTCTGAATGCTTGTTTTGCTCTTTAATCCATTCTTTTACAGGCCGATCCTCTATGTTCTCTAGCCATGCATAATTATCCTGAACCTTCTCACCAAAGTACGTAGTGCTTGATGCTACTTTTTTCGTGACTGGTACGTTATCATTATTTTTATCCTGCTGACATGACACCGATATAAGACAAGTCAACAAAGCAATTGCTAATAATCTCATTTTTCTGTTAAATTTTCTTTTCAAATATATCCATTAACCCCTTCACATGACGATTTGGTGTAAGGTTATATTTATTAATAACAATTTTTCAATAATTGTTACCCCGTTAATTAAAATAATTTGTTTTGATGATTTAAAAACTGGCCCACTCACTTTTTAATAAATTTATAAATAAGAGAATTAGTTCTTATTATTCAATTATTTTGGGGGTATGAAAGTGTTGGGGTTAAAGTTTGTTATAGTAAATTGAGAAATACGATTTATGAGAATTATCTATTGCGATAGTGTATTTGATAATAAAATAATCGAGCCAGATTATGAAGAAGAAAAGAAATCTGCGATTAATGTTGGATTTGACTTTTCACTAATCAGTTTCGAAGAATTAGTGGATGAAAATATCGCAACGTCTTTAAGGTTCGTAAAAGAAGCCGCAAGTAAAGAATACGGATTGTATAGAGGGTGGATGCTTACTCCAAATCAATACCAAAATCTTTATATTGGACTTTTAAAAAAGAATATTGAATTAATAAATTCCCCAACTGAGTATAAGCATTGCCATTACTTACCTGAATCATATAGTAAAATTGAATCTAAAACCCCAAAATCTAATTGGACCAAGGAACTAACTAATGATTCTATAATTAAATTGACCAGAGAGTTTGAAGACAGCCCAATAATAGTCAAAGACTTTGTAAAATCTGAAAAACATAATTGGGAAGACGCTTGTTTTATTCCAAACGCATCCAATTCGGACAAAGTAAAATCTGTTGTGAACAAATTCATTGAATTAAGAGGAGATTTCTTAAACGAAGGATTAGTTTTTAGACAATTCGAAGAGCTTGAGTTTTTAACAGAACACTCAAAAAGTGGAATGCCTTTAACCAAAGAGTTTAGGGTCTTTTTTGCAAATAAGAAGATAGTTAAGGTACTTGACTATTGGGACGAAGGAGAATATGGGGATACGAAACCTGAACTTGATGATTTTATCGAAATTGCTCAACGTATTGAGAGTAATTTTTTTACAATGGATGTTGCTAAAAGGAAAAACGGAGAGTGGATCATTATGGAACTTGGTGACGGACAAGTCGCTGGGTTGCCTGATAATGCGGATGGAAATGAGTTTTATAATAAATTAAGAGAAATTATAGTACAATAATTTATGTAAACTGACCGTTATCAGCAAATAAAATGAAGTCAAAAAAAAATATTTTTTCTCTTTTTAATAATGACATTTACTGCTTGCGACTGCCAATATCATTTGTCAGGAGTTGTACTTGATAAGAATACTTTGAAACCAATTAAAGATGTCAAAATCAGTAATCCACATTCATCGAGTAGCAAAACATTGACTAAGGAAAATGGAGACTATGAAATATATGGATTATCAGGTAGATGCGATGAAATAACACTGCTATTCATGATAGATGGTTATGAAACACAAAAAATCACGTTTTCAAATAACTCAACAGACACCGTTTTGCTAGGATCAACAACTGCCTTTAAATAAATAGGCCTGGTTCTGTAAACTTCCTCAAAAACCGAATTATTAAAAAGGATAAAAAAAATCATTAAATTCAAAAATAATAGTGTCTGCCAAACTCCACCTGAGTTGGGCTCATTTCATAGTTCTTATTCTTATTAAAAATTTATATTCAAATACAGATTTTTATTTATGGGAACTATTTTTGTTAATTTCGTGTTATAGTGTTATGATTGAAGGTAAGTGGAGAAAAACCAAAGTAGAATAATACATTTATAGGGTTATGAAGATACTATTGGATATAAAAGATAACCAAGCGAGCTTCTTTATGGAGATGTTAAAGCATTTTCCTTTTGTTAAAGCGACGCCACTTACTGATCCCAAGGCAGAATTTTTGAAAGGTTTTCGTCAAGCAGTTGATGAGGTAAAATTAGCTAAACAGGGAAAAATCAAAACCACACCTTTAAACGAGTTTTTGAATGAACTACCAAATTGAGGTTATTCCCTATTTCAAAAGACGAGCTAAAAAATTAATTAAAAAATTTCCTTCACTTAAACAGGACCTTGCCCAGTTAGGCGAAAAGCTTTCCGAAGATCCAATGCAAGGAGCCTCATTAGGTAAGGATTGCTATAAGATACGTCTTGCCATTAAATCAAAAAACAAAGGCAAATCAGGAGGCGCACGTGTAATAACCCATATTTACATAGAGCAAACAATGGTTTACCTGATTGATATTTATGATAAGTCTGAACAAAGTGATCTTTCTGATAAACAATTGGAAGAACTCCTTGCTATGATTTAATGATTTTTGTGTATTGTTAACCCGAATTATTCTCTTAAATAATTCCATGCAAAAAGAAGCTTATTGACTAAGCCTTCTGTTCTTTGATCATTATCATAATATAAGTGCCCTGAATCCGTATAAGTTTTAATAATTATGGTATTCTTCCCGTTTTGCTGATTCTTTTGCAGCTTTGCTCCAAATTTATTGGTATGGGATGGGTGCACAACATCATCGTTTGCTGAAGTGTATAAAAAAACGGATGGATAATTTTCTTTATCAATTAATGTACTTTTCCACCAAATTTGACGAAGAACCACTTTTAGTGAAAGAATCACCCATTAAGCAGCTCTAATTATTTCACTGAGTGAGGTGCGGAATTAGATCAGCCTGATGTCTAATTTTTGATTATTAATATCATTATATAATTAGTTAATATTAAATTTTAAAGAATATTAAGATTTTTCGAAAATTTTCGAAATAGTTCTCTGTATGTTCATTTTGTGTTTTAAGCCAATTAAGGACTTTTGTAGTATCAATATTTTCAAGCCATTGATATGAGTCAACAATATCAACTCCAAAATAATTATTAGTTATGTTTAATTTTTGTGTTTGAGGATTTTCAATTATATTTTTAGAATTACATGAAAATAATTGAAAAAGTGATAACATTCCAATTACCTGAAAGTTAGAAAAAGTGAAAAATTTCATATTTTATTGTCTTGGGAGTTTTCTTATAATGATGTCTAATATTCTTTTTGCACAATGTAATCATTTTTTTATTACAGCACAAAACTTATTTAAATTAGGTAAATATAGTGAAGCCTCCATGTTATATGATAAATCAATTAAGTGCTATAATTTAAATCAAAAATATAATAATCAAATAATAGCCATGATAAGCCTTGCCAAAACATATCAAGAATTAAGCGAATATAAAATGAGTAAAGAGATATTAATTGAAGCTTTAAGTTATGATAACTTAACAAAAAAAATTAAAGGGGATATATATTATTATTTAGCTTGTTATTATACTGATAACAAACAAAGAAACAGATCCAATGAGTTATTAAGGATTTCCTTAAATTATCTGTTACAATCTTCTAAAGTTGATTCCGTTAGAATTGGAAAAATTTATAATATTTTTGGGGTTAATTATATGGTAAATAACAATTTAGATACTGGGTATTATTTTTTAAATTTAGCTAAAGAAATTCAAGAAAGAAACGATAGCAATAGCTTAAATGTAGCAAAAAGCTATAATGACTTGGGTTATTATTACTCTAAATATAAACTTGATTTCTATAAATCATTAAAATGCCACCTTACTGCAAAAGAAATTAAGGAAAAAATTGTTGGAAAAAAGCACCCAGCATTAATCTTTACATATAATCATTTAAGTCAAATTTATACTTCATTTGGTGATTATGAAAACTCAAAACTTTACCTAAATAAATCGCTTGAGATTTCAAAAGAATTTTTCCCAAATAATATTAATGAGTACTATGGCTACACAATTATTGCTATCGCTGATTATCTTTATTTTACCAAAGATTACATTAAATCGTTAAAAAATTATGAAAAGGCAATTGAAATATTTAAGAATATATATGGTAAAAATTTTATAAACCTTTACTATATATATCAGTCTATAGGAATATGTTACAACAAGTTAAATAAATTTGATAGCGCACTAAAATACCATAATAAATCTATAATGATTTACAAAAATAGCAAGAAAAGCTTAGAAGGTTATAGTTTTAGGTGGATAGCAGATAGCTATGAAAAATTAATGAAATATTCAAAAGCTGAGGAATATTACTTGCTAAGTTTAAAGAATAATACTGATGGCTTTTATAATTATAACACAGCAAATATTTACTATTATTACTCTAATTTCAATAAAAGAATCAATAAGTTGCACAAAGCGTTAGTAATGATTCAATACTCATTACAGGCAA
>JAUIFR010000206.1 GCA_030430325.1 Bacteroidia bacterium | reverse complement strand
AGGCTAAGTTCTGTTAATAGGTTTAAATCCTGAATTTGAGAAGGGATCACCCCGGTTAATTGATTGTTATGAACTCTTAGTTGTAACAACTTACTGTTAGTAATACCTTCTGGAATTAGTAGCGTACCATTGAGTAAATTATCATTCACACGTAAAGCCCAAAGCTCTGGCAGCTCAAACAGGCCCTCAGGTATGCCACCAGACAGTTGGTTCTGATCCAAACTCAAGATTTCTAGCTCAGGCAATTCAGCCAACGAAGCTGGAATACTACCTGCTAGGCCCTTATTCGTTAATTTAATTAAAACAACGTGATCATTTATGATCGTTACACCATGCCAAGTAGAGGGGTCACCCTCCAGCCATTTTTCATTTTCAGGAATATTAATCCACGCTGGCCCATTGGTTTGCCAGTATAATTCCTCCAAAATATCGTATTCGAATTGAGGAATGGCTCCTTTGGAAGTAAAACTTAGGCTAGTTATTAATATAACTAATGCGAGTATATTTAAATTTTTCATTTTCTATTCTTCTAAGGTTAAGGAATTATTGACAAAATGGATCAGGGTGAACTTCGCAGGGTTCAAAGCCCTTTTGTACAAAGAGCTGGCTGCAGCTATTGTCTTGCGCCCAATAATATTTGTACTCGCAGAACCATAAATCACCGACTTGATAGGTATTAACATTATAGCGTGTGCCAGTATAGCAGGCTCCGTCAATCCATTTTTTATCATCGCCCTCGCAATTGCCTACAGGGCATAGCTCTAAGTTTAATTCTTCGATCCACTGGGTTTGCCCAAAGGTAGGGCTCCCCGGGTTGATGTCCTCTTGCTCTATAAGTGCAATACCTGTATTGGATTGGTTCACCGTTTGGCATTCCATGGTGCCGGTATTTTCCCAGATAGGACTGTTTTCCTCGCCTTGCTGATAATAATATTGATTCATGCCCCGAATATTTTGCTCAGCATCCCGCACTATGTCTAATCTGCTGAGGTCATCGTAGCCATAATGTGTCATGCGATTATTAGCATCAGTAGCTGTGCTCATGCCAATCAAAGGCTTGTACGTATAAGTCTCCATCTGACTACGGACAGGATAAAGACGAAGCTCATCAATTTTGCCCATGCCAGCAACCTGAACCTCATTTTGGGCATCAGTAATTTCAAGCTCATAATGCATATGTTGCCACCCAGATTGGCTAAGGCCAGGCTTTGCATCAATCATAAACCCACCAATAATGTTAGGCACAGCTTGATCGGTTTGCCAAAAGCTTAAGTAATACTTGCCAAGAGGCAGATTTGCCTTCTGAGCAGTTCCTTGATAGCCATATTTACCTGAAATACCTCCCTCTGCAATCAAATTGCTATCAAAATTCCACCCACCGGCATCATTAGACTCAAAACTAGTATAAGCCAACTCATCTGGTGAGGCATTCATTGCTTTAGCAATGGGGTAACTTCCATCATATCCCCAAATAAAGCTCTGAGGCACATTATCTTCAGCAGCATAAGAGGTAATATTGCCGAGCTCATCATAACTGAGGTAGCTGGCGCGTTTTTCTAATAAATTATTGGGTATTTCCTTTATATATTTATCTTCAGATAACTCTTCAGTGTAAGACGCTTGAGATAGTGGAGATTGAGTTGGGAGTAACCAAACGGACTCGGGTAATATCTTTCCGTCAAAATCAGTAAACTTGGTTACTTTACTACCCGTGAGCCATTGATTCCCATCTTTTTTTAGCCATTGTTGCTGTTCAATGACTGGTGCAATCATATGTCGATCTTGTAAACCAGCTATTCCTACTGAGGCCTCCGACGAGTAGTCGAGCGGATATTTTTGCTTACTGATCAATGTATCACCTACGCTATTGACTGTAATGCTACGCGAAAGCTGAGCATGGGCTGGGTTATCATAATGATAGATGGTGGTGGTAACGAGGCTATCATTAGGGTTTTCTTGACTGTAGGTGGTTTGGGTGTCTTTTTCTAAATATCCCCATTCTATATAACTTGATCTTGTGTCAAATTTAAATGGAGCTAATAAAATATCTGGATGGTTAAACCATATCATATCATGACTAATAAAAACACTTAATGCGCCATAAAAATTTGTATCCTGTCTGTAAATATATGTTTTCTCTACATTAGCTAATTTTATATTTTGATTTGTAAAATCAGTTTTCTTAAGTAATTTTCCTTTTTTGTGGGATATAGGTGTTGCAAATGGAAAAGGAGGGCCTTGCACTCCTAATGTAGGATAATTATAGGCAGTAGAGAAATGATAGTCGGTAGATCCATTTTCTGCATTACTCCCATAAGAAACTTTTACTCTTCTATAACCTATATGAGCTCCATCATGTGCTAATGGGTTGATACTGATTCCTTTTCTAGTTCTAAAACTACATTCAGTAGGTAAATCTTTATAATGTTCTGCGTGAACCTTTCCGCTTTTATACTCATAATAAGGCTCGAAGCTCAAAACCCCACTTGAGGTATTTTTATCCATTAAATATTTATAGGATAAAATTTGCACCTCCCCATTCACTGTTAATACTTGTTTTTTTAACCGAACCCCTCCAACCTCTCGTATGTTAGTAATTCCTATTTGCTCCATATAGTTCATTTCAATTAATGCCGTAGCTCCTTTGTCCATCACAGATGCAAGCAATTCATATGCTCCTTCTTCTAATTCTAAAAGGATTACCTCTTCTTTTTCACTATCACTATAATCTGAAAAAATGATTTCATTGGTTTCCAAATTGGTGATTTTGACCGTTGGTGGATCTAGTGCAATAGGATAACCATTGGTGCTGACCTTGTATTTAATTTTAACTGTTTGATTATAGTTTATATCAATTGTTTTATAGTCTTCTTTGAAACCAGTATTTAATGGCTCTAAGTTGGAGACCTTGGCTATGCTATTTTTTGTTGCTGTAACTTTATCATTAACCAGTTTATCTTGGATATATCCAGCTTGATGCGGTTCATACTCATAACTATTTTTGCCTCCTGTTGGGAATGTAACTTCTTTAAGTTGTCCGATTAATGCATGCTCAAAACTAGGTTCTCTGTTCGCACAGTCTTTAAATAATAAATCATATAGGCTATTTTTAATATTTTTCGGGATTAAGTTATTGTTAGAGTTATATCCATTATAAAACCCCCAATGATCTTGTGCATAATTTGAACCAAGCCCACTTGCATCTTCATCGTAATAATTGAACAGATAAGCAGGTTTTTCGTTTAATACTCCTCTTTCCTGAATACTTTTTAATAATAAATGTTTTTTACTCTGAGGAGCTAAACTGCCCAAGTAAGAATAGGTCAGTTTGTATTCTTTTATCAAGCTATCTTTACTATCAACAATTCGAACCGCATCAAGTTGATTCATTTTGGCCTCGTTGATACTTGGTACATCAAGTCGTTCTGTATTAGCCGTAAAATTGACTTTTCCATGATCCCACTCGATTGAAGTTAGTTGTTGGGTCTTGAGTACAGGAATTGTAGTTTCACAGATTTGATCCCATTGTATTTGACATTGATTGGCTGCGAGAGTTCTTATACTTCTAGAATGGCTTTTTGTCGGCATTACATTGGTACTGGCAAGCTGATAATTAAAACTAATCTTCTTCCCATTTGGGGAGATTATTTCAAGTAAATGCCATGCGCTTGTATAGTTTTGAAAATTTTCATACCCTTGATTACATACAAGTTCTACATGGGATTCTTCTAGTGCATTCTTATTTTCATTAACTCCAAAAATATACTTTACTCCTTGGTTATCTATAATCTCCCAACCTCCCAAACCATTTGGATTGATGCTAATATCTTGGTGAGAATAAGATTTAACCCGCATTATTCACCACCCTATCTATTTCAACCCAAAATTCCTTCAAAATCAAGCATTTACGAATTCTTGAATTTTCACCATAGCGCTGCTATGCTGAAAATCCAAAACCCTTGATTTTATTGGACTTTTGACTCTCATTACGATACTGTGATGAATAATGCGGGTTAAACCCATCATGTGTCCAAATGAATTTGCCTGAAATTCCATTAAAATTATAGTAATAGATATCTTGAGCACCATCAAGCTCCCCAGCTGAGAATTTTAGTTTTTCCGTAATACTAAGCTCATTTTCCAAGTTTGAAGGATTGTTCTTTGTTGGATCTGGAAAATCATAGTATTCACTTGTAAAATAATAGCCTGTCGGTGACTCGTCATCTAGACCCCTAACTACTTTTGTAATTACACCCCCCGCTTGCATGGTCCATCCTAAGCCGACCCAAGTAGCTCTTTCATCTACTTTTAAGCCTGCGTGGTTGTAGCTCATTGATATGGGAACACTAATATCGCCATTTTTGATGGTATAAATTGGTATACTAAATTGAACAGTACCGCTATATAAATTTGCTTCAGAAAACCCATATTGACCAAGCGCTGCTGCATTAGCAGATGGGGGTATCAATTGGGAGTTTACAGGGTGGTCAAAAATAAATTCCTCAGGATAATTAGCAAATACCATTAAGCAGTTAAATGCAAGTACCACAAATAGAATATGTGGTATAAATAAGGTCGTTTTTTTCATTCTCTTCTAATATTTAGTTGGTAATCATTAAATAGGTTACAGATGAGTATATCATATGTATGATAGCCCCATCTGTTCATTAATGCCATAAATGGATAAAATGTTACCCTAAAAACTAAATTATTTTTAAATATTTATTAAATAATAACATTAAATACTAAATTAACAATCATTATATCAAAAAAAATAGGTACCTTAAAGGGATGAATATTAAGCTTTTATTGATGCAAGCCTTGATGATTAAACAAAAGATATAAAATTACACCTATGATTGTTAGAAAAATAAAAAAATAAGTTTGTAGGTTCAGGTTTCCTGAGCCCAGTGCCTAATTATTGCGAATAATGTTTAAAGAAAGCCATTGTATTTTTTAAAGAAGCAATTCTTTGTTTTGTGCAAAAAACAGAGCAAATTCACAACAATATTGCACTTTACTAATAAATTTCATCAATAAAGTACAAATCATGAGATAGGTTGCTAAAGTGTTTTACGTGTTTTTCGTTTGGCAGGAATCACCAAATTAACTTATAAATCCGCTAAACTCTCGATAAGTATTTTTATCTTTTGCTCGGCATCCTCCTTTTTTTTGCGTTCTTTCTCCACCACTTGAGCAGGAGCATTGGATACAAAACGCTCATTGCTAAGTTTCTTTTGAACGGCATTCAAAAAGCCTTTGGTATAAGCAAGCTCCTCTTCTAATTTTTGCTTTTGAGTGGCTGGGTCCTCATCCTTTGCTAACTCAATATAGCATTCATATTTACCTAGGGCAAACTGCTGATATGCCTCTGGCGGGGTTTGACCAACCTCAAATGAAGAAAGTTTGGCCAGCTTAATGAGGTATGGATTAAAATCCTGAAAGCTCAGTTCAGTATCTGATTTAACATAAAGTGGGATTTCTTCTTTTGGAGATACATGATGCTGATTGCGTAAATTTCGCAACTGTGTAATCAGCTGAAATGCTTCTTGTGCATCTGTTAATATTTTTTTATTAGCTTGGGCAAATTTTTCAGGCCATGCGGCAACTATTATACATTCCTGCTCCGCTCTATCGGATAATAAATGCCAAATTTCTTCGGTAATAAATGGCATGAATGGGTGCAATACTTTAAGTATTTGCTCAAACATGATAATGGATTCCGTCTTGAGCTCACTGGACATTTTCGTGCCAAACGCTGGCTTGACCATCTCCAGATACCAAGCACAAAAATCTTCCCAAAAGAATTTATAAATGCTCATCAAGGCATCCGAAATTCTAAATTTACGGAAGTGATCCTCAATCTCTTCCAGTACCTCATTAAATCGGGCTTTTATCCATGTTATGGCAATATCATGCTTGTTTTCGGCCTCATCGCTTGTCTCCCAACTTTGAATTAATCTGAAGGCGTTCCAAATTTTATTGGAGAAGTTACGCCCTTGTTCACAAAGCTTAATATCAAAAAGCAAGTCATTCCCTGCTGGTGAGCTAAATAGCATCCCAGTACGCACTCCATCCGCTCCGTAATCTTGTATTAACGCCAACGGATCTGGCGAATTACCGAGCTGTTTTGACATTTTACGGCCTTTTTTATCACGGACGATGCCCGTCAGGTATACATCTTTAAACGGAATTTCTCCTCTAAACTGTTGCCCAGCCATAATCATGCGTGCTACCCAGAAAAATAGGATCTCAGGGGCTGTTACTAGGTCACGAGTGGGGTAATAATAGTTAATATCTTCGTTGTCAGGAGCTAAAATGCCATCAAATACTGAAATTGGCCATAACCATGACGAAAACCACGTATCGAGTACATCCTGATCTTGTTTTAAATCAGATAATGTAATATTGTTGTCCTGCTCTTGCGCTTGCTTTAGCGCCTGATCGATGGTTTCGGCTACAATGATAGTGCCATTTGGTAGATAATAGGCTGGGATGCGATGCCCCCACCACAATTGTCGGGAAATACACCAGTCACGTATATTTTCCATCCAAACGCTGTACATATTCTTGAATTTGGCTGGATGTAGCTTAACTTGGTCATCTTTAACTACTTGGAGTGCCGGAGCGGCAAGGTCCTTCATGCTTACAAACCACTGCTTCGATAAACGAGGCTCGATCACTGCGTTAGTCCGCTCGGAGTAACCCACATTATTTTTATATTCCTCTACTTGTAGGAGGTGGCCTTCCTGTTCAAGTTGAGCAGCAACTAATTTTCTTGCTTTAAAGCGATCTTCTCCAATATAAATTTGGGCTTGCTCATTCAGTGTGCCATCCTCATTAAAAATATCAATGGTTTCGAGTTTATGCTTTTGGCCCAGCTCAAAGTCGTTGATATCATGAGCCGGAGTGACTTTTAGGCAGCCTGTTCCGAATTCCATGCTCACGTATTCGTCCTCTATGATCGGTATGACACGTCCGATTAGCGGTACAATAGCTTTTTTGCCTTTGAGGTGCTGATACCGCTCATCTTGCGGGTGTACACAAATGGCTGAATCACCCATGATGGTCTCTGGCCGAACCGTAGCAATCGTTATAGATTCATCAGAGCCCTCAACGGCATAGCGAATATGGTATAATTTAGAATTTACCTCTTTGTGGAACACTTCCTCATCAGACACAGCTGTAAGCCCTACTGGATCCCAGTTTACCATACGCTCACCACGGTAGATGAGCCCTTTCTCATATAGTTCTACGAAAATTTTGGTTACGGAAGTGGAGAGTTTTTCCTCCATCGTAAATCGCGTGCGGTTCCAATCACAAGAGGCGCCGAGC
>JAUIFR010000205.1 GCA_030430325.1 Bacteroidia bacterium | reverse complement strand
TTTCTGGCAAACCATTCCGATTTTGCCTTCATTTATTCGTATGCGTTTCATCGTTATTTTTATTTAATTATTTTTAGTTATTTATTATTCGAAATTTTTCAATTCCTTATTGATTAGGTTAGAACATTTGTTATTTTTATCACTTATCAATTTGAATTTTTGGGACCTATGTCTTTGTTATTTATTTAATGAGCTTACTATTGACTCTTTATTTATTTGAATTTACCTTTTTGCATATTTGTCCTTTTTTATGTTTTGTGATAGATAAGATAGTTATTAATTTTGCATTTGATTTTCTCTTTTTTATTGATTCATATCAACTATATCTTTTTACTTTTTTTCTTCAAACTAATTTCTAGTACAGAATTTTTCTTTTTACTAAATTAGAATTATTTATTTTGTACTTTTTTAATATTCTATTCTTATTATTTTTATTAAATTTAGTTATCAGGTTTTTAATTTATAATTATACTATTGTTTGATTTTTATCCAAAATTCAAGATTTTTTACTAGTATAAGATAATTTTTAATCATATTTTGCTAATTACATTCAATATTTTTGATTTTTCTTTTTGGGAGTTGCCTGAAAGATAACAACTATCTTTCAGGCCGGGCTGCTTTTGGGTTCCGTCCTTCGGACCCAGCCGCTAGCGGCTGGCCAACAAGACCTACGGTCGGTACCTCCGGCTTCCGCCTCGGTAGTCTAACTCAAATTGTACTTTTCTAATATTTTACAAAAGTCATACTCCAATCGTTTCTAGCAAATATTCGTATGTGTTTCATCGTTATATCTTCATAAATTTCATAAAAAATGGAAGCGGCCTATCAAGCACCAATGGCCTAGCGGCACCTCTAATTAAGCTTCGTTGATGCATGAAGTTTTAATCCGTCCTTGATTTGTAATCTTGACTGGGTCAATGCTACAAACCCTTTTCGAAGCAAAAGTTCATGCATACCACGTAGCGGTATCCTTATTATGCAGGCTAGTCATCGGCTGCTCCATCTACATTAGTAGGAAATCCTACTGATTTAGATCAAGCGGCCTGTCTAGGCTACTTCCAAATCGATCAGTTTTGTAAGTGATCAGCTTGTATATCAGGTTTTTGGCCTGAAATTTAACCTGGGTTAACAATCCAGTGCTCTACCATTGAGCTATCCCTGCTTAAGGGAGTAGGAATCGAACCTACAACTTCTGCTGCTCTAACCTACTGAGCTATCACATTATAAATAATGTGAAAGGGATTCGAACCCTTGACCGACAGTGGTGATTAATACTAACTGAAAAAGCAGCATATCAAGATGCAATGCATCAGGACACTCTGAAGCTATACAGAAACTTCAGGCAGGTCTTTTTCTAGCCAGTGCTTAACCATCTTTTGTGCTTACGCACATATTTTAAAGAACGTCTGTTCCTAATTAGTGGAACCCTGTACCCCTCCCCGGATTCGAACCGAGACTTTCTGAACTTCAGAACAGCCAGGCTATAAATGCGCTTCCCTACTTTACTTCACTGAGCGGTATTTCGGTGCCTCTGCAAATTCTATCCGATAGGGAGCGTATCCCTACCGACCTCTTCCTGACACTCCGTGGCGGCGTAACTTTTACCACAGCTCTTCCTTTTAAGCTAGAGGAGTATTTTGATTATGATGATACAAAGGTGGGTAGGCACTAGGCAAAGATCTTGCGCAGTTAAATTTTGATGATAATATTTTTAAAAAACTAATAGCTTAAGGGAAATTTTATTCTTTTTCCAAAAAAAATAATTGCCATATATTATTGTAGGTGAGCTATTTATAAATTAAATACCATATTTTCTTTTTTTTTCAAATTTTCTTGATGACCATTTACCAATTCTTGCTACTAATAATTAAATTTTAGGTTTATATTGTTTTATTGGTTTTAAAAAAATTGCCCAGAGACGCTGGGCTTTTTTTATTTTATGAGTTTTTGACTTTTTTAAATGAATTTTGCAAAAATCAGTCAAATTTTTTAATATTTTGAATATAATTAGCAAAAGACATTCAAAAAATAGACTTTACACACAAAACTAATCCATTTCACTCAGAAGCGCTTCTAATTTCAACATAGTGTTCCAGTTTCGAGTCGTTGCTTTTGCTTTTAATACCCGCTCGATGACATTATTAGTAAGCTTGGATTTACCCATACCATTTGGCACCACAAAGTAGAGGTATTGTTGATGCGCATACATTTTATCATCCTGCGCCATATATTTCTTCAGATCATCTAATGAAGATTGGTCAACTTCAGATGAAAGTACGGCACCAAATACACGGTTAAGCATATCATTATGCTGAGGCACAAATGGATTATGTTGAATGATTGCTGCCAATTGATCAGGTGATAAAACAAATACGCTCACTTTATACCCATAATGTGATTGTATAAGTCCTTTTATTTCTTTTGCAAGGTCATCTGCAGATGCCTCGGCTGCTTCAAACAGTATATTTCCACTTTGAATATAGGTTTTGACTTGCTTAAAGCCATGTAGCTCCAGTTGTTGGCGAAGCTCGGCCATTTTTATCTTTTTCTGACCACTTACATTGATCCCGCGCAGCAGTGCGATGTATTTCATGCCGGTTGGCTCGTCTCTAACTCAAACACCAATCCTAGCGCTTTTTCGTTTGAACTAATAATTTTATCGGCCAATTGATCCGTAATGGCCGTAGATATAAACAAAGATTCAAATTGCGATGGGGCAAGATAGATACCCAAATTGAGCATGAGCTGAAAATACTGCTTAAACTTCTCCAAATCAGTTGACTTTGCAGACTCAAAATCTACGACCTTTTGTGATGTAAAAAATAAGCTATACATGGAGCCAACTTGGTTCAACGTGCAAGGCAGTTGATGCTGATCAATAAATGATTGAATGCTATTTACTATATGAGTAGTTATTCTCTCTAAATCTTGATACAGGCTCGAACTATTTTGCTCAATTAATTCTAACATAGCCAATCCCGCTGCCATCGCTACAGGGTTACCCGACAATGTACCTGCCTGATAAACATCCCCAACGGGTGAAATACAATCCATAATCTCAGACTTACCACCAAAGGCACCCACTGGCATGCCCCCTCCAATAATTTTACCGAGTGTTGTGAGATCAGGCATTACACCAAATAGCTCTTGTGCGCCTCCTTTAGCCAGGCGGAAACCAGTCATTACCTCATCAAAAATGAGTACGATCTGTTCTCGGTCACAAATTTGCCTCAAAGCTTCTAGGTAACCCGGATTAGGTAACACGCATCCCATATTTCCTGCTACTGGTTCTAAGATAAGCGCTGCTATTTCTCCTGGATGTTGGCGGGTAAGCGCCTCAACCTGATCAATATTATTAAAATCTGCTAATAATGTATCTTTTGCAGCTCCCCAGGTAACACCCGCACTATCCGGAACACCCGTAGTAAGCGCACCACTCCCTGCCGCAATCAAAAAGGAGTCTCCATGTCCATGATAGCAACCTGTCAGCTTAATGATTTTTTCTTTTTTTGTAAATCCGCGTGCCAAGCGTATGGCTGACATCGTTGCCTCCGTACCAGAATTAACCATCCTCACTTTCTCGATAGAAGGAACAAATTCAACAATTTTTTCAGCCATTTTTACCTCTGCTGCATTAGGAGCACCAAAAGAAAGGGAATTTTCAATAGCATTTGATACGGCACAGCAGATATGAGGATGATTATGCCCAAATAACATGGGACCCCATGAATTGATTAATTCAATATAATCATTGCCATCTTGATCAGTAAGGTAAGCTCCATCCGCTTTTTTTATAAATAATGGCTGCCCTCCAACGCTTTTAAAGGCTCGTACGGGTGAGTTTACACCTCCAGGAATTACATGTTGAGCAGCATCAAAGAGCGCTTTGCTGGATTCCGTTTTCATAATACTAAAATAAAGATAAGGTTAGCCCAACATTCCAAGTATTTATTGAAATTTGTTCTGGTGCTTTACCTGTTTTAAATAACTCAGAAAATGCCATATAACCATATGCCCCAATAATTCCATATCCAACTCGAACTTGCCCCCCATATCGAAAATCATTTAAATGGAACTTTTGCTTATCCTTTATCATTTTTGTTTGCCCGTCTTCACGATACTTTATTTTCATATGTGAACTATACTTCCAGCCAATTTTACCCCCAACACCTAGATAGAAGCTTCGCTTTTGATCATCTTTGTTAAAATAATATCTTAGCTCTAGGGGAATTTCAAGGTAATTTATGGCTAAAACCGTTTTTTTAATATCATCACCATAAATAGCTGATGCAGCGACAGCTGAAGTTATATTTTCTCCAGTAACCTCATCTGCCTCAATGATTAATACCGTTTTATTACGGTAATAGTATTTCTCCGAATTCACACCTATGCCTGGTGAAAAGTGTAAACCAGATTTACCAATTTGAATGTGGTGCATATAACTTACACCAAATACTCTTGACCCTAAAGGTGCTAAAGCCATGGATTCAGGGGCTCTATTTTGGAAGGTAATGCCAAACTCAAGATCTAGGCTGCCCGGAATATCAGGCTGCGTATAGTCATAAGATGATTTTTCTTTTTGTGCCCATAACATGGTTGTGCTCAACAACAGCCCACTCCACAATACACTCAAACAGATGTTTTTCATTATTTCAAAATTAATTTTGAGGCAAAGATAGTATTTTTTAAAAAAAGATGTGGAGGAATGTTTTAAAACGTGCAAGAATTCTTTAAATTTGTCCCCTCAAAAACAGGTAAAACTTGGTTTTTTGAAAGACCCGTAGCATAACTGGATAGTGCACCTGACTACGGATCAGGAGGTTGGGGGTTCGAATCCCTCCGGGTCTGCGCTTACCGTTAACCACTTATGGATTAATTTCTGTAAGTGGTTTTTTTGTGGGTAAGCTTTTTTTGGTAACATCTACCCTACTCCTACTCAAGGGCAGTTTTGATTTAGAAACCCAAGATTTTCTGAATCGCAAATCAGACAGCTCGGCAAATAGACTTCAAAAAATTGCACTAAACCAAGAAAAAAACACGATAAAATACAATAAAACTACTCTAAAGCGCCAAAAATAGAAGGAAATCAAGATATAACTATTAAAAAAATACCATCAAAAATATTTGCGTTCATCTATCACTTTCCCCCAATACAGAAAGTATAATTGAGTTGTAAATCAATGTGTTATGATTTTTTAGCAACAAATTAGCAACAGGTTTCGAAAAACAAACAGAAACCATCTGAAATGAAGAGAAAATAACTCAAAATCTTTTACTAAATCAAGAAAATTGTACGTTTAATTTGGAAGGATATTTAACCGGTTATTTCCCCAACATAATACGTTGCAGTAGCAAAATTGATTGATAAGTGTACCTTATAAAAAAGGGGTATTTACCAAGAACGACTAAATTAGTCAGTTAACTAGTTATTTCGCCAAAATATTACGTACCAGTAACAAAACCGGTAGATATTCTTACATAATAAAAAAGGACATCATTTTAGAGAATGTATTGCGATTCATTTCATATTTGCGTATATTTAACACAATAAATTAAAATGCCATGCACCAATCTAGTTTTGAATATTTTAGTGAATTAAACGCCAAAAGTACCTGGAAAAGAGAAAATAGATCTGAGCCCTTTAAAAACAACAAAATCAAACGGTTATTTAAGCTCATTGCCTACCTCAATGAATATAGAGCCATCAACGAGATTGCTGAGCACCTGAAGGTACATGAGAAAACGGCCCATCGTTATATCAATATACTCATTCAGCTGGGTTTTGAGGTGCACTACAGAATCAGGAGCCCCTATTTTCAGTATAAGATTACTAATTTAGAGGGGTATTTTAGCAATGCAAACTAAAAAAACTAGCCAACGTTATAGCCGGCTAGTACAAGGTTATATTTATTAAACTACCACTGGGTAAGCCCTGTAGAATGTTTTTACTTCAATTTAAGCTAATTTATTATTGATTTAATATAATTAAACTTTGCTGTTGGCATCGTATTACACAACTCAATTAGTAGATCTCTTTGATGTTTGAATTTTACTTTATCAAACAAATACAAATAGAAATATGGAATCAAACTTTCTGATTCAGGGTGCTCCTTAATCATTTGCTCACATTCTGATCGTGAGAATTCAATAAAATGTAATCGGTATGCAAAATACCTTTTCCAGAACTTTAATTCCAAATTATCAGTATACTTCTCTAAACCAATATCTATTATAACATTAAACCTTTTGCCACCAATTAAACTCCATTCTTCAGGAATATTATTTGGAATGTTAAATTCAATTTGCTCAGTTGCAAACTCCCAATATATAAAAGCTAGATTGATAAATATATCAGGCGATACATTATCCTCCTTAATATCTACCTCGTATAAATTAACTGCCTCTATGTATTGCTTTTCTATATCTTTTTTTATTGACGTTTTCATTTTATTTTGGAGTAAGATAAGCTCTATAGTATACATATAATGTGCGCCTGCAACCTTTTAAAAGCGTTCGTAGTATTTGCTTTACATTTTCCCCTAACCCAAATTAATAACCAATTTTGAACTATAATTATTCGGATCATATTTCCCTTCAAAGCTTCCTTCTTTTTTTTCTCCTCTCAATACTTTTATAGCTTCTTCAATATTTTTCTTTGAAATTGGATAATTAATCTCAGGAGTTGAAAAGACTGAAACAATTTCTTCTTGTACAGCATTAAATTCTGGTTCAATCATTTCAAGCCACTGTAAAATATAACTCAGTTCCCACTCACCAATTTCCCCCTCAATATAAATAGTAAATAAGGTAATGAAGTCTTCAGAACTAACGTCTTTAAGCTTTCCCTCAACACTTATTATGCTGGATGCACCATCAATCTGCTTTGTTCGAATAAACTCATTTATTTCACTTTGAATTTGAGTAAGGAAGTTACTTACATCTATACCTTTATGGATAAATTCTTCAAATATTTCTGATCTCATAATTATTTTAGTATGAATATTTACTTGTACCCGGAAAATTTGGCTTTTTAACAGATCTATGATAAAATTTACCATCAATTTTATAAGTATCTTTGTACATACGTATCAATTTGCCCTTATTATTTATTATTTTAACGTATTCTGCCCTAGCATGACCAGGTAATTTGCCTGCTTTTACAACTTTACTGTATTGATTATATTTACTGCCTATTTTTTTAACAAATTTGTATCCTTTACCTATTTTACCAATCCCTCCTCCACCAATGCCAATATCAGGAGCCGCTCCTCCAATATAATTTGTATGCTGATAAGGGTAATATTTACCATTAAATTTTTCCCAACGTAATTCTGTTTGATTATCA
>JAUIFR010000204.1 GCA_030430325.1 Bacteroidia bacterium | reverse complement strand
TACAGTTACCGTAAACATGTGGTGTAAAAATAAATCTCAACCACCTTTGAAAAAGATATATAAAATATCTGAAGTTTTAAATATTAAACGTAATGAAAATAGAGATCATGGTGGTGGATGGCTTTCATTTTTAATCAGTGATTTGATAGGACCAAAATATTCTTCAGAATTGGCAGATGCAATTCAATATGGTGAAATTCAAGATGCTCAGAAAGATGGAAATATAGAAAATGATGAATATGAAAGACTTTCTGTGGCTCGTAAAGAAAGTTTGGATAAATTTAAGGCATATATAGAACATTCTGAACAAACGGCTGATATAGTAAGTACACTAGTTACATTACCAATAGGTGGAGCAGTTTTGAAAGCAGATAAAATTTATAAGATATTAAGTTTAGCGGCTTTAGCAGGAGGTGCAAATGTAATGGTTCATGAGGGAATTCAAGGGGAAAATTATGATATATCTTCATCTGAAGGAATAATTGATATGGTGGTTCCTGCAGCAGAGACACTAATAAGTTTTGGATTATATAAGGCTAGGCTTTTTAAGGATTTAGATCCTGAAGTAGTTAAAATATTGAATGCAGCAACAGAAAATTATAGTAGTGCCTTGATTGAGGAATTATTAGATGATACCCCTTATGAGCCTGGAGAACATTTTTATGAAGTTGTATTGAATACCATATTAGATTATGGAATGGATAAAGCACTAGAAATATTTGAAGAACCAGGTCGTCTAGATATGTTTGAGCACTTTGATTCTGAATCTGGCACAGCTATTAATATTTCAGAGATGGATTTAACAACGGAAGATTATTTAAATAATATGAGCCAAGTAAGGTCTAACTTGAAATCAAGAATTGATGCAATGGGACAAGCACAAAGTGATAACCTTGCAATCAATGAAAGTGTTTTACAACTTCAAATACCAGAATGGCCAAGTCAAGAACAAATAGATGTGATTTCAGAACTGCAAGATTATGCACAAGAAACTTATAATATTGATATTTATTTAGATTTAAATCAAAAGTAATAATTTATTGATTTTCAATAAAATAAGTTACTCAACACTTTAATGAATTTATCACAAATTATAAAATATGCATAAATAATTATAACGTAGATTTATAAACTAACTATTTAATAAAATAATAAAAACCTCACCTAAACCTTAACATTAAAACTAAATCAGACATGAAGTATATAGATAACTACATCTATATAGAACCAATTTTTTATTATTTAACTTGAATTAAATGCAGTATTTAATTGGTTCTATTGAAGAAACCCCCAATTTAGGTTCCTGGAGCATCCATAATAGCGGATCAGCTTATCCTTTTTTATATCAATTCTCATTCATGAATATTTCTTGTGCAAGTAGCAGTTATATGGGCTATCAAGTTGATTTATCTCAAGGTGCTATTAAAAATTGCTCCTATCATTATGCCAATACAGGGAAACATATGAATAAAAGAGAAGACTGGGAGCCCTAATTTCCAAAGCTAATAGAAACTTCAAATATAGATTGACCAATACCAACCCATTTTTTTTAATAATCATCAATTATTCAATGTAATTTGCTAAATATATTGAATAATATAGTAAAACTTAAAAAATTAATCAAGTTTCGTTAATCTATTATTCTATTCATTTGAAACTGGCACGAAGAGCTTCTCTATAAAAATGAAAGGGGCTTGCCTGTTCCTTCCGATCAATTAAAATCAAACACTTTTTCGGAAGAAAAATAAAATAATGATGAAAGGAAACCCTAACAACAGAATTTATGTAACATATCTCATTTTAAGTTGATGATTTAATTAAGGATAAATCGTACCTTGCGGCATGGGTAAACATCATCATCATGCGGGCAATAACCTTCGGCTTGCCTTTTTTCTTAATTTGGCCTTTGCTCTTTTTGAAATTATTGGTGGGCTATATGTAAATAGCATGGCGATTCTCTCGGATGCCGTTCATGACCTAGGTGATAGCTTGTCCCTAGGTATTGCCTGGTATTTAGAAAAGAAGTCTAAGCAGGCGGCAGATCGTAAATTTTCATTAGGTTATATGCGGTTCTCATTATTAGGGGCACTGATTAACGGGATTGTATTGATTTTGGGAGCAATTTTTGTCATTGTAGCATCGGTGGATAGGATTTTAGAGCCGGAGCCGTCCAATGCGGATGGCATGATCGTATTTGCCATTATTGGAATTTTAGTGAATGGCTTTGCGGCTTGGAGATTAAGCAGTGGTCTTTCGCTTAATGAAAAAGTAATTTCGTGGCATTTGCTAGAAGATGTGTTGGGGTGGTTAGCGGTGCTTGTGGTGGCCATTACGTTAAAATTTTACCAGAATAATTATTTGGATCCTTTGCTTTCCATACTCATTATGGCCTATATTCTTTGGGGTGTAGGTAAAAGATTAAAAGAGACACTTTACCTATTTTTGCAAGGTGTACCATTGGATATAAATTTGCAAGATATTAAACAGCAACTGTTAAATATCAAAGGAGTTAACTCAGTCAAGCAGATTCAAGCCTGGTCATTAGATGGTGCACAGCATGTTTTTACGGCACAGGTACAATTGAACGATATCCAGGCATTGGATCAAATAATTAGGATAAAATTAGAGCTAAAAAAAGTGCTGCGGCAGTATCCATTCAAGTATATTACCATTGAGACTGAAACAGAACAGTAAATTACCTACAATTTACCTATAAATTCAATAAATTTTACCAATTTCATTCAATTAATAACCTAACTGGACTTTGCCAATGGCATCAATACGCTCTTGGGCTAGCCTCATGGCTGCATCTTGGCTGGTAATTCCCTCCTGCGTAGCTACATTTAATATATCCAAACAGGTATCGTAAATTTTCTCCGCTTGGCTATGGGCCAAGTTCCTATTATAATTACCAAGGTACTCTGAATATACATTGATTAGCCCGCCCGCATTAATCAAAAAGTCAGGAGCATATACTATTCCTTGATCAATAAGCATTTGACCATGACGTTTCTCGTCTGCTAATTGATTATTGGCAGCTCCAGCTACAATACTACACTTTAAACGTCCTAATGTACCATCATTAATAGTTGCACCAAGTGCACAAGGAGCATAAATATCAATATCAAGGTCATAAATGGCTTCCATTTCAACTACCTCTACGGCATGTTCCTTTGAAAGTTGCTCAAGTTTGGTATTTGAAATATCTGTTACATATACTTTTGCGCCCTCCTTCATAAGATGCCCTACCAAGAAGCTTCCAACCTGGCCAACTCCCTGAACAGCTACTTTTTTTCCGGTAAGGCTGTCTTTCCCATATACTTTTTTGGCCGCGGCTTTCATCCCAAGGTATGTACCGTAAGCTGTTACGGGTGATGGATCTCCTCCTCCGCCCATCCATTCAGGTTTTCCGGTTACATGTTTCGTTTCCATGGCAATATACTCCATGTCCCGAGTTTTCATGTTGACATCCTCTGCTGTAATGTACTTTCCACCCAAACTTTCTACAAACCTTCCAAATCGGCGCATAAATGCTTCGGACTTCAATTTCTTTGCATCACCGATAATGACCGCTTTACCACCTCCGAGGTTTAGTCCAGAGATGGCTGCTTTAAAGGTCATTCCACGAGATAAACGAAGTACGTCGATCAAAGCCTCTTCATCCGAATTATAATTCCACATTCTGGTACCTCCTAAAGCAGGACCTAACACCGTATTATGAATAGCGATGATGGCCTTTAAACCAGTAAATTCATCATGGCAATATACGATTTGTTCATGGCCCAGTTCGCTGATTTTATCAAATGCAGAAAAAGCTCTTGTTTGAGGAATATCAATCTCTTTTACTTCCATTATCTATAATTTAATAGTAAAACTTAACCTAAAGGATCAAAACACGTTAACCGGTTCGGTCTCAAAAAAGCACCCAAAAATACCTTATTTTTATTAATTTTTCAAATCATGTGTCAACTCTAGATGTACCAATTTTATATTAAATTGACATGTACTTATTTAGTATACGTTTAAATTGCTATAAAGGTTTCAAATTTTTAAAATTTGACTTCATGTAAATTAAATGTATAGGTGAAGTTTATCTTCTTAATTTCGCCATTAGTCTTAGTAGTTCAAGATACAACCAAATCAGTGTGACCATAAGACCAAATGCACCATACCACTCCATATATTTTGGAGCTTTGGCTGCTGCTCCCTGTTCTATAAAATCAAAATCGACCACAAGGTTTAGGGCTGCAATTACAACAACTACAACGGAGAAAATAATACCACTTGTGGAACTTTCATGAATAAATGGCAACTCATAACCAATGAAGACCCCTGCTATTGAAGCCAAATAGTAAATAGCAACGCCTGAAGTAGCTGAAGCAATAATTAATTTAAAGTTTTCTGTAGCCCTAATTAAACCCATCCGGTATATTAGAATTAAGCTAAACAGTATTCCAAAAGTCAAAATGAGGGCTTGAATGACAATACCAGGAAATATATCGTTCATAAATGCAGATATTCCACCTAATACGAAGCCTTGCAAAGCACAGTATGCAGGTGCAAGGATTGGTGCAGTAGTTTTTTTCACTATAACAATAATAGCTAACACAAAAGCCAATATAGATCCACCTAACATGATTGGAAGTAAATACTCATGATTGGGGTTTGTTTGAAAGATGCTCCAAGTTACCATGGCACACAAAAACACGATTAGCCCAAGCACTCCAGTTTTATTAACGGTACCTTGAAGCGTCATGACATCCGATACTTCCGTTGATTGCTCTAGTTTCGTAAATATATCTGCTTTTAGTGCAGGATTTTTTGATTTAAATAATGACATAATTTTTTAAGTTTCTTTAGATAATTTTAATTGTATTCCTATTAAGTAAGTGTCCTTTTATTGAAAAATGTTACCTTATATATATGATTTTATTGAATTTAATAATCGTTCACTACCTAACTTTATATTTATACAATATTAATTGTCAGTTTGCTGCAAGATTGAATTGAGTTTTTGTCAATGGAGTTTGATAGAAATTTTTTAATAAACGTACACTGTAGGTTTATCAACTTTTACTGATAGGAACAATATTCGCCCCATTGTAATTTTAAACTTTAAGTAGATCGATTGTTGGATGTCGCAGGGAAAATTAAGTTACACAATAATTAAAATGAACTAAAATGATAACAGTACAAGGGGAAATTGATGACTTATTGCAACAGGATCAACTTTCGGAGCAGGTGCAGCAAGTAATAATGGATAGTATTTTTAATGCCTCCAATGGAAGTATTCAAGGATTAGCAAGCGGCACAGTAGCACCAAATTTTACTTTACCAAGTTCAGAAGGAAAAATGGTTAGCCTTTATGATTACCTGGATAAAGGGCCTGTAATTTTGTATTTTTCGAGAGGGGAGTGGTGTCCATTTTGTACCATTGAGCTCAAGGCCATGCAACGTGTTTGGGAAGAATTTAAAAAGTATAATGCCTCTATACTTACCATTATTCCGCAGGATATTAGTTATGGTTCAACGATCATTCATAATATGGGTTTAGACTTTGAAGTATTAAGTGATCATAATCAAAATGTGATGAAAGCCTATGACGTTTGTTATGAGTTGCCACAAGAGCTTATTAAAATTTATCGTGAAAAAATGATGATCGATTTAGAAAGGCTAAATGCAAATGGTGAATGGAACTTGCCTGTGCCCGCTATTTATATTATAGATGAAGATAAAGAAATTAAATCAACTTACTTCAATCACAACTATATGGTTCAGGCAGAACCCGTAGCCTTGATTCAAGATTTAAACCGAATATTTGAGGCAAAAAAGAAATGGTCTAACGTGTAACCCTTACCAACTAACATAATCCAAAGCGTTTGTAGTACTTCTGCAAACGTTTTTTTATGCCTTCGTTTAATTTCAATTACAATTAAAATTATTAATCTACTATTGCAACGTATTTGTAAATGTTCTTTTTAATTAAAAAGTAGGGCGTATACTTTGTTATTTAGTCTAATTATTGCGATATTTGCCCTCTTAATTTTAATAGCACAGTTATGTCAAAAGTTTGTGAAATTTCTGGAAAGCGTCCTCGAGTAGGAAATTGGGTATCGCATGCAAATAATAAGACTAAAAGAAAGTTTTATCCAAATTTGCATACTAAGCGGTTTTTTATTCCTGGCGAAGATCGATGGGTTACCCTAAAAGTGTCTTCAAAAGTATTAAGGACAATTAATAAAAATGGTATTAAGGCGGTATTGAAGAAAGCCAGAGCTAAGGGAATGCAAGTATAATGCATGGGGGGATGGTTCATAAGATCAGAATAGCATGCCTTTTATTTATGCTTTTAATCATACTTGTTGATAGCTATGCTGTCAATAGGGATATGTATAGGCAGCGAAGGCAAGATGTAAGGCTGTTATTGCCTAGAAACTCTGTGGCAGTATTTTTTTCAGCGCCTACTTCTACCTGCGTTGAGAATGGATCTTGTGCCTATCATTATGATGATGATTTGTATTACCTCACTGGTATTGATGAACCTCATGCCATGTTGTTGATTTTTGCTGATGAGCAAAAATTTAAAGGTGAAATTCTATATGTTCAACCCAAGAGTAATCAAGGCAATGGGCATATGGGAATAGATCAGGCAAAAAAGCGATTTGGTGTGCAAACAGTTCTAAGAAGTACTGAATTCCTTAATACAACCATAAATTTTAACTCGTTTGACCGAATCCTTTTTAATGATATCCCTGATAATACATTGGATACAAATCTTAAGGGAGATTTACATGAATTGGTAGTGGCATTTAGGAATAAAACGAACTTTCCAGATAATTTTGATGCTGGCGCATTTGCCATTTATAATAAAATTCGTGATGCAGCCAACGGAAAGCCTCTTGAAGAAGTGGTAAACATTGTTAACCAAGAGTTAATAAATAAGCCTGAGCTTAGTAATAATAAGTTATTACTTGATTTTGTTTATGCAGGTGAAAAGGAAAGACGCAAAATTCTTCAAGAATTACCTTCTAGTAAGTTATCGTATTATCCTTTGCAGGATATCTTGAATAAAATGCGTGAAATCAAGCACTATGAAGAAATTAAACTCGTGCAACGTGCCGTGGATATTACGACAAGTGCTATGAATGAGGCTATTAAAGCTGTACGTGTAGGCATGGATGAAAAAGAGCTAGAAGGTGTTGCGGCATATATGTTAGCGCAACAGGGTGTGAATTTCTCTACCTTGCCACGTATTGCCTCTGGAGGTAAAGGTTGCAATCCCAGCTATTCCAAAAATAATGGAATTGTGAAAAACGCTGATTTAGTAGAATTAGAATTTGGTGGTAAATATAGGGGA
>JAUIFR010000203.1 GCA_030430325.1 Bacteroidia bacterium | reverse complement strand
CTGGGCTTGGGGATTTATTTGTGTTTATATTTTTTGGCCCAGTAGCAGTGCTCGGTACATATTACCTGCAAGCGGGTACCTTTCAAAGCCAATTGATACTACCTGCAATTACAAGTGGATTATTTGCCGTTACGGTACTTAATATTAACAATATCAGAGACATAGACTCTGATAAATTAGCCAATAAACGAACGATTCCTGTTAGGATAGGTAAAGATCTTGCCATTATATATCAATGGTTTTTAATTATAATAGGTTTAGTTTGTATGAGTGCTTATTTTTTGAAAACAAATGGTAGGCTACAGCATTATCTATTTTTATTAAGCGCCCCACTGTTTTTTATTATCAATATTAGAATAAGCCGGCTGCAACATGCACAAGACCTTGACCCCTATCTTAAAAAGATGGTTTTAAGTATTTTACTCTATTCAGCACTGGTTGGTATAGGAATTATGTGGCCAGAAATTTAGCTTTCCCTATATTTAGATTGGAATTATATTTTTAAATAAAATTAGCAAAATTCGTTCAAATTTATCAGAGATTTAAACAAATTTTGCCAATTTCATTAATTTTCTTTATTACAGATTAACTACCGCAAGCTAAGCATTCGTCTGGATTATCCAGCGAGCAGCTCATATCAGCTTGCTTTTGCTCCTGTAATTCAGCTGCAGTAGGCTGACTAACTTTATCCTTATCTACTGTAAACTTAATAGCATCAGTAGCTGCTTTTGTTCTTAAGTAGTACATTCCTGTTTTAAGGCCTTTTTTCCAAGCATAAAAATGCATGGAAGTAAGCTTACCAAAGTTGGCATCTTGCAAATGGACATTCATGCTCTGGCTTTGGTCAATATATGCACCGCGGTCAGCTGCCATATCAATGATAGCCTTTTGGGAAATTTCCCATACCGTTCGGTAAATTAGCTTTAAGTCTTCCGGTATTTCAGGAATATTTTGTACCGAACCATTGGCCTCGATGAGTTTGTTTTTCATCGTATCATCCCAAAGTCCAAGATTAATAAGATCGCGCATCAAGTGCTTATTTACCACAATAAACTCTCCTGATAGTACCCTTCGGGTATAAATATTGGAAGTATAGGGCTCAAAACACTCATTATTACCTAAAATTTGGGAGGTAGAAGCGGTCGGCATTGGAGCTAACAAGAGCGAATTGCGCAGGCCATGCTTTCTAATTTCTTGCTTTAACGTGATCCAGTCCCAACGGTTAGTATCTGGTGTGACACCCCACATATCAAATTGTAAGATTCCTTTCGATGCTGGAGAACCTTTGAAGGTTTCGTAAGGGCCCTCTTTTTGGGCTAGATCTTTGGAGCAGGTGACCGCTGCGAAGTAAATCGTCTCAAAAATTTCTTGATTCAATCGACGCGCTTGCTCCGAATCAAACGGCAGTTTCATCTTAATAAATACGTCTGCCAAGCCTTGTACACCAATACCTATTGGGCGGTGCCGTAAATTAGAATACTTCGCTTCTTTAACGGGATAGTAATTTACATCTATTACTTTATTGAGGTTTTTGGTAACTACATAGGTGATTTCATAAAGCTTTTGGTGATCAAAACTCCCCTGATCATCTACAAACATGGGTAGTGCGATCGAGGCCAAATTACAAACGGCTACCTCATCAGGTGCTGTATACTCCATGATTTCAGTACACAAATTACTTGAGCGAATTGTGCCTAAATTCTTTTGATTTGATTTTTTGTTGGCCGCATCTTTATAAAGAATATAAGGTGTGCCCGTCTCGATTTGTGATTCCAAAATTTCGAACCACAGCTCTTGAGCCTTAATTACTTTGCGTGCCTTTCCTTCTTTTTCATATTTTTCGTACAATCGCTCGAAATTTTCACCATACTCATCATACAGGCCAGGGGCTTCATTCGGGCAAAATAAAGACCAATCTCCATTATCCTCAACGCGCTTCATGAATAAGTCGGGCACCCAGAGGGCATAAAACAAATCCCTCGCCCGTAGCTCTTCTTTCCCGTGATTTTTCTTCAAATCTAAGAATTGGAAAATATCAGCATGCCAAGGCTCTAAGTAAATGGCAAAACTCCCTTTTCGTTTACCTCCTCCTTGGTCTACGTAACGCGCCGTGGCATCAAAATTTCGGAGCATGGGTACAATTCCGTTCGACATCCCATTTGTACCTCGAATATACGAACCCGTTGCTCTAATATTATGAATGCTAAGCCCAATACCACCCGCTGACTGTGATATTTTGGCACATTGTTTTAGTGTATCATAAATACCGTCAATGCTATCGTCTTGCATGGTAAGCAAGAAACAAGATGATAATTGTGGCTTTGGCGTGCCGGCATTGAATAACGTCGGTGTAGCATGTGTAAACCACTTCTCTGAGAGCAAATTGTACGTTTGGATAGCTGAATCAATATCTTCATGATGTATGCCAATGGCTACCCGCATTAGCATATGTTGAGGGCGCTCAATTACCTTTCCATCTAACTTGAGTAAATAAGAACGCTCTAAGGTTTTAAACCCAAAATAATCATAATTAAAATCTCGATCATATATAATTGTGGAGTCGAGTAAGGCCGCATTTTTCTTAATAATTTTATAGACCTCTTTTGAGACTAGTGGTGCGTGCTCCCCAGTTTTAGGATCAATATATGAATAGAGTCGCTTCATCGTGCTTGAAAATGACTTACTTGTCGTCTTGTGAAGCCCTGAAATAGCAATCCGTGCCGCTAAGATAGTATAATCTGGGTGACGCGTTGTTAGAGAAGCCGCCGTTTCGGCAGCTAAGTTATCGAGCTCAATGGTCGATACACCGTCGTATATCCCTTCAATTACTTTTTTTGCAATTTCAATAGGCTCGATAAATTGCATATCTAACCCATAGCACAACTTTACGATACGGGAAGTGATTTTATCAAACTTTACTGATTCGCGACGGCCATCTCTTTTTATAACTAGCATAAACAGTATTTATAATTTATAACAATAGTTTAGTTGATTTCGTTCTTTTTTTTAGCTAAAAGTCTTCATCTAAGCTAAATTTTGGCTTTTCGTTGCCATTTTCGCTCATAACCCCTGCTTTTTGGTATTCTCCAACACGCTTCTCGAAGAAGTTAGTCTTACCTTGCAGCGATATCATCTCCATAAAGTCAAAAGGGTTGGTCGCATGATAAATTTTAGGGCAATTTAACTCTCCTAGTAATCGATCTGCCACGAACTCAATATATTGGCACATGAGCTTGGCGTTCATCCCGATTAAATCTACCGGTAGTGATTCTGTTACGAACTCCTGCTCAATATCAACAGCATCTTTGATAATTTCGGTAACCTGCTCAATTGGTAACTTATTGACCACATGATTATTGTACAACAAACAAGCAAAATCACAGTGAAGCCCTTCATCACGAGAGATAAGTTCATTTGAAAAGCTCAAGCCAGGCATTAGCCCTCTTTTTTTGAGCCAGAAAATAGAACAAAAACTTCCCGAAAAGAATATTCCTTCAACTGCCGCAAAAGCAATAAGTCGTTCTTGAAAACTACCATTATCGATCCAGCGTAAGGCCCAGTCTGCTTTTTTCTTAACACAAGGCATGGTATCAATGGCATTAAATAGCTTTGTTTTCTGCTGAGGATCCTTAACATAAGTATCAATTAATAAGGAGTACGTCTCCGAATGGATATTCTCCATGGCAATTTGGAACCCATAGAAAAATTTTGCCTCCGTGTACTGTACTTCAGCCACAAAATGCTCGGCCAAGTTTTCGTTCACGATGCCATCACTTGCTGCAAAGAATGCCAACACATGTGAAATAAAATGACGCTCCCCATCGGTTAGGTTTTCCCAGTCTTTCAGATCCTGACTCAGGTCAATCTCTTCGGCAGTCCAAAAGCTGGCCTCGGCCTTCTTATAAAACTGCCAAATGTCATCATGCTGAATTGGAAAAAGCACAAAGCGATTCTTATTTTCATGTAAAATAGGCTCTTGCATACGTAATTCGTATTAAATTAATTGAGAAATCGGAACAAATAGTTTTGGAGGCACCTAGCCAGTGGATACAAATATGGTAAAATCCTATTTAAAAGTCAAAGCAGAATTTGGTAGAATTGGAATAGTCCTGTTATTGAACATAAGCCCTAAAAATTAACATAAATAACTAAATTACAAAAACTTAATTAACAGTTCATAAATTATCACTTTTAAGGTTTAATGGGAATTCGTATGATGAAAAAAATTGAAATTTATTTGAAAATTACAATTTTTAGTAAAACTTCTAAGAAAAGCACATAAAATTACCTTTTGAAAGACAAATAAAATTAATTATAATTAATATATGAAAAGTTATTTTAGTCGCCTTAAAATAAATTAATACAATAATGAAACGTAAAAAACTCGAATCACTTAAAGGATATTTATCAACCAATGAAATGCAAAATGGTATGGGGTAACCGTCAAAACACGAATGATCACAAAACCTCGGATAAACACTTAAAAGATGTTGATTTTGATGATGTTATAGTTGGTACTGGCCATCCAGACCTAAAAGACCCTTATGATGATACCAATACAAGTTGATGATACCAATACAAGTTTGTATCTTGGAGGTTTAGTCACTTTATACTAATAAGGCACCATAAATTAATGAATAAATTTTGCAAATTATATTGAATATTGATTCAATTTTCAATGTATTTTGCTTATTTTATTAAATAACCCTCAATTAAGGTTTCTAAAAGGTTTCAGCCAATTGACAGCATCTTCTAAATCAGAAAACATTTTGGTGGGTATAATGGGCTTGTCCATTTTTATGAAAAAATTACCGATGAGCTTTACTACCTGATTATCAACCAATAATGCTGATGCGCTCATGCCGCGATTGGCTTCTGGGTGACGAGCTAAATACGTTCTAGCTTCCTTATCCGCTGACTTAAGCTCCCGCATATCAAACAATACAGAAAATGTCTGATTTTGGGCCAATTGCAAACGCTCATGGACAATTTTTTTAGCTACTTCTAATGTGATTTCCAAATTTGGCTTATACACTGTAAACAAAATCCCATCTTCGATCCATAGTTTAACATGCTCATTTTCAGTGTAATTATCTTTCATTCCAGATTGGGCGTCAAACATTATGAATAAGTGGCATTGAACCTTAATTAAAGTTTATTTAGCATAATAAATCAAATATAAGCAATTATCAATTATTCAAACAACGGTTCTAAAAATAATTAACCAAAACATAGCAAAAACAGGAACAAAAAGAAAAGTAAGTTGCAAATAATAGCGCTAGGACGAAATAAAATTTTGGAAATAAATATAACCTCCCTCAACAATTAAGGCGATTATCAACCAAATCACAAAAATCATGGGCAACAATATGGACCAAATGAGCACTTTTACCTCATGCCCTAAGTGCATAAACTCCGAAACAATATAATATGCTTTGACAATGGTGAGCCCTATGAAAATGCTGGTTAACATAATACCTCGAGGCAATGTAAATGCAAATAAAAACTCAATACTCGTTACGATAGCAAGAATGAGTGCCACTTTCCAGATTTTACGAATTTTGGCTTTATTTGCCGGTTGAACTGGTATATCTAATATCTCTTCAGCCATAATCTTAAATTAAATAAAAGAACGTAAATACAAATACCCAAACAAGGTCTACAAAGTGCCAATACAGCCCTACTTTCTCTACCATCTCATAGGAGCCCCTCTTTTGGTAAGTGCCGACCACGGTGTTGTAATATATTATAAAGTTTAGTAATACACCACTAAATACGTGGGTACCGTGGAAACCTGTTATAAAAAAGAAAAGATCTGCAAATGCAGGTGGGCCATACTGATTTACCTTCAGGTTAGCACCAAATACCTCCATCACTGTAGCTTCTCCGTTAATAATCATATTTAATTTGGTTGGAACATCCGTACCTACAATAAAGTGTGTCCACTCCCAAGCTTGGCAAATCAAGAATGTCAAACCACCAATAATTGTCCACAGCATCCACTTCTCAACATTTTTCTTATCCATACGCTGCCCAGCCTCTACCGCTAATACCATGGTCACACTACTCAAAATGAGAATAAATGTCATGATACCAACAAAAACGAGCGGTAAGTGGACACCATGTAAAAATGGTACTGCATCGAAGACCCTCTCTGGAATAGGCCAATATTCATTGGAGAAAGAGAATGTCTCCCCATGCACGGCAGGGTCCCAGGCCGGATGGCTATATCGAATTAAGCCATATGTAACTAATAAAGAACTGAACGAAAAGGCATCTGAAAGCAAGAAAAACCACATCATGAGCTTTCCGTAGCTCGCTTTTAGAGGAGAAACTCCTCCAGACCAGACACTTAACTTCTTATCTCCAACCGCAACTGTAGACATATCGTATTTCAAATTTAATTTAACGACTCAATAATAGAAAGAAAAATAAATATAACCAAAGCACACCCAGAAAGTGCCAGTAAGTTTTACACAAACTTAGTGCTTGTAGTTTTTCAATTTTTACGTTTTTATTAAATGTTTTGATCATCACAATCAATAAAAAAACCATGCCACTTATAATATGTAAACCATGTGTGCCAGTTATAACATATATAAATGAGCCAGCGGGGTTACCATTTAAAAAAACCTCCTGCATTACAAGTTTACCCCAGCCTTGCCATTGTAACCATATAAAAACAATCCCTAAAGCAAATGTTAATACTATTGCCATTCTTGCATTCGCAAGTTCGCCCTTTTTACCCCAAAAATACGCTAACTGCATGCATGCACTGCTCAGCACAACCGCCAGGGAAGAATACCAAAATATAGTTGGCATATTGATGACTTGCCAGTTACCTGAGGCTTGCTTCACCAGATACGCACTTGTAAGTGCCGCAAAAAACATCACAATTGAAATAATAAATAGCCATAACGTAAACTTGTACGGGTTCATACCAAAAGGCTTCACTGGCCGCTCTAAACTAACTTGATTTTGCATAACTTGACCTAATTTGACGCAAATTTAACATCCATTCGGTATACATAAAAGATTTTTACCAAATTATACCAAAGTTCTTCCAAATTTATTAGAAAAGCGCCGCTGCAATTTTTCGAATATTTTCTGATTTACCCATTGAATAGTAATGCAAACAAGGAGCTCCGGCCTCGATGAGCTCCTTGGATTGCTGAATGGTCCACTCGACTCCAACGGCCCGTACTTCTGCATTATTTTTGCATTTGAGTACCTCTTTAGAGAGCTCTTCAGGGATATCAATGTAAAATGTGGAGGGCAGTACATTGAGCTGGCGAAGCGTAGAAATTGGCTTTAAGCCTGGTATAATCGGTACATTAATACCCATTTTTCTACAGAGTTTAATGAAATCGAAGTA
>JAUIFR010000202.1 GCA_030430325.1 Bacteroidia bacterium | reverse complement strand
ACTAGGGCTACTAGGTGCATCTATTCCAGAGCGCTTTGGTGGTTATGGCCTTGATTTTAATACTTCTATGCTTGTGAACGAGCATATTGGTGCAGGGCATTCGTTTTCGGTGGCATTTACAGCTCATACGGGGATTGGTACATTACCCATTTTATATTATGGTAATGAAGCTCAAAAGGAAAAGTATTTGCCAAAACTTGTTACAGGTGAGTTGAAGGCGTGTTATTGCTTAACAGAGCCTGATTCCGGCTCAGATGCCAATTCTGGAAAGACAAAAGCTACCTTGACTGATGACGGCAAGCATTACATTATTAATGGGCAAAAAATGTGGATCACCAATGGCGGATTTGCTGATATCTTTGTGGTATTTGCTAAAATCGATGATGATAAAAACCTCTCTGCATTTATTGTGGAGAAAGGATTTGGTGGCATTACTATGAATGAGGAAGAGAAAAAAATGGGTATAAAAGGCTCTTCTACTCGACAAGTTTTCTTCAATGACTGCAAAGTACCTGTTGAAAATATGTTGGCAAAACGTGAGGAGGGTTTTAAAATTGCCCTTAATATCCTAAATATTGGACGAATAAAGCTTTGTGCATGTACATCTGGTGCTTCGAAACGTATCGTACAGCAAGCTGTAAATTATGCTAACGAGCGTTCTCAATTTGGAAGTAAATTAGCTCAGTTTGGTGCTATTAAGCACAAGCTTGGCGAAATGGTGGCACGCACATACGCAAGTGAAACACATTGCTATCGTGCCGGTCAAAATATAGATGAAGTTTATGATAAATTAGTAGCAGATGGGGTAGAGCCGCCACAGGCTAGGCTGAAGTCGGCTGAAGAGTTTGCTATTGAGTGTGCCATATCCAAAGTGTATGGCTCAGAGGCATTGGACTATGTAATTGACGAGGGCGTGCAGATCTTTGGAGGCATGGGCTATTCCGCTGAGGCGCCAATGGAGCGTGCTTATCGAGATGCTCGTATTAACCGTATCTTTGAAGGTACTAACGAGATCAATCGCATGCTTAGTGTGGATATGATGCTCAAAAAGGCCTTTAAGGGAGAGCTTGACCTAATGGGTCCGGCCAAAGCAGTAGCTGCGGAGCTCACTTCTGTACCAAGTTTCTCTGATGAAAATGATGGCTTGCCTATGACTGCAGAGCGAAGTGTGATTAAGAATTTGAAAAAGGCATGTTTGATGGTGGCCGGTGCGGCTGCTCAAAAGCTCATGGCTAAGCTAAAGGACGAGCAAGAGCTCTTAATGTGCCTGGCTGATATGCTCATCCAGATTTATATTGCGGAATCTGCTGTGCTTAGAACAATCAAGCACATTCAGCAAAAAGGTGAAGAAAGTAGTACCCTTCACATTGATGCCACTCAGCTCATATTATATCGTGCGGTAGAAGAGGTGGGAAGAGTTGGTAGAGAGGCGATTTACGCTTTCGGTGAAGGAGATGAGGGTAGAATGATGCTACTCGGCTTAAAGCGCTTTACCAAAGTGGATCCTTATAACTTAAAAGAAGCTCGAAGACGGTTAGCTGATGCGGCCATTGCGAAAAATGATTATCCATTGGTTTAATTAAAAGCCAAGCTAATTTTTGAATGTCTTTTGCAAAAGACATTCAAAATTTCAATCAAACCACGATATTCACGATCCTCTTTGGCACAATAATTACTTTTTTAGGTGGCTTGCCTAGTGTCCATTTCTGAATAGCCTCGGCAGCCAATACTTGTTGCTCAATATCGTCTTTGGACATATCGAGTGCGAATTTCATTTTGGTGCGTAGTTTGCCATTAACAGATACAGGGTACTCAAAGCTATCCTCTTGCAAGTAACTTTCATCAAATGAAGGATAGGGTTCATGCACTACAGTGGTTTTATGCCCTAGTGCATGCCAAAGCTCTTCAGCAATATGAGGTGCAAATGGCGCTAGCAATACACACAAAGGCTCTAAAATTTGTCGGTTGTTGCATTTTTGAGCCGTAAGTTCGTTAACACAAATCATAAAGCTACTTACCGCTGTGTTGAAGGATAGCTTCTCGATATCATCCGTAACTTTTTTTATCGTTTTATGGAGTGTCTTAAGCATTTCATCTGTCGGTGGATCATCCTTTACGATGAGCTCGGTACCTTCCCCATAAAAAAGCCTCCAAAAGCGATGAATAAACTTATATACACCGTCGATACCATTGGTATTCCATGGCTTGGAGTCTTCGATTGGCCCTAAAAACATCTCATAAAGGCGTAAAGTATCAGCACCATAGCGCTCTATGATATCATCTGGGTTCACAACATTATACCACCGCTTTGACATTTTCTCTACCTCATGCCCACAGATATATTTACCATCTTCAAGCACAAACTCTGCCTCAGCAAAATCTGGACGCCATTTCTTAAACGCCTCGATATCAAGCTCATCATTTTGAACCAAATTAATAGCTACGTGCAGCGGCGTAACCTCATAATCCTTTCTTAAACCATACGACACGAATTTTTGCTGACCTTTGATGCGATAAACGATGCTAGATCGGCCCTGAATCATACCTTGGTTTACCAATTTTTTAAATGGCTCATCAACAGTTACAAAACCTAGATCATATAAAAATTTGGTCCAAAAACGAGAATAAAGTAAGTGGCCAGTAGCATGCTCTGTACCGCCAATATATAAGTCGACATTTTCCCAATAATTTTGTGCACTGCTGCTCACAAATTCCAGTGCATTATTGGGGTCCATATACCTAAAAAAGTACCAGCTTGAGCCAGCCCAACCTGGCATGGTACTCAACTCATACTGTGCGCCGCTATCATGGCGCCAATTTTCCGCCCTACCAAGTGGTGGTTCACCCGTTTCGGTCGGTAAATATGTATCAACTGCAGGAAGGGTCAATGGGAGTTCATGATCGTTTAACGGTCTGGGTTGCGTTGAATCTTTATCAAAATAGATTGGAAAAGGCTCTCCCCAATAGCGCTGGCGACTAAATATAGCATCTCTCAGCCTATAATTGATCTGTTTTTTGCCCAAATTATGTTCAACAACATACTCAATAGCTTTGTTTATCGCCTCCTGAACACTAAGCCCGTTCAACATACCTGAGTTGATGATGGTGCCATCTTTGGTTTCGAAGGCCTCCTGATCAATATCACCACCAGCTACTACTTGACGAATGGGCAAATCAAAATGCTTGGCAAAAGCATAGTCTCGGCTATCGTGCGCTGGTACGGCCATAATGGCGCCTGTACCATAACCGTAAAGTACATAATCAGCGATCCAAATAGGTATTTTTTCATTATTGAATGGGTTGAACGCATAACTTCCTGTAAAAACGCCAGTAATCTTTTTTACCTCGCTCATGCGTTCTCTTTCAGAGCGATTTTTGGCTTGTTGCACATAGGCTTGAACTTCTTCATGTTGCTCCGCAGTTACGAATTGGTCCAACAACGGATGCTCCGGTGCCAATACCATAAATGTGGAGCCAAAAATAGTATCAATACGAGTGGTGAAGATCTTAATGGTGGCATCATTTTCAGTATTAAAGTCGACCTCAGCGCCAATCGATTTGCCAATCCAGTTGCGCTGCATTTCCTTGACAGGCTCAGGCCAATCGATTTGGTCTAACCCGTTTAGCAATCGATCCGCGTAGGCTGTGATTTTAAGCGACCATTGCCTCATTACTTTACGCTCTACTGGGTGCCCGCCTCGCTCTGACAACCCATCTTTCACCTCATCATTGGCTAGTACCGTACCCAATGCCGGGCACCAGTTTACAGTAGTTTCAGCCAAAAAAGCCAATCGATATTCAAGTAAAATTTCTTTTTGTTGATTCGATGAAAAATTCTTCCAATCAGCTGCTGAAAACTCATGGACTTCATCATTAGTCGCAGCACTGGCTGTTGAATTCCCACTTGCTTCAAATATTTCAATTAATGCATCTATTGGACGAGCTTTATCATGTTCAAGGTCATAATAACTATGGTAGAACTTTAAAAAGATCCATTGGGTCCATTTATAGTAATCACCATCACAGGTTTTTATGCTGCGGTCCCAGTCATAATTAAAGCCAATATTTTTTAGTTGATCGATGTATCGATTTATATTTTTTTCGGTGGTTAAGGCGGGATGTTGGCCCGTCTCAATGGCGTATTGTTCGGCGGGTAACCCAAATGCATCAAAACCCATGGGGTGAAGCACATTATAACCCTTGTGCCGCTTGTATCGGCTATAAATATCAGACGCAATATATCCTAAAGGATGGCCCACATGTAGGCCCGCCCCTGAAGGGTACGGGAACATATCAAGGGTGTAAAATTTTGGTCTTGACGTGTCATTTTCGACCTTGTAGACGCTCTTTTCATCCCAATATTGCTGCCACTTCCTTTCTATGTCTGAATGATTATAACTAGCCATTTTACTATGATTTACAAATAAAGATGCAATTTCGCACAACCCATTCCGAAAAACAATTATTATCGGAGAATCTTTTCAGGTCTAAAGAAAAATGCGTTACCTTTGGTTTATGATTAAGGTTTTATTTGTTTGTGAGCATAATTCCATTCGGAGTAAAATTGCTGAGGCATTTGCCAATTACTTTGGAGAGGGGCGTGTAGAGGCTCATAGCGCCGGGCTAAAACCTAAAAGAGAAGCTAACCCAAAGATGATCTTGATGATGCGAGAGATTGGCATTAAGATAAAAAATGCCCGTACGCGAGGAGTGCAAGAGTTTAAAGATCACCATTTTGACTATATCATCACCTTAGGAAATGTGGAGGTGACTGATATAACTCATCAGCATTCGATAAATTGGCCCATACCAAATATTCGTTTTACCAAGCCAATGGAATTTAGAAAATCTCGTAATCAGATCGGACTAAAAGTACGAGAATGGATCGAAAGCATTTGATTTTTTCAACATATTTTGCAAAATACATTGAAAATTGATCATTTTTTAATTTTTTAAATAAAAAATGATAAATTAATGTCGTTGATTGTTGTATTTTTTTGAAGTCAATTTATTTTTTAAAACGATCTTCTTGATGCAAAAGCTATTGATAATCAGAATAGTTTTTTTTATAATTTTACTAAGTACACAATTATGTGCTGATGATGGCATTTTTAGCATTTCCAAAAAAATTTATAATGAAGGAAGGTACGACTCGGCCAAGCAGATTTGTAAAGAAATCTTAAACAAACCAAATCTTAGTGAAAAGCAAGAAATTGAAGGCTTGATACTTCTAGCAGAGATTAAATTGGCTGCTAGTGAATATAAAAATTGTGAACAATTAATTAAAAAAGCTATAAATCACCGGTTTTTTAAGAAAACGCAAAGACCAGGGCTACTCGGGCAGCTGTATTATTTGCTTTGGTGCACCTACTACTACAAAGACAATAGGCAAAGGGCCAAAGAATCTATTCTTAAATCATTGGATTTATTTTCAAAAGATTCAAGTTGCTTTGCGTTACAACTCAGCAAAGTCTATAATTCTTTGGGCTTAGAGTATATTTTAGATAAAAAGTTTGATTCTGCATACGTTTGGTTTAATAATGCGCTTCATATTCAACAACAATTAAACAATAAAATCGAATTGGCCACTACATTCGGTTTTTTGGGCCAATTATTTACTTATTATAAAGTGGATAATTTAAAGGGAAAAAAGCATCATCTAAAAGCAAAAGCAATTCTTGAGGCCATCTATCCTAATGGCCACCCCAAACTTATTAATTCTTATAATCACCTCATTAGGGTTTATAGTAATTTAGGAGATTATAAAACTTCTAACCTATATATTGAAAAATCACTTCTACTCAACGAGAAATTTTTTAAGACAAAGTTTAATCAATATTATGCTTCTACACTACTTCAAAGCGCAATCAATTCTAGGCGTTTAAGGGATTATGATAATTCCATCTCTAATTATCTAAAAGGTATTGCTATTCTTAAAAAGATCGGTTGGGAGTTTAATGTTGATAGTTATTATAAAACAGCTGGTTTAATTTATAGCCTAAAAAAACAATATGATAGTGCCTTAAAGTATCAATTCAAATCCCTTGAATTATATAAAAAGAAAAGGAAAGATTTAAACTTGTACAGCTACAGATGGATTGCCTATTGTTATGAGCAATTAGGTGAGTTTGCTCTAGCTGAAAAATACTATTTTATGGGTATAAATCAAAGAGTACGTCTGCACTCAAACTATAAAGGCTTGGCCAATTTATATTTAAAGACCAAAGATTATAATAAAGGGCTAAAATATAGTCAATTAGCTTTGTTGATGCAATGTAATTGGAGCTTGGCAGATAGTACTAATTTTATAATGAATCCCCCACTCAAAATGGCACAATCAGCCAGGCACTATATACAAGTACTTAGCCTTAAAGCAAAAATACTAAGCAAACTAGGCAATGCAAGTCATCTTACACCTTTAAATCACTCCCTCAAAACTTATTCATTGGCCTTAAATGCTATTGATTCGTTAAGACATTCCTTTATTTTTGAAGAAAACAAACTTCAAGTATCGTTACTTGTTAAATCAATTATAAAAAATGCATTTGATGTAGCCATACAACTTTACAGCTTTACAAAAGAAAAAAAATATTTGCACCAAGCCTATCAAATCACTGAAAAGGGGAAAGCGGCATCACTGTATAGTGGTTTGTTGGATATAAATGCCCTAAAACTTGGAAATATACCAGACTCACTAGTTGAACTTGAGCACTCATTAAGAATCACCATGTCAACTATTAGAACTAAGATTTTTAAATTGACAAACAGTAAAACTTTACAAAAAGAAAAGGTTGAAAAACTTAAGCAAAGGCAGTTTCTTTACCATGAACGTTATGACTCACTTCTTAACTACCTAAAAAATAATTACCCACATTATTATCAGTTAAAATATGACCAGCGATTCAAATCTATCCCTGAAATTCAGCAAATGCTGGCTGTAAATCAAGCAATTGTGTCATATTATGAAAGCGATTTTGCTATACATATATTTTTAATTGGTCGTGACCGTTTTATATACAAAAAAACTAAAATCGATAGTATTACATTATACAATCAAATCATGACCCTAAGAAATACCATTAGTACATCTAGCTTAATTAACAACCCCACTCAAAACTGGAATCAGTTTTTACAATATGCTCAAAAACTGCACCAAGTATTGTGGGAGCCCATTCAAAGTAAAATCCCAAATGAGTCAGAGGTCATAATATCGACTTATGGAATTTTAAGTCTCATCCCTTTTGAAATTTTATTTCCGAAGCAAAACTCAAAAGTAAACCTTCGGCAGCTTGATTATTTAATTTATCACCATAGTATAAGTTACACCAATTCAGTTAATATATGGTGCCAATCTGTAGTCAAAGAACAAGGTAGGGCTACTAATAA
>JAUIFR010000201.1 GCA_030430325.1 Bacteroidia bacterium | reverse complement strand
GCTATCGATAAAATGCAACTCTCACATATCAAAGACGATAAAGACGACAATACCTTTTATCTAAGATCTAAAATAGAGCCAAACCAACAAATCATCATCGATAAAACCAAGATCGTAGTGCCAAAAGATACCACACCTCAACATCTTATCAATCAGTATTTTATGACTTAGAGTAATGCTCACACCAAAAATTAATACTTTAATTATCAGTCTTTTAGCCCTTTAAACTGTTAAACTTGAGAAAATCATGCAAAATTAATATAAAATCCAATGGTTATACTTAATTAAGTCACCATCTTAACCCAGTTTTTAATTAGCTGTAAACCATATTCAGTAAAGAAAGCTTCAGGGTGAAATTGTACTCCATAAATAGGTAATTTTTGATGCTTAAATGCCATTAATTCCTGCTCCTTGGTAAATGCCAATGGCATGATAACTTCAGGCAAATCTGTACTCACTAAACTATGGTATCTTACTATACTAAAATCAAGCGGTATTTTATCAAAAATAAGATCAGGCCTACAAAAAATACGATCAACTTTACCGTGCATGGGCCGAATGGCATTAACTGTACGTGCGCCAAAATACTCAGCCAGTGCCTGATGGCCTAAACACACGCCTAAAATGGGTAATTTATCATGAAAATGGTCAATGATTTCCATCAAAATACCTGAGTTCTCTGGGCGACCTGGGCCAGGTGAAAGCACTAATCCTGAATATTTATTTTGCGTTAACTTCTTTAAGGGAATATCATTTCGATAAACTTGGCAAGGGGCATTGCATTGCAGGAAATAGTCCCGCAACATATAAGAAAATGAATCAAAATTGTCTATAAATAGCAACAAATCTATCTACTCAAGTGTCCTAACTCTTCTTGAAACATGTCCTTAATATTGAAAAACAAGTCGCCGGCAAAAGGCAAAAACTTAGCTACCATACTTACAACCATTGGGGCAAATCCTTCTAAAATTGGAAATATGTAGGAGTTACTTACAAGCTTTTCGGGCAAGGTAAATTGGAAACTTTGCAAGAGCCAAATGATCATGCTTAGTCCAAATGCCCACTTGGCCAGTCCAAGTATTGCACCGGCAAAGTTATCAAATGTGCCAAATGGTGTGAGTGATAGGGTCTTTTTAATTAATTTACCCAGAGCATATACGGCCCAAATTGTTCCAACAAAAACAAGCATAAAAGCTGCGAAAGGCATCCATCTGCCACTAGTTTCAAGTGTTGCGGATAGCCAAACCACTACTTTTTCAGTAAAAGTAAATCCTAACATAGGCAAGAAGGCTGGTGATCTCTAATACCAAACCTTTTTTGAAACCCAGAAATGTTCCAAAAAATAAAATGCCTAGTGCGATAATATCAAACAGTTTCACGCGGTAAGTAAGTCTTTTACGGCGGCTGAAATTCTTTTACCATCGGCTTTACCTGATAGCGATTTACTAGCCATACCCATCACTTTACCCATATCTTTCATGCTAGTAGCTCCGATTTGTTGAATGATGGTTTGTAAAGCTTCTTTAAGCTCATCATCACTGAGTTGAGCAGGTAGATATTCTTCTATAACTATAAGTTCTGCTTGCTCCTTATCAACTAAGTCTTGCCGCCCTTGTTGTTGATAAATTTCTATGGACTCCTTTCGCTGTTTAGTAGCTTTTGTAAGAAGCTGAATTTCACGTGTTTCGTCCATTTCGCCTGCACCTTTTTCGGTCTCGGCTAGGAGTATCTTTGACTTAATATCACGTAAAGTCCTAAGCCGATCTGCTTGCTTAGCACGCATGGCATCTAATATATCTGCCTCTATTTTCTTTTTTAAACTCATGATTGGGTCAATTTATTAAAGCGAAGTTATTAATATTTTTGAAATTTAGGTAGTACTTGGACAAACAGATTGTAAGATTATCAGAAAAAAAAGAAATGGGGCAACTTTTAGCTAAAGTGCCCCATCAAAATAAAAATTTCAAATTTGACTAATTCGTTAAGATCATCCGCTTCGAGTCAATTTCCTTACCATCTGCAATCATACTATAGATAAACATACCGGGCTGCATCGTATTGCCTTCAATGGTAACAGCTCCTTCGCCTCGCTCGTCTATCACGATGTTTTTAAGCTGCTTACCCGTCATATCATAAATATAAATGCTAGCATGTACAATTTCCTCTGGTAAAAAGTAACCTATTTCTGTACTTTGTGAAAAAGGATTTGGTGCATTTTGGTAAAGAACGGCTTCTTCTAATAGGTGCACATTTATATCATCACTTGTTCCTAGATTATTTTTTAAGGATTCAATCTCAGCTTGCTGTTCTTTTATGGCCTCAATGAGTACGGGAATTAAGCCTGTATAATTTACAGCTAAGTAGCCATCATCGCCTTCTCGAACTAATTCGGGAAATACTTCTTGGATTTCTTGGGCAATTACTCCATAAGATCGTTTTCTTCGTCCCCGTCGATCGTTATTGTTTCCATTAATGTAATAATTTGTTCCTCTTAATTGAGCAATTTTAGAAAGAGCATTGTTTATTGTTTTAACGTTGCTTTTGTAGCGTCTATCTGATCCTTGCCAAATACCATTTTGTGACCAAGCACCTCCAACTATCTTTAAAGCGTAATCATCACCTGGTGAAGTTCCAATTCCAACATGCTCATTAAATTGGCTTTCCTTGCTAACTTCAAGGTTATCATTTAATTGAAGTTTACCATCAATGTCTACATTATCATAAAACTTAACATCTCCATGAAATTCACTTGTTCCCTTCACATCCAAGGCTTTGTCGTTCCCATTATCAATGTTTATTTGCTTAAAATTATTGGCACCGTTATTGGCATATGATTCTGGAGCTGTAAACAAGTTTCCATCTTTATCAGCTAAAACTAAACGATTTCCTTGCCCTCCGAGACTATTAACACGTGCCTCACCATTCACATGTAACTCTGCACTCGGACTTGTCGTGCCAACCCCTAATTTATCATCACTTGTCATGATAAAACCTCCATTATCGCCATTAGTTGCTTTAAAAAGGGGCATACTTTGATCACCACCAATGTGCAAGAAGGCTTCTTGAATAGTTTGATTTATACCAATATAGCCTTTCTGATATAATTGTAAAGGGAAGTTTTCATTACCACTATCTTTGATGTGAAAGTGGTCTTCCTCGTCGCTATTTTGAATGTGTAGCGCTGTTTTCTCATTTTGCACATTAAATCCTGAAATTTTAATAGTGCTTGATTGTAAATCGTTGGTATGCACTTGCAATTGCGCCGTTGGCTGATGCGTGTAAATACCTAGGTTTCCATTCTTAAGCATGGTCATACCGTTCATGCGGTTCTCATCAGATTGCCCAATACCAATTTCAAGTACAGGATCAATGTCATTTGCAGCTTGATTATCTCCAAAGCCAATATTATATGACCCAAATGCCGCTGAGCTAAATGCCACTGATCTAGTTCCATAACCGGCACTGATGCTAGCTCCACCTTGAGCCATTGAATGATTGCCAAAACTGGCACTTGCAGTACCTTGGGATGAAGTATTACTCCCTGCACTAAAGCTGCTCTCAGCAGATGCAGTAGTCTGATGGCCAACGCTCATAGCATACATACCACTTGCCTTATTTTGATAGCCCATCGCGGCGCTTGCCTTACCTGAAGCAATGGACTCACGTCCGAAGCTAATGGCCGATTCTCCGCTCGATTGCGTGTCAATCCCAAAAGCTTGAGCGCCTAGCCCTGATGCTTGGGTGTTAATACCAGCAGTAAAGCTATTGTTTCCAATAGATTTGGTATAGTAACCTGTCGCAAAACTATTGAATCCAGAAGATTCAGTGTTTACACCAAAGCTAACCGCATAGCCACCTGTTGCTTTGGTTTCTTTTCCAAATGCCACGCCCATGTATCCACTTGCAAGTGTGTTGGATCCAAAAGTTGTGGCAAAATGCCCTGACGCCTTTGTACTATGCCCGTTGGCGTTCGAATAGAAGCCATTTGCTTCTGTAAATACACCCGAAGTGAATGAAAATGCTCCTTTTGCAATTGTTCCATACCCTATGGCTGTACCTGTAAAAGAACGTTGTGTTCCCATATGAAATACTTGTGATTTGGTTAGATGACTTACAAGAAGTAAGCCCGTGATGGTTAAAAGGCTCAAAGTTCTTCTAATCGCTCTCATAATTTTAAAATGTTACATTAGTCAAATATTTTTTTTACTCGTTCAATACTTTTTTCTGTATTTTTAATTGTTTTCTCAAGTTCTTTTGGTTTGTTAGCGTAATCTTCAATATCGCGTGATGTTTTACTTACCTTACGTTCTACATCATTTACTTCCTTCTCTGTCTTCCTAACATTACTATCAAATTTTTTGATTTTCTGCTCTGCGTTTTTCAACGAATTATCATTTCCTCCGTTGTCGCTTTTGTCTGAAGCTGTTTCATTTTGATTTTCTAGGTTGGAGTCTTTTTCCTCCGAGATTGCAAGTTGGTCTACTTTACTTGCACTACTATCAGATTGTGTAATTTGTTTATTAACCTCAGTTTTTTCGGTAGAATCAATTGCAACTTGTACGGACTGGCCCTTGGCAGGCCGTTCTCCACTTAGTGCAACAGGCTGACCGTTATGATCAAAATTACTTGAAGGTCGTGCATCCATGTCATCACCAAATTTACCTTCATATTTTCGATCCTTTTTAGAAATTTCATCCTGGTTATACCTAAAATGAAAATAATTTAAATCTTTGTAAACTTTTTGCCCTCTTCGATTTAGTACATAATATGAATACAAAGGTAAATCATGTACTGTTACGAATTTATCCTTCTTTTTAACTAATGCATTATTAGCAATTTTACACATTTCAAGTGTAAAAAAATCAGATTGCTGTGCGAGTGTATCAGAAGGAATAAATTCATCTGATTTTTCAAATTCAAAATAACGTTCATTTCTTTGTGTAAAAGTATAGTATCCTGTATTATCCTCTAATAAAAATATCCAATTTTTCTTATACTTAAAGGCATATAAGTTATATAAATTACCTTCTTCTGTTTCACCTTGATAAGAAATTTCTAACTTATTAGGCTCTGTTTTACATTTATTACATTCATTAATGAGCTTTTCATCTTGTATCGAAGCATCTTGTCCGAATATGAGCCAAGGCGCGCTAACAAGCATGAATAGTAACAAGTAATGTTTTAGATACTGCATTTTTGTTTATTTTATGATGGTTAAAAACAATTCCTCTAGTTTATATATGTATTAATACCATAACGATGTTAAATGTTACCCTAAAAAAAAGGTTTTTTTTAAAATAAATTTACATGTAAATTATATTAACAATATGTACTATAAATATACAAAAAATCAAATTAATTATAAAAAAATAATTCTGGCTTTAAAATTTCAAAATTAAAAAAAAATTTTTAATTTGCATTTATTCATTGTAATCTACTGCTTTACAAACTATTAAGTTTTTTTAATTTATTTTTTAAAAATTAGGGTAACATTTTTTTTAAAATTACCATTAATATTTAGTGAATTTAATACATTAAGATAAATAGAAGAGTAGATTAAAAATTCAGCATGAAAGAAATTAATACCTATATTATGTTTATTTGTAGGATTTGCTTCCTTTTATTAATTATTGGAAGTGGCTCAACTGTAACTGCACAAGTAAAAGTGAAAGGAAAGTTGGATCAGCTTGTAGATACCAAAAATAAAAAGGAACAGCAGGCGGTTCAAGAAGAAAAGCAATTTCAAGATTCTGTTGCTCAAGTTGCAAAAGATTCGGTAATCCAGGCAGAGCGTGCACAGGCCGTCGAAGATTCCATCCAGAAGGCGCAAGTACTGGCCGAGTTTATGTCCAAATTTGAAATCGATACGAATGATTTCGCAAAAAGGATTGCAACTGTTAAACAGCGCCATCCGAACTCTAAAGGTAGTGTACAACATTGGAATAGAAAATATTTAATAAGTACGGCCAATGCCTATAAAAAAATACATCAATTAGATTCTAATTATAAGGTATTTGGTTGGCATCCATATTGGATGGGAACATCCTATGAAAGCTATAATTACACGCTTTTATCTCATATCGCGTATTTCTCGTATGAGCTAAATCCAAGTACAGGTGGATACCGAACTGTACATGATTGGAAAACAACACCCATGATTGATTCGGCGAAAAAATACAATTGTAAGGTATTACTTAGTGTAACTAACTTTGGGACAGAAAATAATCGATTGTTTTTAAAAAACGTCGCTGCCCAAAAGAAGTTTATTAAAGAAATCACCGCTTTATTAAGAGCACGAAATGGAGATGGAGTTAATATTGATTTTGAAAAGGTACCACAAGATCAGCGGAGGGCATTCACCAATTTTATTATAAATCTTTCTACAAGTTTGAAGACAATCAATAAAGACTTTGAAGTTACATTGGCCATTCCAGCAATTGATTTTAAAGGAATTATTGATTTTGCCCAACTCGATAAATACGTCGATCTATTTGTAGTGATGGGGTATGAGTTTTATGGCGCCAATAATAAAGTGGCAGGTCCTGTAGCTCCTTTGAGGAGTGGGCAAACTTGGTGGAAGTTTAATTTAGAGCGAGCGATTGATGACTATCTTATCGCGGGTGTTACGCCAAAGAAAATACTGCTAGGTTTACCGTATTATGGTGCAGAATGGCGTACGAAAGACCTAATAGTTCCTGCTGAGGCAGAGCAATTTGTTCGATATCCCATGTACAGAACGATTCGCAAGGAGTATGCTAGCGAGACCCGTAAGATTGATTTAGAGAGTCAAAGTGCATTTCTGGCATTCGAAGAGGGCACCTCATTCAAATATAGGCAAGTCTGGTTTGAAGATAGCACCACACTAGGTGCCAAGTATGATTGGGTAAAGGAAAGACAAATTGGGGGAATTGGAATTTGGGCATTAGGTTTTGATAATGGGTATGATGACTTGTGGATTTTGTTGGCGAATCGATTCTCCGTGCCTGAAGGTATGGTGCAACAGGCTACAACTAAAAAGATTAGGCGTGGATTTTGGAGAAGAATTATGTTTTTAGCTTTAAGAGCTATGAGAAACCCAATGTCTTTATTACGAAGCCCAAGACCACTCATGATGATTTTCGGTGGCCTTTTTGGGGTAAGCATGATAGGGTTTTTTATTTTATTTAGATTTGGTTGCCGGTTTAAGCGATTTTTTAATTTATTCCTGAAAAGTAGTTTAACACTTTTGGTGCTAATATTAATTGTGTTGGTATTTATAGCAATGCGTTATACGGGCTTACGTGAGGCCGCATTTTTATTTGGTGGGTTAATACTTGGTGGAATTATAATTTTTATTTACAGTAGGCGATTTATATCTGAAAAAGACTTACCATAAGTGGTTGTAAATGATAATACATTGTAGACATTTTATGATAATATCAAAAAAAACACAAA
>JAUIFR010000200.1 GCA_030430325.1 Bacteroidia bacterium | reverse complement strand
GGCCCCAGAGGGTTCATACCGGTTGCACGAACCGAATTCCGCCATGCGCAGCGGCAAATCGCGATAGGATTTCAGGCCCTGCTTGAAAATCTCAACATGGCAGGGGCAGTTCATAGGCTTTAGCGCGTTAACGGCCTTTTCCCGAGCGTGCTCTTCGTCAACTTCGACGATGAACATGTTTTCTTGATATTTTTCCCAGTGGCCGGAGGCTTCCCAGAGCTTGCGGTCGACAACCTGCGGCGTGTTCACCTCAACATAGCCGCCGCGCTTTTGCTGGCGACGCATGTAATCTAAAATATCTTTGTTAAACGTATCCCCAGCGACTCTTATCGATTGATCACAAACAATTCCTGAAAGGGCAATCACAGCAATCTCGGTAGTCCCCCCCCCAATATCTACAATCATGGAGCCAACTGGCTGCTCTATATCAATACTAATACCCACTGCTGCTGCAATAGGCTCATGGATCATATATACTTCTTTAGCACCTGCATGCTCTGCGGAGTCACGTACGGCACGTTTTTCTACTTCAGTAATGCCCGAAGGAATGCAAATGACCATTCGGTGAGTAGTTGGCAATATCCTTCTATTTTTGTCAATTAACTTAATAAGCCCGCGAATCATATGTTCAGCGGCATGAAAGTCCGCGATCACACCATCCTTAAGCGGCCTTATCGTTTTGATATTTTCATGTGTCTTTTCATGCATTTGCATGGCCTGGCGACCAATAGCCAGCACTTTATTATTATTCTTATCAATTGCTATTATGGAAGGTTCGTCCACTACAATTTTATCTTTATGAATAATAAGTGTATTGGCCGTGCCTAAATCTATAGCAATATCGCTAGAAAAAATATCAAACAACCCCATATGTGTGTGCTAAAAATGTTTATTTATTATCTTACGCCTTGAAGTTACAAATTAGTTTTAAAAAATGGATGGATGAACAATTAATTTTTTTTGAATTTTCAGATTGTACATGTATGAATTATCATAAATTCGAATAAAAATTTTAATTTTTACTGCCTTTTGGAATAAGATTGCATTTTTAGAATATTTGATGAGCAAAATTTATTCCTGCACCAACATACAAAAGTGATTTTTTGGTAACAATACCTATTTACTTTCTCGATAAATTTACATAAACTTAGGGGCAATTATGGAAGCAATCAACTAAATTTTATTCATATATGTTTTAAACTGAGATATAAAGCGTCATGACATTTCTAAAATACTTATTTATAGTATTGTTAATTAGTAAATATTTAGTAAGCTATTGCCAATCTTACTCCTATCAAATTACCGACGAGCAAATCGAAAAGGTAATTAAAACCGCAGTAAGTGATTTCAAAAATTACGATAAAAACCAGATCAAAAAGTTTCCCAATAAAATAAATGTTTATTTTAAACCTATTACTTGGGAGGCATCTTCTTTCGTTGTATTAGCTACAGACTCCAGTAGCCAACGTAGTTTATACTTTTTTGAAAATGAACCCGATTCTTTTAGAGTCAAAAACCAGTTATATTTTCAACAGCAGGTGAATAATGTCAGGTCGTTTACGGAGTGGAACTTTAAGCACCCACTTGTAAAGTTTTGTCATGAAAATAAACCATTACCCAATAAGGATGTTTATTGTTATAGTATTCCCATTTTTACGAGGGATCACCAAAGGGCCATTATTAGTAAAACACGTACGTGCTATAAGCAAGATAATTTCTCAAGATTTATTGGTGGAGAACGATGCTTACTGGTCTATAAAAAAACACCAGATAACAATTGGAAGTTAGAAAAAATGACCTCTTGTAGGGTGTGGTAGAATAAAAAAATTGTACTTTTCAAAGAAATTTTCTTCAAAAAGTACAATTTAATACAGCATTCGCCTTTATTTCATCAATTTCGCAAAGTGCTTATAAAACAATATGATCGTCTCTATTCCTTTATAATAATTGAATACACCATAGCTCTCATTTGGTGAATGGATGGCATCACTATCAAGTCCAAACCCTAAAAGCATGGAGTCAAGACCCAGTTCTTGCTGAAACAAAGACACAATTGGAATACTTCCTCCATCCCGAGTCGGAACGGGCACTTTGCCCCAACCTTCTTCAAATGCATTACTTGCCGCTTTATAAGCCAAGCTATCTGTTGAAATAACCGCTGGTGTACCACCATGGTGCGGCGTAACATTCACTTTAACGGACTTTGGTGCAATTGCTTTAAAATGATCGGTAAATAATTGTGTGATCTCTTCACTAATTTGATTCGGAACAAGCCGCATGGAGATTTTGGCATATGCCTTCGACGGTAGTACCGTCTTAGCTCCTTCACCTGTATAACCACCCCAAATGCCATTCACATCTAAGGTCGGGCGGATACCGGTGCGCTCTACCGTAGTAAAACCTTCCTCACCTTCCAGCTCGTCTATATCCAAATCAGCTTTATAAGCAGCTTTATCAAACGGAATCTCATTTATTTTGGCACGCTCAGCAGCCGTAAGCTCCTCTACTCTGTCATAAAACCCAGGAATGGTAATACGTCCTTGCTCGTCTTTCATGCTAGCGATCATATCACAAAGCACATTGATAGGGTTAGCTACTGCTCCACCATACACGCCTGAGTGCAAATCTCGATTAGGGCCAGTCACTTCCACTTCAAGATAGCTCATCCCTCGCAGCCCTACCGTGATCGAAGGCGTCTCCACACTATGTATGGAAGTGTCTGAAATCAGCACCACATCAGCTTGTAGCATTTCTTTATACTCCTTCACAAAAATATCTAGATTATCAGAACCTACCTCTTCTTCTCCCTCAAACATAAACTTGACATTACAAGCTAGGCTACCGGACTGCATCATGGTCTCGAAGGACTTCACATGCATGTACATCTGCCCCTTGTCATCACAAGCACCACGGGCATAAATTTTTTCATTTTTTATTACAGGTTCAAACGGTGGGCTATCCCATAACTCATACGGATCTGGTGGCTGCACATCATAGTGCCCATATACCAATATTGTGGGTAAACTGGGGTCTATCATTTTTTCTGCATAGACAATCGGATATCCCTTCGTCTCAAATCGCTGACATTTATCTGCCCCAGCAGCCTTGAGTTTTTCGACGACAAAATCCGCCGCCTTAAATACATCATCGGAGAATTTACTATCAGCACTTACGGATGGTATGCGCAGAAAATCAAAAAGTTCATCTAAGAAGCGTTTTTTGTTTTCTTCCACGTAAGTTTTGAATTCAATTCTTGTTTTTTACAAAGATATAAAATTTGAGGAATAATGATTGAGTTATGTTATGAATCACATCCGTTCCAATTTTTTTTAACGAAGGTTTCTTTGTAAGAACTGTTGGTGATTTTTTAAATCATAATATTGTAATTTTCTAATATTCAAAATTCAAAGGCTTATGTTTTAGTTGAGTTTTATATTTTAAGTTTTGTGCTTATACTTGTTATTAGCTTGGTCTTATTTTAGCTTTTTTATTTTTTAAATGAATTGTAAAATATTAATTATAAGATTAATATGTTTGTTTTGGGGGTTGCCTGAATATGAATGAATCATATTCAGGCCGGGCTACAAAATAGAGCTACGCTCGCAACCTTCGACTCTCGTCTCGGTTGTGTCCTTCGGACCCAGCCGCAAGCGGCTGGCATTTTATATCCCTAACCCAATTGTATTTTTATAATATTTATCAAACATCTGGCACCAACCTATTCTAGCATTTTTACGTTTTTTGTGGGAATAATTATTTTGAACCCTATAAACTACTTTTTTCTCTGTAATCCAGCTTTAATCTTTGTTTTTGGCATTTTGTTTTCATTTATTTAGGACGGAAGTGTGGTTATGAAAATCATTATTAAATAATTTTTGCTAATTTCATTCATTATTTTTTATATTTAATCGAATTCTGCAAAATTTGTGCAACAAAAAACCCACATGTAATCATATGGGTTTCTCCTTTTAATGATATTTAATTTACTCCCGTACAACTTTAACCGTCCTCATTTTACCTTGAGCGTCCTCTACATAAAATAAATACAACCCTGCATTTAAATCTGCTACATTGATCGTAGCCTTATTGTTATCTAACTCAGCAGTTGTATTTACCTCATAGCCTTGCATGGTCTTTACTTGGATGGAATTAATTTTATACTCACTTTGGATATAAACTACGTCACCCTCCACAGGATTAGGATAGTATTCTATATTATTAGGCAAAACATTATCTTGAATGATGATGCCTTGCACTTTTACAGGCAATATTTCTGATTCCACCCATTGATTGTAAATAGGGTCAAATGCGGCTAATTTTAAGTCAAAATCCTGATTAGGTGAATACCAAAACTCACTGCCTGAACCAACTATCTGGAATAAAATGTCTCCTTGCTCACGTACCATCCACTTGATGTGATTCGCCTCATCTTCAATAATATTTCCAAAAATATAACTGCTCCATTTACTGGCCGGGTTTGGCATTACCTCGCTTGGCCCTTCAATTTGTACCCCTAAATTACCAGGCATTACATTGACAAAAAACTCATTTGAGTTCATCTGTGTACCATGCCAATCTTCCACATGTGCGCGCACGAAGAAATTTTGATCGCTACCTGCCTTATAGGTACCATTCACCACATTTTCAGTAAAGCCATACCAAAATTGACCCTCTTTACGCATGCCAGCCGTCACTACATAAGGCGGCTGACCACCGCTGATCTCAATTTGGTATTCCTTTTGCTCATTGATTAATGAAGTTTCTGAACCAATCACCTCTACACTAAGCGGATACGTCTGTACCTCAACAAATTTCTCTGCCTCCCATACTACATTTTCGGTATCCGTAATTCTTAATTGGATTGTAAAATCATTACCAAAAAAAGCTCCAGAGGTCAAACTAGCCTCCTCTCCCACCAACACAAAATCATCTCCACCATTGAAATTAATGTACCATTCATAGGCAATAGGATTAACATTAAAAGTTTGCGCATGCCATGTTCGCTGCTCATCTGCTCCCATCATATCTGGCCCCTCAATTCGTATAAATTCATTATAAATCGTAAATGCTGGACCATCTATATATGGTTGACCATATACATTTGCCGAGCTCATCATGTAGACCCCCTCCTCATATGGATAGTTGTACTCAGCATCAACACTTACTTGAAACGGAAACTCATGTACAAACTCCCACTCATTATTTACTTTTTTATATAAATTAAATTTTTCAGGTATGTTTAGATATTCATGAATGAAGGGATAATCTTCTTCTGGATATTGAACCTGATTGATATAAGCTAACTTTTTAGTTTCATTGAACTTACTAAAATAATCCCCACCATTTATGACCAGTTTCACATCCTTATTCTTATCATAAAGTATATTTACACTACCCACTTGGGCCGGTCTCGGTTTATAATTATAAGGGTCACCTAAATTACCATTATGCGCCGCCCCATTATAATTGTAGTTTTTGTGATGGGTCTTAATTCTATCTACTGAATGTGCAAAATCTGAATCATTCTTTCGAAAATTTTTAAAACTCTGGAAATACTCTTCTTTTTTCATCCAAAGGGGCCCTAAAAACTCATAAAACTCAAATATTCGTTCCGTAATCGTTTTACCCTCTATGTCACTTGGATCACTGCCCGAGATATCATCATTATCCCCATGCATGTAGACCGGTTTTTGCTTATATAATACCCCACCTGCATCATCATACATATCCCAAAGAGTAAAAACAATATCAAAAATTGTCCCCTTCTCATTTTTGGGCACATAAATGGACTCAAAAGCATAGGCTGTCTTGTGCGGGAAGATCTCCAGCATGGCTAGGTCATTTGGATCTGTATAAACAGAGTAATGAGCCTCCCCATGCATAAAAGCCGCCAATTCGAAAAAGCAAGCAAAGCTCTCCGTATAGCGCTCCGTATAGCGCTTAGGCCCCAATATGCCATCATTATTTACGACAGCGTTTGTATAAGTGATCATCATATCCTGCACAAAGTGTCCCATCATATGGTATATAAGTTTATTTAATTCGGCAGGGTTTTGAAATAAATCATTGTGGATTTTAATTTTAGCATCTACCGCTTTAAAAGCCGGTTTAAATACATATTTACTATTCCATGCTGTATTTACCATCTTGATTGTTTTTCCCCTAAAATGCTCATTATAGTACCCTGGCCGATCCTTGTATATATCTTTCAATAAATTATACGTTACGGCAACGTTTCTGTAAATCATTCCATGCCTTGGAGTAACTTCTAAATCGACCTGATGATGCTGGTAATCTGCATTAGTTAAGGGAATCTTTACACCATTAAAGGTATAAAGCCCGTAACTCACCTGGTGATTCGGCATTATTAAAGCAGCCGTAATTTCCTGGTACAAACCTGGGTTCACTATCAAATTAGATTCAAGACCAATATGTATAAGATTCATAATGTATTCTTGCTCAAATAAGTGGTATACTTCGTTTTGATTAGGTAATGTAACACTTACATGAGACCACTTGTTTAGATCAAGCTGATTGGTTTCAAAGTTATAATTCCCATCCATGTCAGTAAGTTTAACTCCCAGAATATCGCCAACGTCTCCGTCTATGCCACCAAATCCATCACCTCCTAAAAGCATTACTGGAAAACCTGCAGCAGGTACCATCTTCTGCGCTAAAGGATCAAAGTACTCCAGCTTACCGCTTAAGCTAATAACCTCATCAAACGTTTCTTTTGTAGCAGGGTCTACCTGATCTTGAATATCAATAACTTGGATTTCTGTGTTTTTGGCCACTGGCTGTTGTGTGATCATCAAATAATCCTCATCTGGCTGCATTTTAACATAGACTCTTACCATTGAAATCGAGCTATCCTCCATCGTAATGGGGATGATCTCTTGGTAATTTTGCACACCTCCATTTACACTAAATTCCATATGCTTTTCGGATGAAAATAGTGACTGATCAGATTCTAACCGAATAGTCAGTGACTGATCAGCATGCGTAGTAAAATCCAATAATAATTGGTTCATATTGTTTTCAACCAAACGTATGGAGTTGACGACGAAATCTTCGTGTAACGTATTAACTATTGACTCCTCTGTGCTTTCTGTCTCAAACTCATGTGCCAGTAGCATCATAGGCATAATAAATATTAATAATAATTGTACTGATTTGTTCATAATAATTCATTTAGGTTAATTATAAAGGGCCCAATTTTAAACCTTTAGTAAGTGATAAAATTCAAAACAAAAGGTAAACAACTAACTATTGTATTATTTTATTTCAAAATATTCGGCTAAATACATTGAAAAATTGGATTGTCCTATAAGTGATATTCCAGTTAACCCGAAAAATTCATAAAGAGGGAGGAAAATTGGGTGTAAAGTATTATATTTAAGTAAGTTAAAAATCAAATATAGCTACCAAAACACACCCAATT
>JAUIFR010000199.1 GCA_030430325.1 Bacteroidia bacterium | reverse complement strand
AAGTACTATATTACAAATATCGGGCCAGAACGAAATTAATGTTTCAACTATTCCTTAATTATTACTCCAGATGCAATAAACGTAAGGTTTTCTTGTGGCTCAGTAATGGCATCGATCTCCTCTTGAGATTTACCTTCGTCTTGTGCAAAATGCTTTAATGTTTCAACATCAATTACCTCTTTCTTTGCCACCCCATTCATAATAACGGTATTACCAGCTGCGTTTTTAGGAACAAAAAACCCATAATCTTTAAATCGCACCATCATAGGCTCTTCACTGCCCACATCAACCTTCATCCAACAGCCCTTCTTCTGACAGCACTTTACAATATTACCAGAAATTTTTGCTTCAATTGAATCTTGATCACCAATTACGGTAAGTAATTGATCTGCAGGTATAGTGCCTTCTTCATCAAACTCAGCACCAAATTGTCCTGTGCTTATCGTTTCTACTCCTTCTTTTTCGGTAGTTTTATTAGCGGTATCCTCAATAGCAACCACTTGATTTTCATCTTGTTTTGTTTTTTTTTCATTGCAATTTGCAAAAAGTACTGCAATAAATAATAGTGTGCATATTTTTTTCATATTTATTCTTTCGTTTTGGGCAAAACTATTAAAAAAATGCTGGAATCAAAAAAGGCTAGAATTTTCAATCATTTATAAAGTTAAAAAACTGTAAAATTTTTGGTTATTTATAGATAATATAGTTCTTTTACCTATCTAAAAATTTTATATATGAACTTACCAAATAACCTTAAGTATACTGCTGAACATGAATGGGTTCAGATTGAAAATGACCAGGCCACCATTGGCATCACAGATTTTGCTCAGGGCGAATTAGGTGATATTGTTTTCGTAGAGATTGAACCAGAAGGACATTATAAAGCAGGTGAAGTATTTGGCACTGTTGAGGCAGTCAAAACAGTTTCGGATTTGTTTATGCCAGTAGATGGAGAGATTATAGCTGTAAATGCTAGTTTGGAGGATAATCCTGCCCTTGTAAATAGTGACCCATATGGTGAAGGCTGGATGATTAAAATTAAGCTTGATGATCCTTCAAGTGCTGATCAATTGATGAGTGCAAAAGAGTATGAAAATAATATTGGGTAGTCATAAGATTCGACTCAAGAATAAAGATTTTTTTAAGTACCATGCATTTACCTTTATATGGGTTGCTGTTATTCTATTTTTAACCTTATTGCCTGGGCAGCATATGCCAACCACACTTGATTGGGATATGCTTAGTTTTGACAAGTTAGCTCATATGGGTGTGTTTTGCTTACTTGTATTTCTTACAAATATAGGTTCAATCAAACAAAGTAGCTATAAGTATCTTAAGAGAAATGCTTATTCCACTTCAATTGGATTTGGCATAACGTATGGCCTGATCATCGAGCTCCTACAAAGTGCAATTCCTGGTAGGAGTTTAGAGTGGAATGACCTTTTAGCCAATATCATTGGCTGTATTCTGGGATTTGTTATATTTTGGTTGATCTATAAACTCTAAACTACAAAAATTACATTTGTCATATATTACTATTAACCTAATTAGCGTTTATATTTTACAATATTTGAAGGTTTTCTTACTAATCTGGTGAAATAATTAGCGACATACTTGCCATTTTTCTGTATGATGTAATATCCTTTGAATTATTAAATATTATTTACGAGATTATTTTTATAATAATTTTTGAAAATTATTGGTATATGTTTGTAGAATAGTTAGTTATGATAATATAATGAAAATTGATTTGCTTTGATCTTGGATATTGTACATAATACAAATATGTACTATTGGCATAAAAATCATTAAAAATATAAATATTTTATATTTATGTGCAAAAAAAATTATATAATTAACTTGCTAATTCTATGTAATTATTTATAAAAAACAAAAGAAATGCTTACTTTTGTTATGTAATTGGATAAAACTAATATTTTAACAAGTATTTGTTTGATCAGTATAAAGTACCTAATGACCAAACTTGTCTATATATTTATTCAAGGAATAATATTCCTACTCATCCCAATTTTGTGTGCTGGGCAGCAAATACCATTGTATAATAATTATTTTATAAATCCTGCCATTTACAATCCCTCTTATGTTGGATATGATAATGCTCCTATGCTGCATGTGAACTACCGGCAATGGTCTGGGTTTGATGGGGGCCCTAGGACGGGTACTTTAAGTTTTAATACGCCATTTGCTGATCGAATGGGGGTTGGAGCACATTATAGTTATGATCAGGCCGGAATTTTTACAAATAATAGCCTACTGGGAGCATATAAATATAAATTACCTATATCTGATGTGCAATCCATCAATTTTGGTCTTTCCGCAGGAATTTTGGCTCAAATAGTTGATACAGAAAATATAAATTTATCGGATCCTGTATTAAATGATATTGCTCAAAATCAGATTTACATGCATGGTCAGCTAGGGCTTAGTTACCAAAGTGAAAATTTATTAATTGGCATAAATTTACCAAAAGCATTTAAGTCGCATTTAGATTCAAACTTTGTAAGTGTAGAGGAGCCGCCATTATTTATGGGTAATATCACTACTTCATTTGAGCTTACACCTGGGAAAGTATACTTTAAACCTACTATTTTAGCTACGTTTAAGCAAAATAGCCCTATTGTAAATTTAGAAGGAGCGGGTATTTTCCATTTTCAAGATATTGGATGGGTAGGCGGATCATACCGATATAATGGTGGCATATCATTATTGCTTGGTTTCGATTATCAAGATCGCCTTCAATTGGCTTACGCTTTTGAGCGTTTTAGTGTACACGAAATTCGAAATAGTGAAGGTTCTCATGAAATTCATGTTAGCGTAAGGATTGGCCCTCACAGAAAACCAAAGAAAAAGCCAATTGAGAATACAATTTCAACTAATACCAATATTAAAGAGGATGAACTTTACGGAAATAAAGACCCTAAAGTGATAAAAGTGATTCGAGATCAAGAACTTGAGGTAAACCAAAGTATTAATTTAAATATTACGCCTAATTTTAATGATCCGGATGGAGATGATTTGACTTTTAAAGCTTCATTAGCCAATGATAACCCACTACCAAGTTGGCTTTCATTCAAGGCCAACAAATTTAACGGTACACCTCGTGAAGGAGATGAGCGCATCTATTATGTAAAAGTCACTGCCGAAGATGGCAATGGAGGTTCAGTTTCAGATGTATTTGAACTAAATGTGATGAAAGAATCGGAAGAGACGTTGCCTGCAAATCGTCCACCGGTGCTTGTAACAGCTATTTCAGATCAGTCACTTGAAGTTGATCAAGCCATTAATTTAGCTATTTCTGATAATTTTAGTGACCCTGATGGTGATCCGTTATCTTATCGGGCTACCTTGTCAAACAATACTTCGCTACCTAGTTGGTTACAATTTAATAATGGTAGGTTTACGGGAACATCCACTACTGCAGTAACCAATACTGTAAAAGTAACGGCAGACGATGGTAAAGGCGGTACAAAATCCACCCTATTTGTTATTTCTATTGAGGAACCAGAAGTAGTGACACCAGCTAATCAACCACCAGTAGTACAGGCAATACCAGATCAAGAAGTTACGGTTGGTGATGCGTATCGATATGATGCTACGAATAATTTTAGTGATCCGGATGGTGATCCACTTCAATTTAGAGCCACACTGGCAAATAATACACCGCTCCCATCATGGTTATCCTTTAATAATGGAATTTTCACAGGCACACCGGCTGATAATAATAGGGCAACACTTTCTATCCGAGTGGCAGCAAATGATGCTGATGGCGAAACAATTTCAGATGAATTTACAATCAATGTGGTAGCTCGCCCAGTTGTAAATCAGCCTCCCGTCGCACAAGCTATCCCTGATCAGGAGGTAACAGCCGGAGATAATTTCAGGTTTATGGCATCTAGTAGTTTCAGTGATCCAGATGGTGATCCACTCCAGTATAGTGCAGCCTTATCCAATGATGATCCTTTACCTACTTGGCTAACTTTTAGCAATGGAGCTTTTACGGGTATACCTTCAAATAATGATGTGGCTAACCTAAGTATAAAAGTAACTGCTCAGGATGGTAAGGGAGAGCAAATCTCAAGTAATTTTAATTTATTGGTAAAAGAAAAGCCTGTTGTAAATCAACCTCCAACTTTGGCAGCAGATATTCCTGATCAAGATATTTATAGTGGGGATGCTCTTAATTTGTCCATTTTATCAAATTTTAATGACCCAGATGGTGATCCATTGTCTTATACGGCTACATTGGCAGATACTTCTCCGTTACCAGACTGGTTGTCATTTAGTAATGGCACGTTTACAGGGACTCCTGGTGATGATAATGAAGGAAGTATTACAGTTCAAGTGACTGCAACTGATAATAAAGGCTTGAATGCTTCATCCATGTTTAAAATAAATATTATCAAGAAAGCAACACCTCCTACGCAAGTAGAAAGTAAAAACTTGGAAGATATGTCAATATCTGAGCTTAGTGAGGGTGTAAAAATTATTGAAGTGGATGAAGGAACTGCGCCAACTGACTTAGGTGCCAATAACTATGTTATTGTGGGAGCATTTGGTGTATATAGTAATGCGAAGAAGTTTTCGGATGAGTTGAATGCAGAAGGCTATGTGGCAAAATTTGGTTATATCACCGAGAAAAACTTTTACTATGTCTATATTTATAATAACTCTAGTCTAAAAAGGGCACTTGTTGCGAAGAAAAGGATGCAAGAAAAAATTACTGAAAACCCTTTGTTTAAAGATACGTGGATATTAGTTGTAAAAAAGAGAGAATCTGATCAGGATGATGATGCAAAGTTTGATGATATAGAAGGAAGCTCTAAAGCCTCGAGTGAAGATCAAGTAGATGACCTTCCGGCAGATGTAAGAATTGTTGCCGATCAAATGCCTGCGCCTAAAAAAGGTATGCAAAAGTACCTAAAAGGTTTGACTAGCAAGATAAATTATCCGAATGAAGCACTTCGAAAAAGAATTCAAGGCACGGTTCTTGTTAGAGTAATTATAGATGAAGAAGGAAATATCACGAGCCCCAAAGTTATGCCAGGTAAAGGATTGGGTAACGGTTGTGATGAGGAGGCTATTCGAGTTATCCAAAAATCTGGAAAATGGAATGCAGGCAGCAACAATGGTAAACCAGTTAAGGTTCAGCAGGTTATTCCTGTAGTATTTAAACTGCCAGAATCTCCAGGAAGGTATTAGTATGGAACTTTTTATGAGAATATTACGTTATATATATAGAGGGAAAGCTCAAAATACAACACTTAAAATATGCAAAAGATGAACTTGGTAAAAAGTACATTAATTTTTATGATCATATTATTTTTTAGTCAGGCTTGGTCATACAGTCCTTGGGTGCCAGGTAAAGATAAGTTCTATGCTCAACTTGGAGGGTCTATGATCAACCCTTACGAGCAGTTGTTTGTAGGTGGTGAATCCCCAAGGGAGTTACCACGGCTTATGAAAGATTATACCATTCAGGCCTACGGTGTATATGGTTTGAATAGCAAATTTGCATTGTTAGCTTCAATTCCTTACAAAATTGTAAGTGCAGGAGAGGTTAATGAGCAAAATAATATTCCTACAGAAGAGGGAAGATTATCTTCTTTGGGGAATATTGAGTTTGGAGCGCGCTATAACTTTATATATAGTGTGATCCTATTCACTGGGCAATTAAAGATTGAGGCGCCTACAGGCACTTATGATGAGGTTACAGGTCTGCGAACCGGTTATGATGCTTGGTCGATTGAGCCATCAGTTAGTGTGGGAAAGTCTATTAATTGGTTTTATACGTTTCTTTCTGCTGGAATAAACTATAAGACCAATGATTATAGTACGAGTGCGAAAATAAACTTTGAGGCAGGGTATAAGTTTTTTAAGAGACTTACACTCACTGGTGTATTAAATTTTAATTTATCGTTTAGAAACGGGGATGTTGTGTTACCCATTGAAAATATAAACACGGGCCTTTATACTAATGATCAAGAGTATTATGCATATGGTTTGAAGTTGATTTGGGATATTACTAAGCACTTTGGTATAAATACAGGGTTTTATGGAGCGTTTGACGGTAATAATGTAGCATATGCCCCTTCATTAAATGGTGGTGCATATATTAAATTTTAAAAAAGAATAAAATGAAAACACTGTTTGTTACATTTAAAGCATATTTTTTAATGTTATTGGTAGCATTCCAGGTTTATGGGCAGGTACCTCGTGTAACAAATATTACTCCTGAGGTAGTATTTCCCACTCAAGAGATTACTCTTGAAGGAAGTAATTTGGTTGACGCCGTTGTTGTCAATATAGGTGGGGCACATGCAGAAATTATTACTGCTACTGAAACCTCACTTACAGTGAAAGTTCCAATATCGGCACGCTCGGGTACATTAAAGGTAATGAATAGTGACGGATTAGTTGGTTATTCAAGCATTCCCCTAAAATATACACATAGTGGTACGGATAGTTTTGATATCAACAGCTTAGTTCCGGTCAATTTTGAAGGAGCCAAGCATACCAACAATGACTTATGTGCATGCGATATAGATAACGACGGTGATAATGATATCATTGGAGCTGGCCAGTTTATTAATATTAATCTAAATGAAAATGGCGGTACGCAGGCAGAATATAGACAATTGAAAACCAGTTATGTAGAAACATTGATCAAATCGCCAAAGCGAATTGCTTGTGGAGACTTAAATGGCGATGGTTATCCTGATTTAGCATTTACTTCTGATCAAGATGAATTTAAAGACAAGGTTTATGTTGTATTTAATACACAAAACATTACTAGTCCTTTTAAAAACGCAGATGTTGTAATGTTAGAGACAGTAGGAGGCAATGTAGAGTATAAGCCTGTGTTAATTGATATAGAGATTAGAGATCTTGATCAGGATGGTAAGCCGGAGATCGTGGTAGCAAATAATACAGCACTGGCAGATGGGGAGGGGCAGGATAATTTAAGTGATGTATTTGTTTATAAAAACAATACGGCGGGCGGTGGTCCAGATTTTTCTTTAGCATATAGTGTGAAATTATCAGATGGTTTTCAAGGTGCTTATGAAGTGGTATTAGAGGACATTAATGGAGATGATAGAATGGATATTGTGGTGGCTGAGCGAGGTCAACGAATCGTGCTTTTAACCAATACAGGAGATTTTCAGTTTTCTGAGACACAACTTGTGTTGTTAGAAGACCAAAATAAAGACATAAGTAGTATTGCAGTAGGTGATTATAATCAAGATGGACTATATGATTTAGTAGTTGCAAAAGGGGGCAGAGCATCACTTTCAAGTGGCGAGATTTTGATTTATAAAAATACGGGTAATACCCAGTTTACCATAGATAAAACATATCTTTCAGAGAAAAACTCAAGGCCTAATAGTGTAGAGATTCAAGATATTAATGGTGATTTTAACCTGGACATTGTAGTGAGTACGAAATTAGGATTTG
>JAUIFR010000198.1 GCA_030430325.1 Bacteroidia bacterium | reverse complement strand
CCCCTATTTTAGTCTTGCAACACCCTTTTTCAAAATTAAACCGAGTATTTACGCGCTTTTTCAAGCCTTTCTTCCCTTTCCCTCTGTGCGGAAAACAGGAAATAAGAAATTTTAAAAATAATTACTTGTAATTCAATAATATAGAATCTATTGAGTAAAAAAACCAGATAGCATGCAATTAATTATAAAAATTAAAAAGAACTACTACATTAAGACACCATTTTTAGCCTCAATGGCTGGTGGTAAGTCGGTCTCACCAAGCATTTCACGTAGATCAATTTCAATGACTCGACACAGCGAAAGCATCGGTATATCATTGGCCATACCTTGAAAGGGATTTTCTGAATAATCGCCAATCACCTCCATCATCACATACACCCACCCTATCAGCGCTGTAATGGGAATCGAAAGCCAGGCAGCCCAATCTCCCAATTTCAATAGCTCAGGAACCATACTAAAGGGTAACAAAAATATGAAGATGCCCACAAAAATGCGGCTCATATTAGCATACTGACGCGGCAAAGGAAACTTTTTGATCCGCTCGCATTTACCTTGATGCTCATAAAAATGATAGAGCACTTTGGATAGCTCCATATGCCTAAAATCATCCACAAGCCCTTGCTGCCTTAATTCCTTTAATTCTCTTGCCTGCTCGTTAATTATCTGGGTAGCCGTATTTACATGATTTATCAATCTATCGTATTCGTCCTTATCCAGAAAGTTTTTAAGCTCAACTTCAGTAACCTCATCTGATACTAACCCAATACCAAAGCGACGTTGATAATACTTAGCTGTACGCCCGACCAATCCTCGTTGATTGGCATGCTCCCATGTAGTGATCATCAGTAACTGACTCCTTAGGGCGTAGAACCAAGCAATATGGCGATAAATTAAGCGCTTCTTGATTTGTTGCAAGTCAAAATTAGCTAGCTGATCTACGGTAAATTGATTTGAAATAAAATTATCGATATAACTTCCCCAGGCCCTGCTACTATTTACTATAGCGCCCCAAATCTTCCGAGCCTCCCACATGCGGTCATAAGCACTATTATTCTTAAAACCCACATAAAATGCTACAGCTGTACCAATGACAGAAAGAGGCAACCAAGGAATGGTAAAGGATATGACTTTTAACTCATATAATAAGGTGAAAAATGCGGATCCGGCAAGTAGCCAAATCATATGATGGCCGGACCATTTTATCACACGTAGTGGACTAACACTTTTTCTAACGATCATCTAGGGTTGATTTTTTAGTTTATTAAACAAATTTTGCAAAATTCATTTAAATATTTTAATATAATAAACGTATTTTGCTAATTATATTGAATACAAAAATAATTAGAAAACGCTTATCAACACAAAGTTATTCCTTATTTTCATAAAAGCTAAGCGCTCCAGAGGGGCATTTATTGACTTGGTTTCTAAGCGCTTCACTACTTGCATTTTCTATTGCAATCCAAGGTTTTGCCTTTGGGTTGTATACTTTGGGTAAGGTATGTACACAAACACCTGCATGGGTGCACTTTGTCGGTTGCCAAACTACGGTTATCACCCCATTTGAATATTCCTTTTTTAAATTAGCCATATCAAAAAATTTATGTGTAGTTAAATTCCGTAACTCAATATGGGGTAAAATTATATGTTTTGCAAGTGGCAAGGATGACTTAAATTCAACGTATTTTGCCAAATTTGTTTATCATATTAGTATATTTCAAATTAAATTTGATGTTAACTACAACCACCACAGCCTCCACATCCCCCACAACCGCCACAGCCTCCGTCAGATCCACATCCACTACAACCACCTTCTCCCCCTGCATCTTCAAAACCACTATCAAATATATCATCGTATGGTTCAAAAAACATCACACAGCCCCCGCACCCCATTTCATCATTACTTGCCACTTTTCGCTGCATGATTTGAGCAAATTCTTGATCAAATTCTTTAATTAAATCTAAATCTAACACATCAATAAACAATACATTTCCATAAATGCTATATAAAATATCTTTTGCCTTTGGAGGGTTTTGTTGGAGTAAAACGGGTAACTCATCTTTAAGAACAGCAATTTCATCCTCCACCTTCACTTTTTGTACTTTACCAAATTTTGTCAATCGAATCCAATTTAATAAACGGCTCCAAGTCCCATGCTTGAAGCATGCTTTCATGGCAGGCTCTGCAAATATCTTCTTAAAAATATATTGATTTTTATCTGTAGCATTTTCATATACAATTTTAATGTATTGCCTGAATAGGACCTGATAATTGTCCTCTGCCGCCACAGGATTCAGAAAAATTAATTCGTGCTTTTTATGCTTATTGGTATAGCCATTTTTACCTGCCTGAATGAATGGTGTTGTGGTGACTGGGTCACTTGGATGAGGCTGTGATTCAACTTCTTCAATATGCAGTGACTTTTTCATTAATAAGTCAATGAGCGTATATTTTAGTAAATCTTTAAATTTAATTTGTTGACTCGGCGTAATCAACAAATAGACTTCTGCCGGTGATAATTGACTTAAAATTTCCATTTCTTAAAAATTTTTGGTTTCGCAATAACCCAATTTCGGTGTAAGTTAATTCGAGCAAACCTCAATTCCCCAAATCGAATCTGACTTGATGGCCAAATATCCGAGGGCGGTAGCTGGTTAAATTTGATTTGATAAAGTTCCTTCGTCTTTTCATACCAATTTCCATACTTGGCTTTTTCTGCGCTACCTCCTTTTGTAGGCCCATGCTGAATGAATTTACCCAAGGTGTTTTGACAAAAATCCCGCCAATATGATTGGGTATAGATCAAATGCAGGTGCCATACTTGGTCCACCTGATCAGATGGTGTGAGCGGATGACCAGCCACACATATTAAAAACATAAATTTTTTGTACTCCTGCACAACTCTCAAAGCATACTGAAGGCGCCAATTATTCTCTCTAGCTAAGCGATCCGAAAAAGTAAATGAGGCACTGGGATCATCTAGCTTAAAGGCTTTAATTTTATCCCATAATATCATCTCATCAGGTTTCATATGCTTTAAAAATATTAAATTTAATGAATGCGAGCTAGTTATTTTGGTAAAATTTCAAGTTTATAAAAAATCTATTTTGATTAAATTTAGCAAAATATGTTGAGAACATAGATTAATAATGAACAAAATTTGCCCATTACATTGAAATTAACTACTTGCCTCACTCAACATCTTCAAAATACTATCCAAATAATCTCGGTTGTTTGCAAGCCTAGGCACTTTGTTTTGACCACCAAGTTTGCCTCGTTGTTTCATCCAAGCGTAAAAGGTACCTGGCTCCACAATATGCACTTTTGGGGCTTCTAAAGCAATGTCTTTTTGTCTTTTAGCATCGTAATCTGAATTAATTTTACGGAGCGTATCATCTAATATTTGTACAAACTGATCCGTGTCTTGTGGTGGTTTTGTAAACTCCAGAATCCATTCATGACCTCCTTTTTGACCCTTCTGAATATAACGTGGCGCCGCTGTAAAATTAGTTATAACGGCACCTGTAGCTTCACAAGCAGCTGTAATAGCCTGCTCAGCATTTTCGACGATTACTTCTTCACCAAAGGCATTAATGAAATGCTTTGTTCTGCCCGATATTTTGATGCGAAATGGAAAAGTTGAGGTAAACTTAATGGTATCCCCAATGCTATAGCGCCATAGTCCAGCATTAGTGGTGATGATCATAGCATAATTCTTCCCTACTTCTACCTCACTCAAGTTATAGATGGGAGGATCATCCTGCCCATAATATTCAGCGGGGATAAATTCATAATATATACCATAATCCAGCATGAGCAACAACTCCTCTGAATCTTTTTGATCTTGAATGCCAAAGAAACCTTCTGAGGCATTGTAAGTTTCTAAATAGCGCATGTCACTTGGAGGACCTAATGAGTTAAAAAGTGGTCGATAGGGCCCAAAAGCCACCGCACCATGCACAAAAAGTTCTAGATTTGGCCATATTTCTTTGATTTGGGCCTTACCCTTAAGCTCTAAAATACGCTGGATCAAAACAATGGTCCAGGTGGGTACACCTGCAATATTAGTTACATTTTCATCTACCGTTTCTTTGGCCATACGGTCCAGCTTAACCTCCCAGTCTTCCAACAAGGCTGTTTCAAGCTTTGGCGTACGAATAAATTGCGCCCATAATGGTAGGTTTTTCATAAGCACAGCAGATACATCCCCATAATGAGAGTGTTTAGGGTTAAATTCATTCGGCTGATGGCTGCCTCCAATAGCCAAGTTTTTACCATTAAATAGCTTAGTATTAGGATAATTATTTACATAAATTGAGATTAAGTCCTTACCCCCCTTAAAATGACAATCCTCTAGTGCTTCTTTAGAGACAGGAATAAACTTACTGCGAGCATTAGTCGTACCTGATGATTTTGCAAACCATTTGACTTCGGTTGGCCAAAGTAAATTTTGTTCCCCTTTTAATAGTCGCTGAATGTATGGGTAAATATCCTCATAAGTTGAAATGGGTACGGCTTGCTTGTACTGCTCATAATTTTGAATGGCTTTAAAATTGTGTTTTTTACCAAATTCGGTAGTGGCGCCTCTTTCGATCAACCTTTTAAATAATTCATCCTGAACTTCCAGCGGATACTTTAAAAAAAGCTCTATTTGATGCATGCGCTTTTTCATGATCCAAGTGAAGATCGAATTTATGAGCGTCATCTAGATTTTACGTTTAAGTTCAAAATGCTGGCCCAAATATACCCTACGCACCTGCTCATCAGCTGCCAGCTCCTCAGCGGTACCTGCTTTAAGCAACTTCCCTTCAAACATCAAATAGGCTCGGTCGGTAATCGATAAGGTCTCGTTTACATTATGATCGGTGATCAAAATTCCAATATCGCGATCTTTTAATTTAGCCACAATGCTCTGAATCTCCTCCACCGCAATGGGGTCCACCCCAGCGAAAGGCTCATCAAGCAATACAAATTTAGGGTCTACAGCTAATGCACGTGCAATCTCCGTACGGCGGCGCTCACCACCAGAAAGTACCCCCCCTTTATTCTTACGAACATGGGTTAAACTAAATTCCTCTAGCAGGGCCTCCATCTTTTCTTTTTGTGCTTTTTTAGATAAACCCGCCATCTGCAATACGGCCAACAGGTTTTCTTCCACGGTCAGCTTACGAAATACCGAAGCCTCTTGCGCTAAATACCCAATGCCTAACTTGGCCCGACGATACATGGGTAATTTGGTGATCTTCTGATCATCTAAGTAAATCTCCCCCTCATTGGGCTTGATCAGTCCAACAATCATATAAAACGTAGTGGTTTTACCCGCACCGTTAGGGCCTAAAAGCCCAACGATCTCGCCTTGGCTCACTTCGACCGAGATTTCGTTGACTACACGCCTATTCTTATATTTTTTAACTAAATCTGCTGCACTGAGCTTCATAAAGCCTTTTTAATTTGATACGAAATTAAAAAATTAAAGTTGCATTGAAAGGACCTGGTGGAAAATTTAGGTGAATTATTTGTATTTTGAACAAAAAAAAGCTATATATCTAGACTAGAAAATGCGAAAGGCAATATTCAACTATCAACCTTAATTTATATTTTTGAACAAGGATTGAATCAGCGTATTGGAGTAACATTTCCTTAATATTCAGTCATTAATATGAACGCAATTGATCTAGATCAGGATCATGACTTAGATTATATGTTTAGTTTTCATTGTGGTGAAGGAAATTGTTTACAGGTTTATATAAATATTGATGGAGCCTTAACCCGCATTATTCATCACAATATCGTAATGAGATTCAAAAGTCCAATAAAATCAAGGGTTTTGGATTTTCAGCATAGCAGCGCTATGGTGGAAATTCAAGAATTCGTAAATGCTTGATTTTGAAGAAATTTTGGGTCGCAATAGATAGGGTGATGAATAATGCGGGTTAAGTAAGGTTATTGACGAATTTAGACGAGCAGGCTTTGATGTTTCCAATTCACTAAATGGTGAAGCTTGACAAGTAATCTTAAATTCAGAAAACAATCATTGCTGTGGTGAAAGCCCCTTTTGGTCATATCGAGCATTTATTTTTAATATTCAACCAATTTCCTTTGTATTTAATTCTAGAAAATTTTTAATTCACCAGCCCATTCATCCTCAATGACAACAACTTCGCTCCCTTCTCATTCAGGTGATCCCCGTCGTAAAAATGCTCTGCTTTAAAAGCCGGATCATCCAACAGGTTAACAAAAGTGCAGTGCTTATTCACTTGTGCAACATTCACAGTATGATCAATGGTATATTGAAGTTGCTGCTGATCTAAGTGACTACGATAAGTTTGATACCCTGGCGGCATAAATAGTATCAATTTAATATTCTTTTCGGCACATAAAGCCACGATTTGCTCCAATGCATGAATATTCTTATCTAAAGCCAATTTATCTTTGGCAAAATGTCTTTGGGCAGCTTGCTTTCCGGTACTTGCTAAATCCTTAGACTGACTCGAAAGGTAACTATTCCCCCACCCTAGCTCGCTACACGTATGCCCTTCATTTTTAAGAATAAAATGAGAAATTAAACTCAAAAAATTCACCTTAAAATTGATGTTGAGTAACTCCAAATAGTCTAACCATGATTGAGAAGGCAGTATGCCATAATTGAGCAAATATTCCTTCGTGCGCCATGCTTCTGGGCTTGCCTCAATTTGATCAAAATAAGAGAAATACGATATGGGCAATATAATTGTTTGAAGCTTATCAAATTTAGGTTCGTATTGTTTCAAAATCTCTAAATCGTAAGGCAGTGTTTGTGAAACATGACTTGCGTTAAAACTATTGCTCGAAAAATACGCTGGATCAAGGCCATAAAAGGAATGTGAACTTCCTAATATGAGGGTATTGACTTGATGGGCATGTTCATTGAGGTATGTTGTCTTCTGATGGTATTCATCAGGAATTTGAATGACAATACATTCTAGTATCACGATGAGCATCGCAAAAGGAATAATAAAGTAGAGTCCTCTGATTATAAATTTGTTCAAATCGAATTAATTCTTTAGGCTTAAAAGGTAATAATCAGACCCATTAAAAGGTATTAGATCGAATAAAAAACCTTACAGATGAAGGATTTGGAGAGAAATAGAAGTTGATCTTAAACGAAATTAGCCAAATATATTGAATATTTGAAATTTATTGATGTAGCATCCACACACTTCAAATGGTTTATAACAAATAAGTTTCAACATATTATTTTAGTCAAGAAACATTTTAAATTGTACTTTTAATTTTATATCAGACATAAATGAATTTAAATAAATCAACATATTTTCAATTAACATGAAAGGTATTTTAGAACAACATTACAAAACTACTTTTGAACAAACTCTATTATCTGAAATAGAAAAGGTAGGTGTTTACAAAAACATTAAACGCGATACTACACTCATTGAGATTGGTCAATTGATACAGCATATGCCTTTATTACTCAATGGAGCTATTAAAATTTTGAGAGAGGATCAAGATG
>JAUIFR010000197.1 GCA_030430325.1 Bacteroidia bacterium | reverse complement strand
AGGAAAAGAATAAAGGAAATAACTAAATTGGCAATAAATGAAATTTGGCTCTTCAAGCCCGGTTCTACATTCATATTTGTAACATAGTGTCCATATAGTTTACCATTAATCACATCAAAGAAAACAAACAATAAACCAATATAACTCATGCAAAGAAGAATGAGGTACCAGTGTTTTTTTTCAAATAAAATAATGGGTGCGACTAAAATAGGAAGTAGCATAAGTTTTTGATTAATAATCGATTGCTTTAATGTCGCACCACTGATAATCACAATGAGAAATGGAATAATCATGACCAGGTATAACCTTGCGAAGGTATATTTTTTGAGGTGGTTGAATAGTAATGCCAAGCTAGTTATAACACTCGAAATTACTGTTGTATAAAACAGGTAAGTGTTTTCAATAAAGATAACCGAAAGGAACATCATAGCCAAAAATCCATAAATAGTGAATATATTGGCCAAAATGGTTTTCTTGGCTGTAATTGGTGGTGTCAGATGGTCAACACCAATTCGGGTAATATCTTTCCAAAATCGATTCATTTTATCCCAATTAAATGTGTGGCTACCACGATCAAAGGTAATTTCCATGTTTTTGTTGTTTTAATCAAATTTTACAGCATCAATTTCATAGCATAGATTTTGTTGATTAATTATGTATTAGCTTGATCGAATTCTACTATAAACTTAGCACCCTTGCCTTGTTCGCTTTCACACCATACCTTTCCTTGCATCTCTTCTACGAATTTTTTAACACTAAATAGTCCAATACCAGTTGATTGCTCTCCAGCAGTGGGTTGAGCACTTAATTTTTGAAATTTCCCAAATAATTTTTTCTTGTCTTCTTCATTTAGGCCTGGCCCTTGATCTTCTACTTCAATACGTACCTTAGAGTCATTGGTATAGCTTTTGGTGATTATACTCTTTTGATGTGGAGAGAACTTGATGGCATTACTGATTAGGTTTTCGAGTACTTGCTTCATAAAATTTTTATCAACTTCCGCGTAAGAATCACTTGCTTGTACAATGAGGTCAATTTCCTTTTGATCTGCTGAAGGTTTAAACTCCCCAATTACCTCTTCCAGCGAATCCTTAAGGTTGATGCGTTCTATATTTGAGGTGTTTTTTTTGGACTCGATAGCGTTTACATCCAATATCCTACTTATAAGATCGGTGAGCCTACCTGTGGCATCAGATATTTTTATTATTAAATCGAGCTGCTCGTCATTGAGGTTTGTCGAAGTTAATTGGATGATTGAAATGAGTCCCTTAATATGATTAAGTGGGCTACGCAAATCATGGGCAACTATACCAATTAAGTGATTTTTTTCATCATTGAGTGCAATCAGTTCCTTGTTTTGAGATTCAAGCTTCAATTTTTGATCTTCAACAGCTTTATACATACCCTGAAGCTCTTGGTTTTGTTCAAAAATGAACGAATTTTGATGGTGGGCATGGTTTAAGAGCCTATTCAGCTCTTCCTCTGCTTTATAGTTAATTCGCTGTAAATGATAAAAGCCTAAAAACAAAACCAACAAACTAAATGTGGCCTGTGAAAACATAAAGGTATTGGCTGAACCTAATGGTACAGCATCTATTTCCTTAAAATAGGGTATAAAGTCACTTACTGTATCAAAAGCAAGAAAACAAATGACAATCCATATACTTCCTATGATCATATAATATTTCTCACTTATACCAAATAATATTAATGGTAATATGATAGAGGCAAGCAATGGAAATTTATAACTCATGGCAATTTCTTTCGAAACCACACTGCCTGTAATGACGATGATTACAGGTGCGATAAAACCAAAATAAATACGACTAGCTTGGTTTAAATTAAAAAAATTTAGTATCAGGACGCTTAAGTAAAGTAAACCACAAAATAGATGAAGTTTGGCTGTCATCTGAAAGTCAATATAGTGAATGGCAGATCCTGAAGTGAGGAAGAAAAGCACTAAAGCAATTTGATTGGAAAGCATAACCTTGATTCATTTGGGGAACAATGCCAAGTCCTGAAATAAATTGCCAAACCATGTTAACTTGTGTGAGCATGAATGTGCTTTTTCCAATTAATTATCATCATAATTTAGTATACTAATTGGTATGTATGTAGCTGAAATATGCTCTTGATACATAAATTTGATACTAATTATAACGTACATAGGCTGTATATTTCAAAAAATAACAACATTTATGTACATATTTTAGAATATAATAAACTTATTGCAAATTTCCTAATCATATCTTTGCTAAAGTTTAATAGCTAGGTAAGTTTAATTTAATTTTTGATTTTTTTTTTAATCAAAAATCATTAGTGAATTTATAATTGGTCAGGAAATGAATTCATTTTTTGCTATGCATTTGTTAACTTAAGTATATATTTTTTAAATTGTTGTTGTCTTATTGATTATTATATTTTAGCTAAATATATGTATTTATTAATTAATTTTTAAAAATATTTATAAATATTAAAAAAATGATAATAATATGACCTTTATATTGATTTATAAAATCTGTTTTTAACCTCGTGGGTGATTGACTAAAAGTACACCTAAAAACAAAAGGATGGTGGGTAGGATTTTATTAATACTAAGTGTATCTGCCCCAATCAAAATGGCAATGAATGCAGCAAATAAAGGTTGTAAAAATATATAATATCCTACGATGGTTGGGCTAACATAATTGAGTGCCTGGGCATTGAGGCTATATGCAAGTACAGTTGTACAGATTACGACAAAAGTAATGCATAAGTAGATTGTAATGGGGATTTTTGACCAATTTACTACACTAAATTCATGCCAACCGAAGGGCAATACATATATACTTCCTATTAAAAATAGCCATGTAATAAGGGTAAATGTATCATATTTTTTTAGCAATGGTTTAACGAGTACTAAGTAAATGCTATAGGAGGTGGCATTGATAAAAATCATAAGATCTCCTAATAAATATTCGTTGCCCCAGCTCCAAGTATGTTGGCTAAGCAAGATTAATGTGCCGCAGGCTCCTAGGGCAACACCTAGTATTTTATATAAGCTTATTGCTTCTTTGAGCATGATTCTAGAAACGATGAGGACAACGATGGGTGTTGTAACCATTATTAATGAGGCATTTATAGGTTTTGTATAATGGAGTCCCTTAAAAAAGAAAAGTTGATTAATAGCAATGCCAAATAGTGCGCAAAGTGCCATACGGAAAGCGTCCTTACGATTTTGTATGGGTACAAATCCCTTATATATAAATATAACCCAAAAAATTAAAGTGGCGGCACATACTCTAAGTACAATAAATCCGAAAGGTTGTAGGAAGTTGGGCATCACCTGCTTAGCAATGCTATAATTTGCTCCATAAATGAGGCTTACAAGCGTAAGTATGACATGTACGGTCGTTTTTTTCATTTTTAGACCCAAACTTTTGTGCCTTCACTGCAATTTTTGCAAATATCAGTTGTGGTACGTCCTAAGAGTAAATTTTTTCTAAAATGTTTATACTTTTCATTATGCCAAATAGTATGTAGTGGTTCATTACTTATATTTCCCAGTCGGTGTTGGGCATCTTTATCAAAACAACATGGTACAATATTACCATCCCAAGTCATCACACAAGAGTGCCACATTTTCCAACAATGGTTATCCAATTTATATTTTAAGGTATAGGTCCCGTCACCAAGTTTTTTGTAGCGGCTATATTTGGGCTGTGTTGGTATTAGTGGAGATCCGTTTTCATAATTATATATTTGTGCTGATTTGAATAATACTTGATCAACTTTTAGCTTCTTAGCAAGTGCTTTGATGTCTTCAATTTGGTGCTCGTTTGGCCTTACTACAAGAAATTGAAATAAGATAAGTGGTGCATTTTTTTTAAGTTTTTTTCGCCAATTTACTATGTTTTTGGTGCCCTCAATTACTTTGTCTAGCTTACCTTCCTTTCGATAACTAGCATAGGTGCCTTGATCAGTGCCATCAATGGATATTATAAGGCGGTCTAGTCCAGACTCAACTGTTTTTTTTGCTCGCTCTTCATCCAAAAAATGCGCATTTGTAGAGGTGCTTGTATATAGTTTTGCCTGATTTGCTATTCGAATCAATTCAAAAAAGTCAGGATGGAGATAAGGTTCTCCCTGAAAGTAAAGGGTAAGATAAAGCGTTTGACGTTTAATTTGATGAATCATCCTTTGGTAAAGGTTTTTGTCTAATTTACCAGTTGGTCTAGTGAATGATCTTAATCCGCTTGGGCATTCCGGGCATCTTAAATTACAGGCTGTGGTTGGCTCGATCGAAATGGCGATCGGTTGCCTTGTTTTAAGTGGTTTTTTGATCCATTTACTTATATAAAAACTAAGTAGTAGCCAAACGGCATTGGTTAACCTGGCAAACGTCATTTTTTTAATCAGGCGCCAGTTATCAAAAAAAACGGCATCAAGGTTAATACGCATACGCTTTTTCTTGCTTACTGTTGTTTGAAAATTTTCCTGATTTGGTAGAAAATACGTTCTAATAATCGCAAATCCTCCGTGATAATTTCTGCTTGGCCTTGCATTTCTTGCATAAAAGTTAGGTCTTTTTTATAGGTTGTATGAAGTCCATTGGGTAAATGCACTTCAATTAAATATACATTTTCTCTTGGTACTAACGAAATGGAGGTTACCTCACCAGTGACCATGCCGTATTCTTGATGAGGGTAGCTATCCAGCTGTATATTAACCCGTTGACCAGTTTTTACTTTGCCCGAATTTTGCAAAGGCATAAATACTTTACCTATAACCTGTTGCTTTATTTCAGGTACTATAATCATCACTTCTTCGCCAGCTTTTACAAATTGATTATTACTCCAGTATTTAAAAAAGGCAACCTTCCCGTTTGTTGGAGCGCGGAGCAGGTAGTTTTGTTCCCAACTAGCTAGGGCACTTTTTAGGGCTTTAAACGAAGCGATGCAGGCACTTTCTATAAGTTCGTATTGCTCTCTATTTTGAAAAATTAACTTATCGAGGCGTTGATTAAGCTCTGAAAGTTGAATATTTGAGTTGACAATATTGAGTTGAATGCCCTCAAAGCTTGCCTTTTTTGTAAGAAATTCCCGTTCTTTGTCCTCAAATTGTTTGATCGATATAGCACCTTCTTTATAGAGTCTCTCGCTCATAATCCTTTTTGACAAGCTTGAGTTCTTTTTCATACGTTTTTTTCTGGTCCGTTTGTTTGGTAATTAATTTTTGATACTCACTAATCTGCAACTTGAGGCTGGCGATCTCTTTGGATAATGGCTCCAAGGACATAAAAAGCTTGTAATTATGGAAATCTAATGAGAATTTTGAAAAAGATTGCTGCACTTCGCCTAAGCTAAGCTGTTTGGGCAGTTGCACTTGTGCAATACTATCAGGGTGCATTGGAAATTGCAGTAGATCCAATTTTTCTTGCAATTCAAGGATATGATCTTCATCGGCCGGATTACTAATGATGGCTAAAATAGCATCTTTTTTTACCAGCTGATTTTCTTTTACAAATAAATGGTAAATGTTTCCATTGGTTCGCGCATATACACCTACTGGTGGCGTAGGGGTAGTTAATACGATCCTGCTTGGAATCACATCGGGATACTTTATAATCCAGCTAATGGTAAGTAATACCAAAATGGCAATAAAAACGATGGTGATGCCCCATCGGATGAGCCAAGATGGGGGCGTACCCAAAATTTCTTTAACCTGATCACTTTTATCTTCTAGTAAATCGATCTTTCGAACGTCTTCAAGCTGTGGCATGGGTTATATTTTTGAATATATTTTGCTAAATTTGTTTAAAAAACATCGAATTTAATCAATTTTTATATGAACTTCTTCCGAAAGTGGCTTTCCAACACATGTGAGAACGTATCCATTTTCAACTTCTTCATCTGTTAAGGCCTCTTGCCCTTCCATGGCTACTTTTCCGCTCAAACACTTGCCCATGCAGGCAGTACACAACCCACTTTGGCAAGAATACGGTAAATCAATCCCAAGCTCAAGTGCTTTTGTTAGAATGGGTTGATTAAGTGGTACGTCAAAGGTATGTATTTCCTGTAAATATTCTATTTTAATTTTGGCTGTCTGATCAGATGCGGGTTGATCAGAATGTAATTCGATCTTGTCATTTACAAATAATTCTTTTTTAATCTGATTTGGCTCCAGGCTATGCGCATGCAACGACGCTTCCACACATTCAATCATTCCGGTTGGCCCACAAATAAAATATTCGCTGGATTCAAGATTAATGGGTAAAGTTTGAATATATTGATTAATGGTTTCGGTCGTGAGTAAACTTCCAGTCGACACATCTAGATAATGCTGCACTTGTAAATTTTTATTGGTTTGCTCTAATAGATCGAGCTGATCTTTGAAAATAATGCTTTGTACATTTTTATTGGCATAAAACAGATGAATGACTGCATGCGGTTTTTGTTTCATGATGCTTTTAAGTATAGAAAAAATTGGAGTAATCCCACTCCCACCTGCAAATAACACATACGAGTTGGTTTGATTCGATAAGTCCGGCGTAAACCGGCCCTGTGGTGGCTGTATTTGTACCAAATCTTGCTCCTTGAGCTGTGTGTTCATATAATTCGAAACTAATCCTTGCTCTACACGTTTTACCGTTACAGCAAGTGGCTCATCTATATATGGAGAGCTGCATAAGGAATAAGCTCTGGTATGGGAACTTCCATCAATTTCAAAGGTGAAACTGAGAAATTGTCCAGGATTATAATTCACTGGCGCATGAGGAGAAAGAATGAATGTTCTAGTGTCTGGTGTTTCCTCTATAATTTTTTTAATAACCCAAGTTGTATTTGGGGATTTTTGCTTTGGTTTTTTCCTTTTAAAAAGCGATCGAATCATAACTAAATTTTTGACAAAGTTAATAATAAAAAAGGTTATTTAATATAATTGAATTTCGTTTAATAAAACATAACTAAATGTTGAACAAAAAAACAAATAATATGTTTATTATTTAATATTTGTTTATTATATTTGAATAAAAAATTAAACAAAATGAATGCTATAGAATTTGATCAAAAATTGATCCAGTTGCAGAAGCCTTTACAGTTTTTTGCCTATCAATTCACCTATAATACGGAGGATGCTGCAGATTTGGTACAAGAAACCAACCTCAAAGCCGTTAAAAATAGAGGCAATTTTAAGGCTCAGACTAATTTTAAGGCCTGGCTATACACCATTATGCGCAATACATTTATAAACCACTACCGGAAGCAGCAGCTCAACCTGACATATCGCAAGAAAGTAGTAAGCCAGCCTAAGCCTTCTAATGATTTTCAACCAGAGATGGCCTTATCCATCAAGGATATGGACGAAAAAATCCATTTATTAGAGGAGGTTTTTAGGGTTCCATTTCAATATTATCAAAAAGGATTTAAATATAAAGAAATAGCTGATAAATTAAATATACCTATTGGCACCGTAAAAAGCAGAATTTTCTTAGCTAGAAAGAAATTAATGGATATATTAGTAGATTACCAATAGATCAACTTTAAAATTGGTGCTTCATGAAGCATAAAATAACAGTAATTGGAGGGGGGTTCTCGGGAATTACAGCCGCCATCGAACTTGCTAATAAAGGGTTTGA
>JAUIFR010000196.1 GCA_030430325.1 Bacteroidia bacterium | reverse complement strand
TGATAATTGCGTACTATTCAATCAATAAAATCGGCAAATTATGTTCAATTAATTTTGATTATTGAACGAATATGGCAAAATTCATTTAAAAATAGACTTTCTTCTCCAGTAAACCATACCAACCACCAATAGCAAAAAAAACAGGCCAAAATACCAAGGACTAATGGCAATTTTTCGATGGATCGTAATAGGTTTACTATCCCCAATTTGTATAAAAGGAGACCAATAGGCTGGGTGTGCTTGCTGCCCTTTGGCATTATTGATAAATGTGAGCTTTGCTTGACGGATGGCTTCCGCTTTATCCATCCCACTGGCAAGGTTCGAATAAAAGTGCTTCATAATTTTGGCTGTTGCCAGATCTTCCACTTGCCAAAGCGAAACCACTAGTGAAGGAACGCCAGCATACATAAATGCCCGGGCTAGTGAAGCTATCCCATTTCCTTTTTCAAATTTCCCATAGCCTGTTTCACAAGCTGATAGTACCACTAGGTCTGCGTGGAGCTCAAGCTTGGATATTTCATAGGCTTGTAGCAAGTTATTTTCGTTTTCATTACCATGGTCTTCAGTGAAGAATAAACCAGATAGGGTTGGCGAATTTTCATTCAACCAACTATGCATAGCCAAGTGGATGATCCCGTAGTTTTTTACATGTTGTTTAAATTCTTTTTCGGTAGCTAATGAGTCAAAGCCAAAAAAACCTCGGTACTCTTTTGCAAGTAGTTCAACTTCGAGTTGGGCAGCTGGGAGTGGGCTTAATTTATTTCTCAACTCTTCGTGAATAGGTAAATCTGATCTTGATACCGTCGTATCCGAATTAATTTTATATTGGGCGGCCATGGCAAAGATGCTCTGGTTATTATCTCGTGGAGCTTCCATTTTATTTTCTTTCCATAGGGAAGCAGCATAATGGTAACTCACGCTGTATTTTTTAATAAGATAATCCAATTGCGAATAATCTTGGTGGGCAGGTGCTTTTTGGGTCAAGAAGGCCTCATAGGGTAAGTGGCCTAGTTCTCCATCTGGTATGATAATGAGGTGATCAATATTGGTTGCTTCATCTAAAATAGGTTTTAATAGGTTGTTGTAACACCAATAGGCACTTTTAGTGTAATTTTCATATGCTGCTTGTTTATCTTTAGCCACAATGGCAAAGTTGTTTAATATGCGATGAAAAGTTTCAATTTGATCATTTAGCTTGGCGCCATCCATTTGTAATTTGGTTGCTTGGGTTTTAAATTTATCGATATAAAATACATATACTACCGAGTCGCCAGTAACATATTCTAGCAGGGCTTGGTTTGGAGCTAAATTTCCCTTGATTTCGTCGATTTTGGGCAAGGTAGTTTGATACTTAAGCTGGGCATAATTAGGATATGCTTGTTCTATTTGCTTTTTGAATAAGCTAATCTTTAAATTAAGTTGGTTTAATAATACCCTGATACTATCTTTTTGATTTGAAGGGAGTTTTTTCAATAATAAAGCATTTAATTCTGCCTGTTCAAGCTGTAGGTGTTGTTCATGATCTGCTAATGAATCTGGTAAGTGTCCTAGTTCATAAACTTTTGCGGCATTTGTTGCTTCTAGTAGCAGCACAGACTTATGAAACTCCACCACAGCAAAGGCCTGTTCGAAGGCATGATTTAGATCCAAAAGATGTAGGTACCTTAACATCCAATCATGGCTTTTGGTTAGCAATCGTAGTTTGTCTTGATCGCTAATAAAGCTATCTCTGATGCGTTTGAGTAGGCGCATTGCAAGCTTTGCTACCAGCATCTGTTTTTCGCTATTTTTTGGTTTATTTTCTATAGTCAGTAGGTCATACAGGCAGTCGAGTGCTTTTTCTAATTCAATAAGTTGAAAGTGAGTGAAACTGGTGTAGTTATTTAGCTGATCAAACCATGCTAAATGGATCATTGTATCAACTTTTTGTTGAGTTAAATTACCGATCACTTTGTTGATATATTTCCAAGTTTTATCTATTTTTTTGTTTTTTTTATAAAAATTGGCTAGAATATTTAAAGAATTTGCAATGGAGGGATGATTGACGCCATTTAGCTTTATATAAATATTTAAAGATTCTAAATAAAGTTTTTCGGCTTGATTGAACCTATTCATGTGTTCATATAAATTAGCTAAATTGTATACAGAGCTGGCATAGTAAGAATGATTTTTACCAAATACACTTTGGATTAATTTTTTTACCTCGAGCATCATAGGCTCCGCTCGCTCAAATTGCCCCATTACTTTATACAAAACGGCTAAGTTGTTTAATGAAGTTGCATAGTAAGGATGGGATTTGCCTAATAAATTTATTACTATATCTATAACTTTGATATATAATCGTTCAGCTTCCTTATAACGCCCCATTACTTTATATAAAATTGCTAAATTATTAAGGGAAGCCGCATAAAAATGATGGCTTTTTCCAAAAATATCTGCTCTAATTTTCAATGCTTCTAAATGGAGTGACTCAGCTTGTTCATATTGCCCCATTTCTTTATATAAAATAGCTAAATTATCAAGTGTTATCACATATGAAGATTTATTGTCGCTTAAATTTCTATTTTTTTTCAAAGATTTGCGAAAAAGCGCTTCTGCATCATCATATTGGCCGGTGAATTGGTAAAATAGTGCCAAATTATTTAAGGATGATAAATAAACCTCATGGTATTCTCCATACTGCTCGAGAATTATTTTCAAAGATTCTTTATATAGATGTTCAGCTTTTGCGTAATGGCTTGTTTCTTGGTATAAAACGGCTAAATTGTGTAATATTGCCACATAATTGGGGTGTTTTTTGCCTTGCGTTTCGATAATCAACTTCAAAGACTCAAGATGAAGTTGCTCGGCTTTTTTGTAGCGTCCTAAATATCGATACAAAACGGCTAAGTGTCCCGTAAAATTTGCATAAGTTGAATCTCTTTCTCCAAATTCAATTCGTGCTTTTACTCTACCTGTTTCGGCATAAGTTATACCTTTTTGATAGTTTCCTTTATTTATTGAAAGTTGAATCAAGCTATCAAGTTCATCATAATTTAAAGTTTCTAAATCGTTGGCTGTACAATGAATGTTACATAGGATTAGGAAGAGAAGAATCAGGCATGCCAGTGGTTTTTTCATAAATTTTAGAGTGGTTAGCGGTTAATGAACTAATTGTAAAGTTGTAAGGATTAAGTAGTTGATGCGTATAAATATATTAAAATTGATCAAATTTTGCAAAATATATTCAAAATATTCGTTTCCTATTCCAAAAAACAAGCCCTGCCACTAGACATATCACTACAATTCCAACATACCACGGCGTATAAGCCATTTTTCTATCTATATTAATAGGCTGACTATTTCCTATTTGAATAAAGGGTGACCAGTAAGCTGGGTGGGCCTTAATGCCTTCGGCTTTTTTAAGGTAGTCCAGTTTAGCTTGCCGCATCGCTTCTGCTTTATTCTTTCCATTTGCTAGGTGTAAATAAAAACTTTTCATAATCTTTGAGGTGGCTAGATCATCCACTTGCCATAGAGATACCACAAGCGATGGTACACCGGCATACATAAAAGCTCGGGCTAGCGAGGCTATCCCATTTCCTTTTTCAAATTTGCCAAAACCTGTTTGGCAGGCGGAAAGTACAGCTAGGTTTGCATTTAACTCCATTTTTGAAATTTCGTATGCCTGCAATATATTGTTTTCAGTGCTATCATGGTTTTCACTAAACACCAAACTAGATAAAGTAGGAAATTTTTTATTCAAAAGTCCATGCATGGCTAAGTGTAGTATAGCAAATTGAGTGGCTTCCTTTTTAAAAACTTGCTCGGTAGCAAGTGAATCGAAGCCAAAAAAACCTTGAAATTCTTCGGCAAGGGCCTCCACCTCCAACCTGGCTGCAGGAAGGGTGCTTAGTTTGCTTCTCAGCCTACGATGAGCGGGTAATCTTTGTTCAAGTAAAGTGGAATCTATTGTTGCATCGTATTGGGCAGCCATAGCAAGTAACTGACCATTATTGTTTTGTGCGGGTATATTAACATTATCATGCCAAAGGGATGTTGAATAATGGTAACTCACGGTATAGTCCTTAATCAAGTATGGTAACTCAAAATAATCAATAGAACTTATTGTTGGCTTTTTAGTAAGGAATGTTTCGAAGGGCAAATGGCCTAATTCTCCATCAGGTATAATGATCAGGTGGTCAATATTGCTAGTGCTGAGACTTAAAATTGGCTTTAAAAGTTGGTTGTAAAACCAATGGGCATTTTCGGTATAGAGATTATATTTTTGTTGTGAAGTAGGTTGATCATTTGGCATATTGAAGTCACTCAACGTTTGATGAAATTTGTTGATGCGTTTCTTAAGGGTATCATTCTTTATTGGGAATTTGAATGATTTAGTATTGTCATGATCGATGTAAAAGGCATAAATAAGCGAATCACCCTGTACATACTCTATGATAACTTCATTCTTATTTAGCATTGTTTGAATTTCAGTTACCGAAGGTGTATGGTTTTGATACTTAAATTTTGCGTATTTTGGATAATTTTTTTCAATATCCTTTTTATGGTTTATAATTTGTAAGTTTAAATTATTGAGTACCACCCTGAGACTATCTTTCTCATGATCTGAGATGTTTTTTATCAACATAGATTGTAATTCCGATTGCCTTTTCATCATTTGTTTTTCCAGTAGAATCAGGGAGTCTGGAATATTGCTAATTTGATAAGCCTGTGTTGCTTTTGTTGATTCATATAAAAGTATGGATTTATGAAATTCTACCATTTGGAATTTTCTATTGAAATTATGACTAGGGTCTGAAATTTTTAATACTTTAATCATCCAATCATTACTTAATTCTAACAGTCGAAGTTTGTCTTGTTCTATTAGATGACTATCTCGAATTTTTTTAAGTAAATTAACCGCAATTTCTGCTAAAGTAATACTCTTTTCAAGATGGTTTGTTGGTTTATAGTTTTGCGTTAATTGGAAAATACACCTCAAAATATTAACCATTTCTATTATATGGCGATTAGAGGGATATTCATAATTTTTTATTTTCTCAGCCCATTTTTTATCTATATTGACCGATATAGTGCTCTGCGTTAAATTATTTATAGCTTTATGGATATATTGCCAAGCTAAGGAATCTTTTTTGTATGAAGCGTAAAGTGTAGCCAAATCAAGTAGCGACTTAGTATAATATGGATTTGTGTGATCCAATATTTTAGCTCTAATAGCTAATGTTTTTTTGTAAAGGCGTTCCGCTTCTTTATAATTCCCTAAATTTTCTTGGGCAATGGCTAAGCTATTAAGGCTTAACGTATAATTTGGATGATTCTTTCCTATTGTTTTTTCATCAATTAATAGAGTTTCTTCATAGAGCTGCTTGGCTTTTTCATATTCACCTTGATTATGGTAAAAATAGGCCAGATTATTCAATAGTGTAGCATATTCAGGATGTGTTTTATCATGTATTTTCTCTAAGCTCCGCATACTTGCTTTGTAGTGAAATTCAGCTTGCTCCATATTATCTGTATTAAGATAACCAGCTGCAATTTCTTGCATGACTCTGGCATAACTTGGATGGTTTTTTCCCGATGTATTTTCTATTATGTTTAAAGCTTCAAGTTGGATGGAAAGCGCCTGTTCATAATCACCCATTAACTCGAATAATGTAGCTAAATTACTAATGGCGGATGCATAATAGGGGTGTTCTTTACCCAGTGATACTTCAAAAATATTAATACTGGCTTGGAACAAAGGCTCGGCTTTGTCATAATATCCTTTTGCAATATAAAGCTGAGCCAAATCATTGAGGGAGATACCATAGTAATAATGTTCTTTTCCTAATGTATTACCCATAATATTAATAGAAGATTTATATAATCTTTCAGCTTTTTGGAGTTCTCCCGTAAAATAGTATATATCTCCTAGCTGGTTTAACGTTTTGGCATATGCTGGTGAATTTTGACCAACAGTCTTTGACTGAATTTTTATAGCTAATTGGTACGCTGACTTGGCTACATCTAACTTACCAATTGCTTGATTTAAGGCACCTAAATTATAAGTAAAATGAGCATAAGTTGAATCAGCCCCTAATTCTTTATTTGCTTTTTGCTTGGCAAACTCTGCCACCAATATGGCTTGTTTAAATTCTGCCTTTTCATTAAGTTTAATTATCAAACTATCTAGCTGCTCATAGCTTAGTCCCTCCAATTCAGTAGCATGGCTAACATCGCTTAAAAATATGAGAAAAAAGCTAATTAGAAAGGGTAGTTTTCTCATTTTTTATAAAAATTTAGATTTTAAAATCATGATCCCAAAATAAGCAATAGAATTTGTAATGAAGGCATAAAGTACCAAAAATCAGGATTATCAGGTGAAAAGCATAGCAGCGCTATGGTTTGAAGCAAATATGAAGCACAGCGACTGACTTGAAGCAATTTATGGCTGTAATAGAATCTCTATGGCTTATTTTGGGATGATAATATTGTATACAAAATGAAACAATTAAAGTTAAAAAATATCAATTGTAAAGCTATATTAATGAATTTAGTATTGGGTGATATTTTGAAAATCCTTTCAAGCTAGCCAATTTGTGTTTATATTTAATTTTCAATATTATAATAAATAATTACACAAAATATGAATTGAAAAATTTTACTAAAATAGCATTTAATAAATATTAATTTTCTTATAATCAAATTTTTATGATAATTAATAATATATAAAGATTAATTTTATTATATTAAAAATAAAAATAATATGTGTAATTAATAATTATAAATTTTATATTGGTTTTTTATGCAAAATTCTAATCGAGTGGTTAATAAAGGAAACTAATTACTACCAAAACTGTAGAATATTACCATTTACCTAGTTTAAGCTTAATCCAACTAAATGTTAATTTTTTGGATAAACCACTTAAAGTTGGTCATATTTTGCCCATAAAAATACTGTTCGTTGTTAACACTAAATGGGAATTGAAGCTCGTATTCTAAATTCCAATATGCGAATTGAATTTCTGGACCAATTGTTCCATCATTATTAATGCATTGAACAAACCAATTCTTTTTTTCCATACTTTGACCATAAAAGTAGGCCTTTCCGCCAACAGCAAAAGGAAACTGTACTTGATAGGCATTTCCCCACTTTCCATGACAAATTTCATCACCCATATTGCCGTTATGGAGCAATTCTTGAATAAACCAACTTTTATTTTCTAAATTATGGCCGTAGAAGAAGGTTTTGCCACTAGTAGCAAAAGGAAACTGCACCTGATAGGCATTTCCCCATTGTCCGTGATCTATTTCTTCCTTAATCGGTACAGGGAAGTTGTTTTGAATGAAATACCTGGCCATCATTTCATCTATAAAATCAATGGCAAAAACGCCCATATTCTTATTTATGATGTGCAAGTTCCTATATACCCATTCGTTCACTTGATGTGAAATGATATTTGGGCCATCAGTTCCTATATAGCCTGAAGTAAATGTTAAATATAAATTATTTGAGTTGGTATTATTTTTTGCCTTAGTCACATTTTTTGGCTCTATGTTGAATTGTGTGGGTAAAGAAAAAGATTTATATTTTTGTGTATGGGAAATACAACAGAAATATTTTCAATAGCGTTAGGTTTAGAAACGCCATGGAAGATCAAAGAAGTAAGT
>JAUIFR010000195.1 GCA_030430325.1 Bacteroidia bacterium | reverse complement strand
ACACACTTTTTTTATTCATATACTTTGATTTTAACCAAAGCTAATAATAATAAGCCTTTCAGAGATCCTTAGCCTGATTTTTGTCCATTAAGCCTAAATAGGTAATATATTAAGAAAAAGTCTTAAAGAGTAGTTAATGAGCGATTTTTACAAATAATTAACTTAATCGCTCATTATTTTAAATAATAGTTTATTAAGTTTAGTCATTTTTATAGGATTATTTACTTAAGTCTAGTCTAGGCAAGTATATTTCTATGTATAATTTGGAAAAATTGCACTTTTCAATGAAAAAATAATGGAAAAATACAATTAATATCTCAAAAACTCTTAAAATAGTATAAAAACAAGATTTGAATCTTGGTAAAGTTATAAATGTATATTAAAGAAATTCTGCAAATTTCATTCAAAAAATATGCACTCCATCATAACCCATGGCTTTCCCACCACTGTTTGATCACATTGATATGCCGCTCTTTTGTTTCTTGTAGTGCCAACACTCTAAGGTTCTCAGGCTTATTTTGAGATAATTTAAAATGACCGATAGCCTCTTTAACACTAAACTTAATTCCCAAAATATAAGGCGTTAAGTTTCCCCACTGATAGAGGTCTGTCTTGTACTGGTGAGCATCTCGCTCAAAAACCTTAAATTGATCATTCAGTAAGTGCATAAGCTGCTCAGGATCATCAATTAATTGATAAGAACCCTTTAGGTTAACGGCAGCATAATTCCAAGTGGGCACTTGCCCTTTTGGAAATATAGCTGGCGAAATATACGATTGGGGACCATTAAATATCAATTGTAAACTAGCCCCTTGCCTTTCTAGCATATGCGCTAATGCATTATCTCGAGCGATATGCCCGATCAACGCCATCGATTTATTATCACTAATGGCAAATGGAAGTTGAGCGGTCAAAACATTCCCTTCATACAGACCAATACACGTTGCAAGCGGAAAACACCCAATCAGTTCAAGTAAGTTAGCTTGATCTGTTTCTATAAAGTGCTCCGGCGGATATTTCATTGCCTATTGAAAGTACTTCTGATAGGCCCCAAGCTTACTGTAATATTTCTCTGCTAGTTCTTCTTCCCCATTGGTAGCCAGCACACGCGATATTACTGATAGCATACTTAAGCTCGTTTGGATTTCATAACTCGGCCTTCCAGAGCCTTTCTTCGTCAGGTATTTAAGCATTTCAAAAGAGCGATCTACACATAAAATTGCCATCTCTTTTGCTTTTTCTTTTTCACCTAATTCATATAGCAACCGAACTGTTTCGGAGGAAGTATAATCATAGAAAAAGCAATCATCAGGCATCCATTCTAGACTTTTTTCAATTATCTCACGGGCTTTTTCGGTCTTACCTTCAACTAACAAAGCATCCGCAAGTGTATTTAGTGAAGCCCGATGGCTAAAAACTGATTTACGGTAATCATCCGTGTAATACACATCTGGGTTATTCAGTTCGCGCCAAGCAAATTTCTTGGTCACGTTCTCATACATTAAATCTGTATTGATAAATTCCTTATATGGATTGGGGTTCTCAATGGGTAATAATCTAAATACATTTCCTTCTTGAATCACATATTTACGTAAATCAATATTGATGCCTTGCAATGAAGTACTATTGAAGTAAATAGGACGTTTCCACTTATTTGTTACAATAAAGTCGAGCAGCATGAGATCCTTCTTTTCAAGCGCACTTCCTTTGAGTTGGAAACGCATCTCACTGGTCAAAAATGGTAGTTTGTCCTCCGGTATGATTCCCAATTTTTTCACAGCTGTAGTATCGACCTGCATCGTAATAGTACGATGCGGGATGATGTTCAAGTACCCCTTCATGGTGGTCTCTACTTGTAGGCTTTTATTGTGCTTACGGAGCAAGCCCAGAAATAATTCTAAAGGTAATTCCTTAATATTTTTGTTCTCAACATAAGGTAAATAATCGTTGGTACCCTGCTTATAATGCTCCCGCTCAAAGCTAAACGGAATAGGCTCTGATTCATATGCTTTGCGCTTGAGTTGGTCAATATACCAATCCGTATTAAAGTAACTAAGCACGACCACACGCTTGTCAATACCCTCGCCCTCAACCTCTTGCACATACCAAAGAGGGAAAGTGTCATTATCGCCCCCTGTGAATAATACCGCATCATCCGCACAACCATTCAGGTAGTTTCTTGCTGAATCCACTGAAAAATACCGGTTGGAGCGATCGTGATCATCCCAACCTTGTATGGCCATAACCACAGGTGCTAACAAACATAATCCCGTAACTGCCGCTGGCGCCAATTTATGACTACCAAAACCATATTTCTTTAAGAATTCGACCATACTAATCACGCTAAAGCCTATCCAAATGGCAAAGGCATAAAATGAGCCTACATAAATATAATCTCGCTCCCTTGGCTCCACCGGTGGACTATTAATATACAAAACCAGCGCTGCTCCGGTACATAAAAACAATAATCCCACGACCAAAAAGCCCTGTTTATCCTTATTCGCCTGGAAAATTAACCCGAGTAAGCCCAAAATAAATGGAATAGCGAAATAATTATTTCGTCCTTTATTCTTTTTGATAGTTTCAGGTACATTATCTGAATTTTCCCAAACGCCCATATAGCCAGCACCCTCAATATCACTCTCTCGTCCGAAGAAATTCCACATAAAATACCTAAAATACATATGCCCCATTTGATAACTAAATAAAAATTTAATATTATCGGTAAAGGTTGGACTTTGCCCTGGCCTTAGCCCAGCCCATTGGCGGTATAAGTCGGGGTGATTCCCTTGCGAACTATACATGCGAGGCAGTAACGTGGTTTGCTTAGGATTATATTTCGTTTTAATCTTATAATCCGAAATCTCATACTTATCTTCTCCTTTTACATAAATTGGTGCCCCACGCTCTTGAGATTCTACCTCTGCATCGAAATACGGGCCTTTGAATAAAGATCTAGACCCATATTGCTCTCTTTTTAGATAAGAAACAAAACTGATAATATTCTCTGGGTTATTCTCATCAATGAGTGGATTATAATTTGACCTGACAATCACAATGGTATAACTACTATAGCCAATTAATAAGAAGCTAAAGCAAAGTAAGGCCGTGTTGAGTAAAACCAAATTCTTCTTAACTGAATAAATAATGCCATAAACGATTCCACCAACAAATACAAAGGCAAAAACAATAATTCCTGAACCAAATGGCATGCCCAAGCTATTCACAAAGAATATCTCGATACTACCAGCAATAATAGGTAAACCAGTAATAACACCAGACATGATACCAACAATAATTACTGCGCTAATACCAAGTGTAATCCAAATCCCCTCTTTTTTAATATTATCTTTTCGTAATTTGAAGTAGACTATGATCGCCAATGCAGGCAGCGTAACTAAATTCAACAAGTGAACCCCAATAGACAATCCAACCATGTAGGCAATAAGGATAAGCCAACGATTGGCTTTTGACTCGTCTTCGATAAGCTCCCATTTTAAAATCGCCCAAAATACAAAGGCCGTAAAGAATGATGACATCGCATATACCTCGGCCTCAACGGCAGAAAACCAAAATGAATCTGAAAATGTATAGGCTAAAGCACCAATAAGCCCTGCACCAATCAAAGTAAAAGCTTGTTGTTCCGTTTCCTCTCCTAATTTAATTTTAAGTAATTTCCGGCCCAATAATACAATCGTCCAATACAAAAATAAGATCGTGAACGCGCTACTGATGACACTGGCCATATTGATCCAATAAGCTACTTGAGTGACATCCCCAAAGGCAAAAAATGAAAACATTCTACCTATAAGTAGGTAAAAAGGAGCGCCTGGAGGATGGGGCACTTGGAGCTTGTATGAAACAGCTATAAACTCTCCACAGTCCCAGAAGCTGGCAGTTGGCTCAACAGTAAGGGCATATACGATAAACGAAACAGCGAATGTAAACCAACCTGCGTAGTTATTTATTTTATTGAAAGGCATCATATCATTTATAATTTTACAGCGCTAAACTCGGCATTAATGTTGCTTAATTTTAGCACAAAACTAGGGCGAAATTACAAATATTTCATGTAAAAGAAAGCAGTATGATTAAATTGATGCTTGTTTGGTAGTTACTTTTACGAATTATTTGATTTAGGGTTACGATTTGATGTAATTTGAATGTATTTTGAATATATTTAGCATATTTCATGCATTATTAAATCCTAAAAGAACAAGTAAGTAATTACACCAAAATTAAATTGCAATAGTAAAATTTATTGAATACATTTATTTTTTAAAGTGCATGCTTTACTTATTATGCAGCAAAGAAGTACCATAGTACAACTATTCGTCTATATAATCTCCATATTTTTTGTTTTTGGAGCTGAGTCAGGTAAGGAATGTCTCTCTACCATTGCACAACATAACCTAAATTCGACTCATGCTGTAGCTTATAGCCAAGATCATAGTCCGTTTTCTTCTCCTGTTTGTCCCTATTCAAAAATGGGCATTGAACTAGAGACCGACGAAGAAGAGTCAACGAAAAAACAGATTAAACTACCTATTACTTCTAAAGCGTTTAATCTCAAAATATTATGTGCTGATTTTCAGCATTTTACGCCTTATAATTTTCTTCATCTTTTTGTAACGAGCACCCCAATATATCTATTATTTGAGGTGTTTCGACTTTAAATCATTTATAACATAGTCTGTTCTATTTTTGATCATTCACAATGTTCATCCTTCGAATATTGCATGCTAATAGCCTGCATTAGTGATAGTCGATACACATTTATATCATTTTAAAACCCAATAAATACGAAATGTTTATCTAATTCATTCCGATAGACATTTGATGTATTAAATAATTAATTAGTAATGAATTATAATAAAATTAATATATCTACAGGTATATATTTAACGATTGGCATATTGATCATGGCCATATTATTTGGTTGTCATCATCACAAAAAGGAATCCAAGGGAAAAAGTAAGTTTTTGGTAACGAGCCCGATCAAAAAAGATACGATTTACACAATGGAATATGTTTGTCAAATAAGATCCACACAGCATATTGAACTTCGGGCACTCGAAAAAGGATATTTACAAAAAATTTATGTGGACGAAGGGCAATTGGTAAAAAAGGGACAGCCCATGTTTCAAATCATGCCGATGCTTTATGAAGCTGAGCTTAAGAAAGCACAAGCCGAAGTAAACTTTGCCGAAATTGAGTATCAAAATACCAAGCAGCTTGCTGATAGCCAAATCGTTTCTACAAATGAACTAGCTTTGGTCAAGGCAAAATATGATAAGGCTAAGGCCGAATTAGCCTTAACACAAGTTCATTTAGATTTTACCAAAATTTCGGCTCCATTTGATGGCATTATGGACCGCTTTCAAGTAAGATTAGGTAGCTTAGTAGATGAAGGCGAGCTCCTCACTACTTTGTCTGACAATAGCGAAATGTGGGTGTATTTTAATGTGCCCGAAGCAGAATATCTGGACTATATAACACAAGTCAAAAAAGATAGCGTAATCACCGTACGCTTACAAATGGCTAATCAGAAATTATTCAAATATTTGGGCGAATTAACTACGATCGAGGCAGATTTTAACTATGAGACTGGAAATATTGCCTTTAGAGCCACTTTCCCAAACCCAGAAGGCATATTACGCCATGGTGAAACTGGTAGCATCTTAATGGATAAACCCTTAAATAACGTGCTGATCATCCCTCAAAAGACAACATTCGAAATTTTAGATAAGAAATATGTATTTGTTATTGATAAAAATAATGTGGTAAAGTCTAAACAAATAGTGGTTGGAGAAGAAATTCCCCATCTATATGTAGTTCATGAAGGGCTAAGAGAAGATGATAAAATCCTGCTGGAAGGCTTACGAAAAGTAAGAAATGGAGACCATATCGCCATTAAATATATCGAGCCAGAACAGGCTATCTCTCAGTTAGATTTATTTGCAGAATAATTTAAATAAGACAAATATGTTTAGTAAAATAATCCATAGACCCGTATTGGCGATTGTCATATCCATCATCATTCTATTTACTGGTTCGTTGGCCATTAACCAGCTACCCATATCACAATTTCCACAAATTGCACCGACTACGGTAAATATCTTTATTGCCTATCCTGGTTCGAGCGCAGATGTATTGGTAAAATCAACACTCATACCCTTAGAAAGGTCCATTAATGGTGTACAGGGTATGCGTTATATTTCATCTGATGCTACCAGCGCAGGTGAAGCAACCATAAGAGTTATATTTGAGCCTGGTACAGACCCCAATCAGGCAGTGGTTCGTGTAAAAACTCGGGTAGATCAAGTCATGCCACTCCTACCCCCACTCGTACAGCGAGAAGGTGTCATTATTACGCCCATACAACCAAGCATGCTGATGTATGTGAACCTGTATAGTAAAGACAAAAATGCGGATCAAAAGTTTTTATATAATTATGCCAATGTTAACATGATACCTGAATTAAAGCGTATCGATGGTATTGTACGAGCAAACATTCTAGGTAGTAGACAATATGCTATGCGTGTATGGCTAAAACCAGACCGGATGCGGGCATATCGAATTTCAGCTGAAGAGGTGCTGGAAGCCATGGAAGAGCAAAGCATCATCGGAAGGCCTGGCAGGCTCGGCAGAAGTTCTGGCATTCAAGCCCAATCATTGGAGTATGTGTTGGTTTATCAAGATCGGTATAACAAGCCCGAGCAATATGAGGATATAATTATTCGTGCCAATGAGGAAGGTGAAATCATCAAGCTAAAGGATATCGCACGTGTCGAACTTGGAACTGAATTTATGGATATTTATTCCAACCTTGACGGCAATCCTTCCGCAGCAATTGTTTTAAAACAATCATATGGCAGCAATGCCAGTGAGGTGATTGACAATGTAAAAGACAAACTCATGGAGATGAAAGATAATTTTCCTCCTGGTATGGACTACAAAATTAGTTATGATGTATCTAAATTTTTAGATGCTTCTATTGAGCAAGTCACACATACACTGAGAGATGCCTTTATTCTCGTGGCACTCGTGGTATTTTTATTTTTAGGAGACTGGCGCTCTACGCTTATTCCAATTTTAGCAGTACCTGTATCATTAATTGGTGCCTTTTTTGTCTTGCAATTATTTGGATTATCGATTAACCTAATCACCCTTTTTGCGCTTGTTTTAGCCATTGGTATTGTTGTAGATGATGCTATTGTCGTGGTGGAGGCCGTACATGCCAAAATGGAAGAAGAAAATATATCACCCTACAACGCGGTGAAAGCCGTTATGGGAGAAATTAGTGGTGCGATCATTGCCATAACATTAGTGATGGTATCTGTGTTTTTACCCATAGCCTTTATGAGCGGCCCTGTAGGTACTTTTTACCGTCAGTTTTCCATTACAATGGCTAGCTCCATTATACTTTCTGCCATTATTGCTTTAACGCTTACACCGGTATTATGCGCGATTATCCTAAGAAATACACATGGAAGACCTTCTAAAAAGTCTCTGATCAATCGTTTCCTTCATTGGTTTAATAGGAATTTTGAGAAACTCACCGGTAAGTATGTCGGACTATTAAATGTAATAGCACACCGCCGATACATTACATTTGGTATTTTAATACTTTTTGGAATAGGTATATTTTATGAAAACCAAATACTTCCAGCAGGATTCATTCCAGGTGAA
>JAUIFR010000194.1 GCA_030430325.1 Bacteroidia bacterium | reverse complement strand
TGCTACTATAACCCTCAACTGTTAGTTGTTTTCTGCTCATCTTTTTTGAGGGAAATATAATACTTTTATTCGTAATTATTTATTAGACTTTATATAAAAAAATGAAGAATTCAATTTTAAAGGTACATGAGGACTTAAAGATGGTAAATAGAATAAAAATTTAATTTCAATGCGAAATCGAGTAAAAATTTCTTTGGGTAAATGATGCCTATTTTTATAGAAGGCACTAATCTATAATTGTTTATTAGGTTAATTAAAGCATGAAACAAAAAAAACCGAGCCGTATGGCTCGGTTTTTTTTGTTTATTTCTTAATTATTGTTAACAATAATTATGGCGCAATAAGAATGTCAAAGTTTACAGTTGCTCCAGCTGCTTCTGCACGATCTTCTTCATCAAATAAGGTATTAATATTACCTTCTTTTGGAAAATCAGCATTATCAACAAAAGGAACAGTTGGGTATGTAGCACCTACATGTATCTTCTCAATAGCTGCCACGTATTTACCAAATGTGATAGTTTCATGTGGTTCATTCTTTAGGTAGTGATGCAAAGCGTTACCGCCATATGCTGGATTGTAATCAAGTACAACTGCAAGACCAGAATCATCATTTTCAGCTACTACCCTATTAGCAATGTCCATGTATATTGGTGCAACCAAATCAATTTGATGGATAAAATCGCTAGTAAGCACAGGTACTTCTACTGTGAAAATACCAGTTTGACCATCATCTTTGCTTGTTTTAATAATTATATCTGAAACTTTAGCTATTTTAGCATACGTATCAAACTCACCACCAGATACATCATTACCAGCAGCGTCTGTAGACTTTACAGAGGGTAAAATATCGCTACTTCCAGGATAGCTACTAAAGTGAAGTACAATTTGGTTATCATTATCGCCATAGTGATCAAATACAACAAACTCCCTTGTATTTTTCATTGCTGCATCTCGGTCTTTTTGATTATCAGTAGCCGTTTCTAGATCAGCAGGGCTTTGATCGATGGGAGTATGACCTGGAATATTAGCCCCATCTTCATCCGCACAATAAGTATAACCTGGGTTACGACGAATCTCTCCGGTGAAAGTTACCGTCTCAGCTGTAGATACTAAGTTTACTTGCGATACAGTACTTACAGGGTAAGCTTCTACATCAAATGTAGTACTACCTCCACCACCATTAACGTTAGGGATAGTAACGGATACCATGTTACCCGTTTGAGGTAAGTCAATATCATACATAACCTCTAAGTGATCAGTAGCAGATACTGTTACCATTGCAGGACCAGGCCTTAAGTTATCGAACATGATGCTGTTTCCATCAACTGTTCCATCATAAGACATACCATTTTGAGTAAGTGTAGCCGTAAGACCATCAATGTCACTCACTTTAAGGTCTTCATACCCAGCACCTGGTACACTAACAGCAATAGTATACATAGAACGCATATTTTGAGCATCCGTAAATGCTGCAGTGAATGCATCTAAGTCAGCTTTAAATGTCATGGTATCTACCATAACAGCTTGAGTACGCTTGTAAGCATCAATGATTAACTGCTGAACGATGTCTAAGCTGTATTTGTCAGCATCATACTTAGCTTGCAAATACTCCAATAAAGATTCTTGCTCTGCCGTTAAACCTTTGTTAGTAAGCTCCATCATGTACTCTTCAATTGCTACATCATTTTCAGCTTTGATAATACGAAGATCTTCCCACATTTGAGCAGAATCTGGCATTAACAACATCATAGCTTCAATGTGACGATTTTCCTCTCGCAGTTGTTCAACTGCTGAGACTAACTCCTGAACATCCGTCTCATGCTGCTCATTGATGTTGTCTTCAATTTTTAACTCCCTGTTTTTACAGTTAGTTAAAATTGCTACCATAAATATGGTAGCTAAAACAGGTAAAAATAAATTTAATTTTCTCATAACGTCTCTTAGATTTAAAATAAGTTTAGTTTCGTAAAAAGTTTACCTAAGATTTGCAACAACGTTTTCACACCGCAAAGGTTAACAGTTTATCAAACTAAAACAAGTTTTTTTATGAAAATTTGCAACATAGCAAAAAATGCAAAAAACCCGCTCTATAATTCATAACAATAAGCGTGCCAAATCTTATTTGTATGAAAATATATTTTATAATATTGGTTTATTTTTTTAATACATATATTAAGGTGTAGGTTGAATGAATTTTAACTGATATAGTAAATTTTACTTTTGCAGCTTTCTCATTTTGCAGCCTGATATCCACCAAACTCATCTATCATTTGTTTTAGATTTGCTTAAATAACCTACATAAAAATACAAATAAATTTATAGGCGATTGGACGTTTTTTGATCAACTATATATCAGAATTATGCATATTTAAACATGGTAGCAAAGTCTAAAATCTGATAATTTAGGCTTTTCATGATACTCCCAGTATTTTAATTCACTAGTAAAATACAGCCACACGAATTTAATTGTTCATAAGGTTCATAATAATCTTTTGAAGTAGTATGGGCTGAAAATTTCTAAATTCAACTTTTTTTGTAATTTATTTCCAGTGATCTAGCAAGCTGAAAATGAATAAATAGTTAAAAAACAGGTAAATATATAATAAAACGGCCCTTTTACTTATTCAAAATTACATGCTGATTTTGTTGACAAATAAAAAAAAATAAAAAAAATTTTGTTTTTAAAAAAAGTCTTAGTTGTTTTGTAGCGCAACAACATTTCACATCTAACCGCTTCTGGTTAATTTAATTATTAAATTGTAACTAATAATTGTAAGCAATTGTTAAGAACAGTTTTAAGCTTGTTCAAATCAAATTTTGATTTAAAAAGAATGTTATGAAAAAACAATTTTTATTTTTATGCATTCTTGCTGGCTTTCTTTCATTTGCGCAAGAAGACAATAGTGGCGAAGCTGCTGCTCCAGCTACAGAAGGTTCACATCAATTTGATGTATCTGCTGGTGTGGGTGTAGGAGTGTACGGTGTAAAAGGTCGGATGTACGATATTTTACCCATGGGCTTAGCACTAAGATTAGGTGTAGACGGTAGTTTTGACCTCAATACCTATTCGCTTGGATACACTAAAACTGGAGGAAATCCCTCCAATTTAACAGATGGATTCAGGTCTTCCTATGCATATGAGGTGGTTCTTACTCCTGGTGCTGAAAAGCACTGGCAGGTGGACCAATTCAATACCTATTTGGGTGCCATGATTATCTTCTCATTTATGGATTCATATGATGAGATGGTATCCCCTAATGGTAATTATACCGCAGTAGATGGTGGTTGGATGAATGGAAATGGACAAATTCCGGCCAACTTAACTAATCGACGCGGTTGGGGAATTGGTGCAGGAGCTGTAGCCGGTGGAGAATATCATTTTAGCTCAAGGTTTTTCTTGGGTTGTGAAGTTGGGTATGGTGTTGTAAGACATGAATTTATGCCTGTAGAGACTTTAACTAAGACCTACAATGGCAATAACGTAACAACAACAATTACGTCCACACCTGATGCCATATCAGTGCAAGGGCGCTTAATTGCAAATGTTCGAGTAGGATTTAAGTTTTTCTAAAAGAAATTAATAAAATATTGCAATAAGGGCTGGAGTTTCCGGCCTTTTTTGTTTTTTTAACAAATCAATGTCATATTTGCTTTGGTTCATCCTTGATCGTAAATCTTGTGATTATGAAACTAAAGTTATTCGGGACCATTTTACTTTGCTCCATTTGTTTTACTTTACCTGCTCAAAAATATCTAAAGTTAGTTCATTCCTTTTACCACAAACAAATTACTTTTAAACCAGGTGAGCGAATCAGGTTTCAGCTAAAGGAGGAGTCTTTTTTCCGGACAGATCAATTTATCGATGTGCAAGATACCAGTATCGTCTTTAGCGGGATTGGATCAGTATACCCTGGTCAAGTAAATGTCATTGATATTAGTAATAAATCAGGTTTGCTCTTAAAAATGTTACAAAAGTTTGTGCTCATAGGTGGACCTACCTTTGTATTACTTGATATGATAAATTCTGGGAAAATCGATCCAGGCTTTATACTTATAGCAGGGAGCATTACGGTAAGCTTGTTTACACTATTGAAAGTTACGCAACGAAAGCGATTTCGTCACCGTGGAAAGAACAAGATCGTTCCTATTAATTTATCAGCAAATGAGTAGCATCAGATTACCATTTCAAGATATGAGCGCATTTTCAAAGCTATTTTTAGATTATATTGATGGCCAGGCATCTTTAAATAATTTTTACGGTTTACCTCCACAAATCGATGTATTCGAAGAACAGATTCAACGTAAACAAATTGACGCAAATACTCGAAAAATATTGCAAAAAGTGCTTAATAAGCAATACGAAAATGAACAAATTGGATCCGAATTACGTCAAAATTTAGATTTTTTAACACATCCAACAACTTATACCATTACAACTGGGCATCAACTAAATCTGTGTACGGGACCACTTTATTTTATATATAAGATGGCTACTGTTATAAAAATAACACAAGAACTAAAGAAGAAATATCCAACCTATCATTTTGTGCCTATTTATTGGATGGCTAGCGAAGATCATGATTTTGAGGAAATTAATCATATTAATATTAAAGGTAAAAAATATGAATGGCAAAACCCATCTGCGGGACCTGTGGGTGAACTATCCTTGAATGATATTGAGGTTTTTTTTGATGCATTGCCTATATATGATGAGCAATTTTTAAAGATTTACAAGCAAAGTATCAATTTGGCTGAAGCAACACGAAAATTGGTGCATCATTTGTTTGGGGCATATGGTCTTGTGGTTTTAGACGCAAATGACGCAGAATTGAAGCAATTTTTTGCTCCAATCATGGAAAAAGAAATTAAAACTCAGTTTACATTTGATAAGGTAAACAAAACGAATAAAGAATTAGCTAATTTTGGTTACAAAATACAAGCAACACCCCGTGAAATTAATCTATTTTATATAACGCAAAACCGACGTGACCTAATAAAAAGAGTGAATCATCACTATGTTTTTGGTGATTCTAATGAAATATATAGTGAGGCTGAACTCATCCAGAAACTAAATAATCATCCCCAAAACTTTAGTCCGAATGTATTGCTTCGTCCTTTGTATCAGGAGTTGTTACTTCCCAATTTAGCCTATATTGGCGGACCTGGCGAGCTTGCCTATTGGCTGCAGCTGAAAGATTTATTTGAAGCTGTGGACGTGGCATTTCCTATATTAATTCCCAGGTTTTTTGCTATGGTTGTTTCAAAACAAAATGCTGAGCAACTTACTAAGCTAAATTTTAAGTTGGAAGATCTTTTAAAATCATTCAATGAGTTTAAAATACTTTATCTGGAGAAAAATGTACCCCAAAAATATGAATTGGATACCGAGGAACTGCAATTGGAGCAAATTTACAAGCAATTGGAATTGAAAATGGGTGAAATAGAGCCTACGCTCATTCCTTATATTCGTGCAGAATTGACACGTGCCAGAAAACGATTAGGGCATGCTGAGCAAAAATTTAAGAAGGCGCTTTTGCGCCAAGAGCATGATGCGATAAGGCAACTTGAGGGCATAAAAAATGCATTGTTCCCTGATGGAAAATTACAAGAAAGAGTCGAGAATATAATGGGTATTTGTGATGATCCACATTTGTTTATTGCAAATATTATCGATGATTTGGATCCTTTTCAATTTCAGTTTAATCTAATTCGTAAAGATGACAAAGCAAGAAGCCAGAAAGAAATACTTAGCCGAAAGGAGAGCGTTTAGTCCTGACCAAATTGAACAATTAACCGATAAAGTTTTACAACAATTTTTTTGTTTTGTTGATTTAAATGGGGTGAAGTATCTACATATTTACTTACCAATTAAAGCCCAAAACGAAATTAATACCTGGCAAATCATCAATACGTGCTGGCAAGAATTTCCGAATATAAAATTGGTAACATCTATTACAGCGTTTGATCGATCATGGTTGGATTGTGTGTTATTGGAACCAGGTACTGAGTTGGCCAAAAATAAGTGGGGGATCCCAGAACCCACTAATTCTCCTAAAATAGACCCGAAACTTTTGGATATGATTATATTGCCACTTATAATATTTGATCAAAATGGGCATAGAGTTGGTTATGGAAAGGGTTACTATGATCGATTTTTAACGCGTTGTAAAGATGAAATAAAAAAAATCGGCTTAGCGCTTTTTGAACCAATTAAAACTATTAATGATTTGCATCGATACGATGTTCCGTTGGATTTGGGGTTTACACCACGTAAAACATACTATTTTGAATGAATTATGCTAATTACATTCAAAATTAAAATTAAATGGCCTGCCATTCTGTATTTTTTACTGAATAAAAATTTTCAAATAAATTATAGTATAAAAAATATATATTATAAAAATAGAAATTAAAATAAGTCAATTAATGTACATATAATATGGGTAAATTAATGCATGAAATCAAGAAATTATTAACTCCATTTTTTTGCTTAAAATTTAATTAAATATCTTCCTTACCTTTTTGGATTGAATTTATTATAAAGAGCCAAATGGATAAATAAATCTTTTTTGGAAATTTTTTAGGAAATGCATGCCCCCTAAATAAGTAAAAGTCAACCACAAATTTACCAATCAATACGTCTTGACTATTCGCAAATTTTTAGATTAAAATGCAATAGCATGACATCGGACACCTTCCAACCCAGTAACCATTTTTTAACCAATATGAAATATGAACAAATTTTACCTGTTAAGACTTTTGCTATTGCCCAATATCGCAATGTATAATTATGCTCCGCTAGTAGGCGGAAATCCTAGTGATGAGGCAAGCCATGTAACTATTAGCAAATCAATTGATCATGACGATGAAGTGCACTTTATCACCCAGCTTAAGAGCCAAGACACTGAAACTTCTCCTGAACTAATTACATTTTATCATAAGGATTGGTTTAGCCTGATGCATCTTGAACCATTTAATAGACAGGGTAGCCAAGATGGGATTCTTTTCGAGGGGATTCTATTACATGATATCTTGGTGCATTCAGATGGAGATAGTATATTTTTTGAGGGAGGTCAGATGATCACATTTTATGAATGCCCCTACGAAAATGAACGAGTGGACGCCACGTATTTTAAGAACGGCTATATCAAAAAAGGCATTTTAAAGAAAGACACGGAAATCAACGGAATGGTTTTCAAGGAGAAATCGGTACTGGCGCTCTATAAAAATGGTCGGCCAAAATCGGGTTATATTTTGAAAGATACCTCACTTGAGGCTGGGGAGTTGCCGGCTGGATCACTAGTAGTATTTCATGATGATGGCAAGCTATGGTATGTTGAATTAGCTGATGATGCAGTGCTTTATAGCACGTATTATTTTAGAGGTCAAGCTGTAGAGATTCCAGAAGAAATTAAATTACCGAGTCAGCAAACGGTAATTTGGACACATTGATTGGTGGTTGTTTTTTGGAGGCTGCTCTGTTAAAATGGGGCAGCCTTTTTTATTGCAAATATTCTGATATTATTTTTGCTTAATTAAATTACCTGCCATCAACAATTTTCCGCCCAATACCATAGAATATGATTAAAAAATTAGATAAAATATCTGAGTTCGATTCTAAAAAAGAGTTAATTGGTTAAAGTTGGAGTTGTTTTGATATTTGATGGCTGGTTTTTTTGGTAAAAAAGAATAGGCAATGAGTCCAG
>JAUIFR010000193.1 GCA_030430325.1 Bacteroidia bacterium | reverse complement strand
GTTTAGGTCGTTTTAATAGTAACCCGGCAATTTGGCTTGAGTATGTGTCTGGGGTGACTGTTTATGAGGCGTTTACATCGATGAATTCAAGATCAGCAATTAAAGCTATTATTGATTTAAGTATCAAACTCTTAAGATTATTAGATCAAATACATCGGCGCGGAATCACCTATAAAAATTTAAGGGGCGAACATATTATCGTTGATACTCGTTCAAATACTCCTACTTTGATTGATTTTAGTATTGCCTCTAAAACATTTAATAAACCTGAATTTTTAGGGGACCCTAAATTAATAGAGGGGTCATTGCTCTATATTTCACCCGAGCAAACGGGCCGAATAAATAAAAAAGTAGATATACGGACTGATTTTTACTCACTTGGAGTGGTGCTATATAAAGTATTAACTGGCGTTTACCCACACGATTATTCTGACCCAATTGATTTGATTCATGCCCATATTGCTGAGAGTCCATTTTCGTTGATCGAAAAAAACAAATTAATTCCTCCAATGTTAGAGCGGATTATTTTTAAGCTTCTAGAAAAAAATCCAGAAGATCGTTACCAGACAGCAGTTGGTGTTATTTATGAATTAGAATTAGCTTATAATCAGCTAAAAGATAATAAACAAATTTTTTTATCACTGGGGGTAAAGGATAAACCTGGAGCATTGGAATTTCCTAGAAAACTAATTGGTCGAGAATTAGAAACCAAAATGTTAATTGATGAATTCGAAAATGTGAGAAATGGGGAGTTACGGTATTGCTTTGTAAAGGGATATACTGGTGTAGGTAAGACGTCTCTTGTCAAAGAGTTATATTGGCCAATATCTAAGGCAAATGGCTATTTAATAGAATCAAAATTCTCACTAAATAATATACATTTACCTTATTTTACTATAGTACAGGCTATTAATCTTTATATTGATTTATTACTTCGAGGTGATGCTGAAAGATTAGAGCGTTTGAAAAAGAAAATTTTAGCTGCAGTTGAGAACTTAGGCTATGTACTTACTGAGCTGATCCCAAACCTTGAATTAATTATTGGTAAACAGAAAATGCCTCAAAATTATAATAAAAAGGATGTTACAGATCAATTTAACCTTGTTTTCCGTCGATTTATAGGAGCAATTTGTAGTGTAGATCAGCCAATCGTATTTTTTATTGATGATTTGCAATGGGCCGATGGCCGAACGATTGACTTGATAAAGAATATTTTGCAAGAGCGTATCAAGTATTTATATATCATTGGTGCATTTAGGAATAATGAGATTGAAGCTGGACATCCATTGTTGTACTTACAAAAAGAAACACATCACTTTGAGCATGAAGTAAGTTATATTCAACTTGAGAACTTAGAACAGGAAAATATTACGCGCTTCCTAAATATGGTATTAGGCAAAGATGCGTCTGACCTGGCTCAAATAATTGGTAACAAGACAAATGGTAATCCATATTATATCATTCAATTCTTGAAGAATATTCTTGACAAAAAATTACTTTTTTATGAAAATGATCCTGGTGATTGGCAATGGGACTTAAATAAAATACAAAAAGAAAGTGCTACCAAAAATGTGTTGGATCTCATTCAAAAAAAAATGAATGCATTGCCTGAAAATGTGCGAGAGTTGTTATGCTGGAGTGGTTGTATTGGCGATCAATTTAGTTTTGACCAATTAGCCTCATATACTAATTTTAATATTCAAGAGTTAACTAAGTCTATTCAAGTTATTGTAAATCAAGGATTTATATATCATATTTCATCAGCTACAAATTACAGAAGTAATTCTAATTTGACCAATTCGACCTTTAGATTTACACATGATAAGGTTATTGAAGCAGCAATAAACTTAAAGTCTGCACATGAACGTACTAAGATCCATTGTCAACTTGGTCGACAGCTTTATTTAAAAGCAAAAGATTCAGACCTTAGTAATGGGATATTCGAAATTGTTAATCATTATAATAACGGCATTTCAATTATAGAAGATAAGGAAAAAGAACAACTGCTCCGACTGAACATTATTGCCGGTAAAAAAGCTCAAAAAGCGGCTGCAAATAGTTTAGCTTTGAAGTACTACGAATTTGCTATCGGTTTATTTCATAGTGATATATGGGAAAGTAATTATAAACTTGCCCTTGAAGTTTATACAGAAACAGTTGTTGCGGCTTGTATTGCCGGAAACCATGATAAATTGGAAAAATATGCTCTTATTGTACTGACCAAGGCCAAAAATTCATATGAGTGTATTTATATTTATGAGAGCCTTATGCAATTGGAAGTTTCAAGAGCAGATTTTGAAGGTGTAGTAAAAGTAGGTAAAAAAGCTTTGAGGGGGTATCACATTAAATTTCCGCAAAAGGTTAAGAAAAAGCATATTTTGCTGGCTGCCACCAAGGTCAGTTTATTAATGCGAGGCAGAGCTGCGACAGATCTATTAAAGCTACCTATGATCACTGATAAAAAGCAGCTATTCTTATTACACATTTTAACAAAAATGCTGGCTGGGGCTTTTATTTTTGAACTCAATTTGTGGGTGGTTATTGTATTCAAATTAGTAGAGATAACACTTAAACATGGAAGGTCGATCTATACTCCTTCTATTTTTATGCAATATGGGATTATTCTTTGTAAGGCTAAAAAATACCAAAAAGCATATGAATATGGAAAACTAGCTTATAATTTAGTGAAAGATGAGGAAAATGCTTTTGGTAGGATAAAAATTTACCAAAGTGGACATGCCTTTTTAACACATCTAAAAGAACCGCTACATATTACCTTACCGGATTTGATGGAGGGTTATAAGCGCGGCATTGAACTGGGCGATAAGGAATATGGGTTTTATTGCACTCCTATTTATACAATTTTTGGAATTATTTGTGGAAAAAATTTACAAAAATTATATAAAGAAGCCACCGAAATGCGTACTGTAGCATATTCTTATAATGAGTTATCAAGCTTTACTTTTACATCAATTATTTCCCAAAGTATGCTAAGTTTGATGTACAGTAATCAAACTCCATACATTTTGGAAGGAAATGACTACAAAGAATCTGAAAAGTTAGCCATACACCAATCGTCAAAGGATACATTTGCATTGTCAACACTTTATACGCTTAAAATTATGTTGGCTTTTACATTTGGTAATTATGACATCTGTAAAAAATATGGGGAAGAATTCATCGATGTTGTTCAAATTTATGATGGTTTGTATTATTGTAATTTCTGTGAGTTTTATGTTTTGTTGGCATTACTGAAGACAAAAAATGAGCATTCTGTTTTATTTAAAAGTTTGTATAAAAAATTTAAATTATATGCTCGTGAGTCCCCTGATAATAATTTGCATAAATTGTATTTAATTGATGCTGAATTGTATAGATCAAGAAAGCAATTTAGTAAAGCACAATGGCATTATGAGTTGGCATTAGAGAAAGTAACAAAAACAGAATTCATTAATGATAAAGCCTTGATTTTAGAATTATTGGCTTCCTACAAATTTACTACCACCAATAGTGGAATGGGCCTATATTATCTTAAAGAATCCATCAAGTTATATAAACATTGGGGCGCTGGTGCAAAAGTAAATCAATTAAAATCTAACTATAATCATCTTAAATTAGATGATGAAAAAAAAGACTTAGCTGAATTGTTTAAAATAAGGCAGTCACAGAAATCAACCCAAACAAGCATTAAAAACCTAATTGATTTAGAGACCATTTTAAGGGCGTCACAGGCGCTTTCAAATGAGGTAATCCTCGATAAGTTAATCGAAAAACTGATGAATATTCTTATGCTCAATGCTGGGGCGGAAAAGGAGGCACTATTATTAAATATTAATGACCGATGGGAGCTGAAATCATATATTCATCAAAAAAAAATGCATCAAATACTTGATGGAATATATCTTGAACAACTTGCTTATACTAAAAATGAGATCAAACTACCAAAAAGAATAATTCAGTTGGTAATTCGCACAAAAAAACCTTTACTCATTGAGGATGCATCAACCAATGAGCGTTTTATGACCGATCAATATGTGACCGATCACCATGCCAAGTCGATCTTCTGTTTACCATTGCTTAATCAAGGAAAATTGAATGGTGTGTTATATCTTGAAAATAACCTTACAATAGGTGCATTTACAAGTAATCATGAATCCATTTTGAATATTTTATCCTCTCAAATGGCTATATCTATTGAGAATGCGCTTATTTATGAAAAATTAGAGGGGATGGTAACAGATCGCACGCAAGAACTGCAAACCGTAAACTCCCTGCTTAAAGAGAAAAACAAGGAAATAGAAATAAAGAATAAAAATATAACAGATAGTATATTGTATGCCAAGCAAATACAAAAAGCATCGTTGCCAAGTCCGCAAAAGTTTGGTAAGACCTTTGCTCAGCAGTTTGTAATTTATCAACCTAAGGATATTGTTTCTGGGGACTTTTATTGGTATACCATTAAAAATGACTATATCATATTGGCAGTTGCGGATTGTACAGGGCACGGGGTACCAGGTGCTTTAATGTCTATGCTTGGGCAAGCTTCCTTAAACCAGATTATAAACTCAGAGCAAATCATTAACCCTATCGATATTTTAAATCGCTTGAATCAAGAAATCCGTGCAGCATTAAAATATGATGAAAGCAATATGTATGATGGAATGGATATTGGAATATGTGTGATAAATAAAAAGGTTAGCCAAATTCAATATTCTGGTGCTAAAATATCACTGGTTTCATACAAAGATGGCCAGTTAGATGTATATGATGGTGATCGTGTTTCAATAGGAGGAGGGCTGCTCGGGTTTAATGATGCAAAGGAATTTAATATTCACACGATATCATATAATAAAAACGATCGATTTTATATGGCAACGGATGGCGTTCGGGATCAATTTGGTCAAAATAACATGAAAAAATACCTGGCCAAGCGGTATTATGCATGTATTCAAAAATATGGTCATTTACATTTGGCCCAACAAGGCAAAAAAATTAAAAGTGAACTAGACCAATGGAAGGGCCAAACAGATCAAGTGGATGATATTTTGGTTATAGGTTTTAATATTTGAAACTAATCAGTACCCAAACCGTTTTAATTTATCTGATTTTTTGCGCCAGTCCTTTTCTACTTTTACATGTTGCTCCAAGAATATTTTTTTACCGAAAAAAGCCTCCATATCAAGGCGCGCATTCTGGCCTAATTTTTTGAGTTGACTGCCTCCTTTACCAATTAATATTCCTTTTTGAGAATCACGTTCCACATAAATCTCTGCGCGCACTCGAATTATGTTTTCTTCTTCGATAAATTCTGTGATGCTCACCTCACTAGCATACGGTACTTCTTGATGGTATAGCGCAAGGATATTTGCTCGCACCATCTCGCTAGCAAAAAATCTGGCAGATTTATCGGTTAGTTCGTCCTTTGGGAAATAAGCGGGATGTTTAGGCAATAACTCCAAAATTCGATTGAATAAAGCATCGACTCCTGATTTTTTTAATGCTGAGACAGTTATAATTTCTTGATCAGGTAGTTGTTCTTTCCAGTAAGCCAATTTATCATGAACCTGGCTACCTTTTCCTAAATCCACTTTATTAAGTATAAAAAGGGTAGGGAGGTTTAATTTCAAAATTCGGTTGATAATATCATGATAATTAGCAAGTTTATCATCAAGCTCCATCATGACAAGGATAAGATCAGCATCTTCAAGTGCTGATCGAACAAAATGCATCATCGATTTTTGCAATTCATATTGTGGTTCAAGAATGCCAGGTGTATCAGAGTAAACCATCTGAAAATCATCCCCACTTAATATGCCAAATATACGGTGCCTCGTTGTCTGTGCTTTTGGTGTTGTGATAGAGAGTTGCTGGCCGATAATGGCATTCATTAGCGTCGATTTCCCAACATTTGGTCTGCCTACAATGCTTATAAACCCAGCTCTATGCTTCATTTACGATAGGATTTCTTCTTCTCCTTCTTCCCGAAAAGTGAAAAATGAACATAGCGCCCAGGGTGTTCCTTTAGGTCAATCAATAAATGATCTAAGTCCTTAGCTGCAAGGTTTAAGTTAGTATACAACGAGTCATCATGCAAGAGTTTACCTAAACTGCCCTGTCCTTCATTAAGGTTTTGAATGGCTTGATTTAGATTAGTCATTGCCAAATTGGCATTGTACAATGTCTCATTAAGCTCCATCTGATTGAGGGAGTCAGCTGTTGTGTTTAACTTAGCTAGTAACGGGATTATACCATCTGTTGTATCATTGAGTGCTGCAGAAAGCGCATTAAAATTACTTGTAATGGCGTAAATATTCTTTTGATTATTGACACTTATTGCTTGTAATGCTTGCGATGTTACCAAAAAATGGTCTAAAATTTCATTAATTTTAGCCCCCCCATTGCCAAGACTATCCAATATCTTATTAATATTATTAGTCACCTCCCATAAGTTGTCTAAAATGGGTATGGCGCTTTTTTGAAGGGTTTCTGTAATGCCCATATCAACTTTAGCAGAAATAGTATCTCCTGGACTTAATGTTTCCGTTATATTTCCAATATCCAATACAATGGCCTTACTTCCAAGTAAGTCACTATTTATTAGGATAGCCGCAGATTTTTTTCCTAATACCAAATTATTATCCACATCTAAACTTACTAAAATAGCGTGCCCACGCTCACTTAGAATCTCAATATCACCAACTCGCCCGACCGTAAGCCCATTTAGCAATACAGGATTTGATATTTCAAGCCCATCAATATTTTTATATACTGCGTAATACGTATGTGTTGGGGAGAAGAAATCAATTCCCTTTAGGAAATTAAATCCTATATAAAAAACAACACATGAAGTTACAGCTAATAATCCTACTTTTACTTCTTTCGATAGTTTCAACCTAAGGTATTTTTGTGAGAACTAATTTAGTTTTATTACTAACAATTAGCGTACCAATATATCAAATTAAGTGCAAAATTTATGATTCATTCAAAAATTATATATTTTACATTAATTTTTCAATGATTTTTGCAGAATACATTCAATTTTTTTTAAAAATGTAATCATTTCATGTATAATTAGATTTTATAGTTAACACCATTTCTACCTTATACTTCTAACTTTTCTTCTTGGTATTTTGAAGGGCATTTTAGCAGTATTTTATTGGCTACAAATAAATCTCCATGATACCTTCCAATCACAACTACTTGCTCTGAACGTAGCATATCAGCAGGCATGGGGTTTGGATAAAAAACCTGTTGTTCTTGTTGCTGATTATCAATCATGGCAAATGAAAACGAAAGCTTATCTTCACTTGTTTGCACCCCAATAACTTCACCATTCAAATCACGTTTCATAGCGCCTACTACATGTATGGCACTACTGTCACCTTGATTTGCTCTCGAATAGGCCTGACTAAAATTCTCATACGTACTGGTGTCATTAGCAGTCAAAAATATGATCATAAAAGCTATACCTATGACACCAAAACTTATCCAATGGATCGGCTTCATAGGCTAATTTACTAATTCAGCTTCTTTTGAATTCGATTTTTTATCTTTACTTTCCTGCTTTGGGTTGATAATCTCTTTAATTTTAAGCTCTAACTCTTCAAATAATTCTGGATTATCTAAAATTAGTGCTTTGGTAGCATCACGGCCTTGTGCCAATTTGTTTTCTCCATATGAAAACCACGACCCTGCTTTTTTAATTACACCGA
>JAUIFR010000192.1 GCA_030430325.1 Bacteroidia bacterium | reverse complement strand
AGAATTGGAATTTGGCCTCTGTGAGATAAAACTACGTAACTACAGCATAGAAAAGTTACGACCGACATGACAAAAAGTAGACCTTTGTCATCATTTACCATAATACCAAGGGATGTAAGATGAAAAAAAATAGCACCTGCCATTAGCCCCATGCCTAATAAGCCTCCAGCCCATGCTGTGCGCGGTATCAGTATTAGGATAGAGGCAATTAACTCCATACCACCTGTTCCGTACCTACCCCAGGGCTCCATGCCAATCTTTGAAAAGATATAGATACTTTCGGGAGCACCACCAAATTTATAGTATAGGGTTTGCACCATAATGATTGCTGCAGTTACTTTAGCTATCCACAGAAATACTTGCCTTGCTTTTTCCATGCGTTTTGCAAAGGTTGAATTTTGTATTATACTTGTTCCATTTCTTTTGCTGCTAAAAATCGCTCGGCATCGAGTGCAGCCATGCAGCCAGTGCCAGCTGCTGTCACTGCCTGACGATATACAAAATCTTGTGCATCACCACAGGCAAATACCCCCTCAATGTCCGTTTGTGCAGTGCCAGGCTTGGTTAAGATATATCCGCTTTCATTAAGCGTAAGAAAATGTTTAAATATACCGGTATTGGGCTGATGCCCAATGGCAGCAAAAAATCCTGTTACATCAAGTATAGACTCCTCTCGTGTTTTATTATTAATAATTTTTACTCCGCTTACTTCCTGATCTCCAAGTACTTCAGCAGCCTCTGTATGCCATAATATTTCTAGGTTCTCAGTGTTTTTTACGCGTTGTTGCATGATTTTACTAGCACGCATTTCATCCCGACGAACAAGTAAATATACTTTTTTGCACAACTTGGCAAGGTAAGTGGCTTCTTCAGCAGCGGTATCACCTCCACCTACAACTACAACTTCTTGCCCCCTAAAGAAAAACCCATCACAAACGGCACATGCTGATACACCTTGTCCATTGAGGCGCTCCTCCCCTGGAATGCCAAGCCATTTTGCCGATGCACCTGTTGCAATAATGACAGACTCTGCCGTAAGCTCATGTTCATTATCAACAATAGCCTTATGCGGGTATCCTGAAAAATCTACCGAGGTGATCATACCATATCGTACCTGTGTACCAAAGCGCTCAGCTTGCTTCTTAAAGTCCTCCATCATTTGGGGGCCATTAATTCCCTCAGGGTACCCCGGGTAATTCTCAACATCATTAGTGATGGTAAGTTGCCCACCGGGCTGCACACCTTGATACAAAACTGGATTTAAGCCCGCTCTTGCAGCATATATTGCCGCCGTATAACCGGCAGGCCCAGATCCGATAATTAATACTTGTATGTTTTCTGCCATAAAATTTATCTCTTATGATAGATCAAACGAATGCTATCAAAAAAGGTTACAATTATTATTGGATAATATCTAATACTTGGATCTCAAAGATCAATGTTGCGTTTGGAGGGATAACCCCACCGGCCCCTCTTGGCCCATACCCTAACTCTGAAGGTATCCAAAGTAATGCTTTAGAGCCAACTTTTAGCTGGGCTACTCCTTCATCCCAACCTCTGATCACACGGCCCATACCCAATTGAAATTCGAAAGGCTGATTACGATCTACAGAGCTGTCAAACTTAGTGCCGTCTTCGAGTGTACCTGTATAGTGAACTTGTACACGTTGCCCTTTTTCTGGCAATGTACCATCACCTTCTTCCAAAACCTTAATTCCTAGACCGGATTCCAAAAATGAATACCCAATCAACTTTTTTTCTTGTTCCCAATTCATAAGCGCTTCTTGTATAATTAATAATTCTTCTGTTTTAACTTCTAATGTTTTGTCTTCTATGATTTGCTTATAGTAGGCCAAATTAATAGTGTCCACTAACGGAATTTTTTTCTGATTTATTCCACTTCGTAAATAAAAATAATCTGATTTTTCAGTAAAACTGGCACAAATTCCTTCAAATAGGTCATTTGTGTAACAATAGTCTGCAGGATCAAACTCAGAAATGCACTTTGAACACTGTCCCAAAGATTTAAAACATATTAATAATATCGCGACTGCTAAAATTGATAAATTAATCTGACTTTTCATTTTAAATTTTTTTTAAAATTAAGCCTTTTATTGGGATTTTCCACTAAACGTAAATTAATTAATAAGTCAAATATTACTGCTATAATTAATTAACAAAAAAAGAGAGGCTTTACCTCTCTTTTATCTAAACAACAACCAATACATCATTTATTTCAACCTAAAGATAGATGTATTTCCTATTTCAAATAGAAAATCGCTTTTATAAAGCATCCCTCGTGTAGTCGCATCCAACTCATCCTGCTTATACGATTTTTCTAATACTACTTCATCCTTTGCATCATAAATTACAATCGTATGATCATGTTGATCACATTCTTCAATTAACTTTGATTGTACATAACCACTTTCAACAATTGATTGTGCACTTTCTTTTGCAAAGGAACCAAAAGACATTCCTGCTACTAGTACAGCTAAACTCCCAATTTTTAAGATTCCATTAACCAATTTCATATTTGTAAGATTTTTATTTTCAATAATTATACTCACTGGACTTATTGCCAAATAGCATGCCAAAAATTATAAAACATTGATAATCAGTAATATAAAATTATATGAAAGTGCCTATAATTCAAATAAATGTTCAATACTGTACACATATATGAACGGAATTGAACAAGAAAGGTTACAAATTTGTGTGTTTTTTTTCAGTTAAAACCGGCACGAAGAGCTTCACCATAAAAAATGAAAAGGGCTTGCCAGTTCCTTCTGATCAAATAAAATCAAACACTTTTTCGGAAGAAATAAAAAAGTATGGGTCGAGATTACTCTCTTATCTTAAAAGCGATGGGTCTGGTTACGTATGTGCGGACAATTTTACCATTTAGTTTACCCGGAATCCACCTAGGTGCACTCTGTAGTACTCGAAGTGCTTCTTCGTCACAACCATCGCCGATACCTTTGATAACCTTAAAATTAGTAAGACTACCATCTGGTTCGACCACAAACATGATTGTAACTTTGCCTTGCGTGTTGTTTTTAATAGCTACACTTGGGTATGTAATGGTGTTATCTATATATTTATATAAGGCCAAATCACCTCCTATGGGCATAGGTGGTTCATTTACTACAGTATATATTTTTTCTTCAACAGGAGTGGCAACTGCTTGTGTATTTTTCACTAAAGGTTCAGTACTCGGGGTTGTTGAGCTAATATTAGTCTTATTCCTAGAGATAAAATCTTGTAATGACGTATTGCCATAATTTAAATTTAATGGAGATATATTACTTGATCGATTATCCTGAAAAACCGTTACCACTTCTAGAAACTGGTCTAAAGTTTTTCTTGTGTTATCAGGGTGGTCATTCAACTTTACTTGAAGCTCTCTTATAAAGGTTCGGTAACTTTGGTCAATATTTATAGATGAAGAACTGTTATAGGCTTGACCGATGAAATACCCATAAACCATAAATAAGTATGGTGTTTTTGATTTTTCTTTTTCAAAATTAAAATGAGAGATAACATATCCGGGGTCCTTGTTGACCATTTGATGACATAGGGCACCTACTTCTGCAGCAGGTAGGGTAGAGTTTCTGATAAATTTGCTAAATACAAAATAATTCAGGGGCATTAACATGGCACTACCATTTATAAGTTTTGTGCCGAAATCTTTTTGATTGACTGGAGGAGTTCCATCCAAAAATGAGAGTACACGCGGGTCAACCGAAGGGTTTTCTAAATAAATTGTTTGTAATTCTGGTGAGATGAGCTCCCAAAAAACATATTTCTTTTGGTCAGAGGTTTTACCATATGTATTTTGCCCAAAACAGGAAAATAGCAACAGGCAACATCCAATAATGCTTGGAAGTAAAATTTGTGTGTGTTGGCTTGCCTTGACCTGATCCAATTTAACTCGTGATAACATTTAAAATAAGGATATATACTCTTTTTTAAAACGAAAAAAATCCAAATAAAGTTTCCTTAATTATAAAAAACCACATCAATATTATAAAATAAAATTATCTTCAGTGGTTGTTATATTAAATTACACCTGCAATTTAACCTTTTTTTTTATATCATGTTCAAGTTGAGAAGTTTTATCCTCTAATTCTAAAGATAATAGGTCTTGTAACATATGTCCGTACGGCCTCTCCACCTAGTTTACCAGGGATCCACCTAGGTGCCTTTTGTAGTACACGTACTGCTTCTTCATCACAACCTCCTCCTATTCCTTTAAGGACTTTAAAGTTCGTGAGGCTACCATCAGGCTCTACCACAAATTGAATGGTTACTTTTCCTTGGATTCGCTTTGATATGGCTCCATTCGGATATCGAATATTCTTGTTTATGAATTTATAAAATGCTGCATCCCCTCCAATTGGTGTTGGTTGACTTTCAACAACAACATGAATATCAGCCTCTTCTTCAACAGGCTGCGTGCCGGTACCACCAGTGCCTCCTGTATTATCAGGTGGTTTGGTGTTGGTATTGGTGCCTTGTCCCTGTTCAATTTCTCTTAATCCAGTTCCACCATTTTTACGTATAAAATCATCCATATTCTGACTGCTACCTTGAATATCAAGATCTTTTAGATCATCTTGGTCTGCACCATAAATGGTAAATGTAACCGTTAAGAAGGCATCTAATGTTTCTTTAATTTCAGCACTGCTATTTGCTAATTTGCTTTTCAGCTCAGCAGAAAACGCTTCGATCGTTTGCTCAATGGGTGAAATTTTGTACGGAACAAATTGTAACTCAAAACCAACATAATAAGCGTAAGTTAGATATAATTTTACCTTATCGGTGTTTTGTTTGGCAATCCGATCATAATTAAAATAGGCGAAGACATACTCCGGATCATTTTTGATCATTCTAAAACAAAGAACGCCTAAGTAATCGGTATTAAGAAGCTCGCTTTTTAAGAGTAAATTAAATACATTAAAGTATAATGGAAGTAGTTTGGCATCTCCCGACACTAATTTATCACCAAATGCACGAGGATCTGCCGGAGCAGTGCCATTTAAAAATGATTTAACCTCAGGGTCAACAGAAGGGTTTTCTAAGTATAATGCTTGTATTTCTGGAGATAATAAATCCCAAAAAATAAATTGCCTATTCTGCGCAACGGAGTTGGTAGAAAGTAGTAAAATCAGGCACGGCAATGCCAATACATGCCACCTAACAATGGTAATAATTTTCAACAACTTAGACATGATACGCCCCATTAAAAACCTGCGTAGGAAATTATTATCGTTCCTGTATTCATGTTGCCAAGTTGTTACCATAGACTAAATTTGGTGGCAATTTTAATTATAATAAAGCAATAATAATACCAGTAATTACTCAGCTTGATCAACTGGTTGCTCATTACTTTCGATTACCTCTTGGCCAGTACTTTCAATTGGCGACTCGTTTTCAACTTCAGTAGGTAATTCCTCGTCGATATCTAATGATGGAGGTTCCTGATCTACAGCAGATTCCTCGCTAAAATTGGCGCTCTTAAATTCAGTGCTACTATTATCAGTTTGCACAATATAAGATGCTGCTAGTGTTAAGCAAAATATTCCTATTGCAAATCCCCAAGTTAGCTTTTCTAATAAATCAGTGGTGCGTTTCACACCTATGATTTGATTTCCACCACCGAATGTACTTGAAAGTCCTCCTCCTTTGGAATTTTGTGCAAGCACAACCAAAATTAACAACAATGAAACAAGAACTATGAGCACTATTATGAAACTCAACATATATTTAATATTTTTTTTTCTTTATTTTCTCTATTTGCGATGCAAAGTAAGCTTTTTTTTGTGGTATTTTCCAAATTAATTTCTTATAAATATCTATTGCTTTACTTACTCTGCCTTGATTAAGTAATATTTTAGCTAAATTTTCAGAAACTAAATTTTCATCCATCACAATACTTGGTGCAGCAAGATCTTTTAACTGATCTAATTCCTTGCTGATATCTTCAGGTTTAAAACTCATTTTTTGCTTTGAAGACATAAATTGATCAATAATCGTACCTTGATCTTGCGCATCTGTATTTATATTAACGTTATCTTGATCTAAAATGTTACTATTTTCGATAAGTTCTTGTGGTAATTTTTCTGAATTTTTTGCTTCAATTTGTTCTACCTTATTGACTACATCTTGAAACTTAGCAATTCCACTTTCTTTATTTTGCCTTAATTGAGCAAGGTTACGCTTAATTTCATCATAAAGCTGCTCGATATTTTTGGTCGATTCTTCTAATGCAGTATCAGCGTTATTTGGAGTTTCAGTCTGGGAGAAATCTGTAGTTTTAGGTTGCTCAATTTCTGATGCAGGAGTAACTTGCTCAGTTTTTAGTGGTTCAACAGTTATAGTTTTAGGTGTAACAGGTGTTGGCTGTTTTATCCAATTTTTGAGCACTGTACGGTCGCCACAATAGAGCGCAGAGGTATGCAAGGCCGTTTTTTGGTTGCTTTCGTTAAATTTACTTGCTAAAACGGCAATCATGAGATGTAATTGCTGAAAATAGGGGTAGTCATGTGCCCACCTTCGTAACTGGAAATAGTTATTCTGATCACAATCGTGAAGCTGATTGGCAATATGGTTGATCTCTGTTTTATTCAAATTAATCTATTTAATAAACACAACAATAAGTACAGACATTGATGTACAAATAAAAGCCGAAATAGTCTTAAACCTTACCTTGTTTATATTTCGACCTAAATGAGCCAAGTTAAACTACTGCGAAACTACGAAATTGATCACAATTTACTTAAAAATAAGTAAATTTGGAGCAAATTATGGTATATTATAGCCAATTAATTAACCTTATAAATAAAATGTAATGCTTGTCGAATCTCCGTTTCGAATACTTTTCGTTGTAATATTATTGCTCATTAGCTTACTAAATGTGCTGGCCCGTGAGCAAATAAAATTTAATGCTAAAGATGGTGTAGTAATTACAGCTGATTTGTATCTTTCTCATCCAAAAACTGCTCCATTCATTGTTTTATTTCATCAAGCGGGTTGGAGCAGGGGGGAGTATTTGGAAATTGCGCCTAAGCTCAATCAACTTGGGTTTAATTGTATGGCGGTTGATCAGCGCTCTGGAAGTACTGTAAATAATGTCAAAAATGAAACCCGTCTGAGTGCGCAAGCAAAAATGAAGGGTACAAGCTTTTTGGATGCCCTGGAAGATATGCGGACTGCCATCAAATTTGCAAAAAAGGCCTATGCCGAGCAAAAAATGTTAATTTGGGGAAGTTCGTATTCGGCCTCACTTGTATTCGTGCTTGCCAGCGAGGATACAACAAGTGTAATTGATGGTGTACTTGCATTTTCACCGGGAGAATATTTTTCGAAATTTGGTAAAGGAGATGATTTTATCAGTAAAGCAGCGGCTAATATTGATGTAAAAGTGTTTGTTACTGCTGCAAAAAACGAAAAAGAGGGTTGTCAACCAATATTTGATGCCATTACTACAGAAAATAAAACTTATTATGTGCCAACTACATCTGGAAATCATGGTTCAAGAGCACTTTGGGAGAAATTTCCAGATCATAAGCAGTACTGGGAGGCTATTCGAGTCTTTTTATCAACATTTTTACAGGAGGATTGAAATTTAAATTTTGAATGAAACCAGCTTGCTGGTTCACTGAAACCGGCACGAATCAATTTTCAATAAATGAGTAAAATGTCTCGCCGGTTCCGTCCAAGCCTTTTA
>JAUIFR010000191.1 GCA_030430325.1 Bacteroidia bacterium | reverse complement strand
ATTAGGGGAATTTGGCACCAAAAATGTGCAAGGCGAGCAGCAACAAAAACTTGATGTAGTAGCCAATAATTACTTTATCAAAGCCCTTAAGGATGGAGGCCAAGTATGTGCCATTGTGTCAGAGGAAGAAGAAGATAAAATAGATCTTAATCTGGATGGGCGTTATGTTATTGCGATTGATCCATTGGACGGCTCTTCCAATATTGATGTGAATGTATCAATTGGAACTATATTCTCGGTATACACGAGGAAATCGCCACTTGGAAGCCCTGTAAATGATGAAGATATACTCCAAAAAGGCCGAGAACAGGTAGCGGCAGGTTATGTTTTGTATGGCTCATCGACGATGCTGGTTTATACAACTGGTAATGGCGTAAATGGTTTTACCTACGAACCGTCACTGGGAGAGTTTTTTCTGTCTCATCAAAAGTTACAAATACCGGCTCATGGCAAAACTTACTCTATCAATGAAGGTCTATATGAGGATTTAGACGAAAATACCATTCAATACATCGATTATTGTAAGCAAAATAGGTACAAAGGACGTTATATTGGGTCATTGGTGGCAGATTTTCATCGAAATTTATTGAAAGGTGGTATTTATATATATCCATCAAGCAGCAAGGCGCCAGAGGGTAAGCTAAGATTACTACATGAGTGTAATGCACTGGCGTATGTGGTCGAACAAGCTGGGGGAATTGCCACAGATGGCACAATGAGTGTTTTGGATATTCAGCCCACGCATATTCATCAGCGTATACCATACTATGTGGGCTCAGCTAATATGGTGGAAAAAGCCCAGTCTTTTTTTTTAGTAACTAAGGGTTAAAGGCTTGTGAGAGGTCTGAGAGGTCAATAAATTAATTACTTGGTTATCCGCTATTATAAATATTTTTTATTTAACTGATAATTAACTATTTATATTTTTCTGTCCAGACATAATATATTTTGAAGTAATGGACAAAATGGTTGCTATTTTTTTCAGTATTGTCCGATATAATTTCTTAATACAATGTCTTTATTGTTTTTTAGTTGAATTTTTATTTTTCTATTTTTTTATATAATTTTAATACTATTAGTTTAATTTATTGTTTTATTTTGACTTAATTTTAGTTATAAAATTTTAAGCTATACTTTATTTCATTTTTCAATATGAACCCTTCAATTTATATTTTACCCCCTAAAAGTTCTCGTATTCTAGCTTTCAGATGTACTTTTAGTTTTATATCGGACAATAGTAAATTTTATTATTAATAAGGTGTGCGGGTTTGCTGCTTTAATACAAAATCCATCATAAACGCACACGTGATATCAAAATAACCTATTTTACAATTATTTTTTTTATCAGCTCATTATATTAGCATATCGATGCGTAAAATATACATTCATGCGAGTTAACTTCATCATCATTCTTATTTTTATTTCATTTTTATCCACGGGCCAACAAATACAATGGGCTTCAAAAATTGATTTTGTCTACAATGAATTTAGTAGTAGCACATACGCTGGAAGTCAAGCGTTAGGCGCGCCAAATGCCACTCCCTTTGGATCCCTAAACCCTAATGCATTTCGACTTAAAAAAGAAAAAGAATTTGGTACGTTAGTGGTAGAATTTAAGAACCCACAACCAGCTACCAAAGTAATTATTGTAGAAAGCAATGCTCCCGGGCGCATCGTCGATGTTACCCTTTTTGATGAAAAAAATAAACGATATCCTGCCTATAATGCAAAACCCAAAGACATCGGGCAAACCTTCCGATTATTGACTTTAGATATAGCGCAAACCAATTATAATGTCAAAAAAATAGAAATTAACTTAAACTCGGTGCTCGCACCTGGCTGGTGCCAAATTGACGCCATTGGTATTTCAAATGCAAGTGATGATGTAAGCTTCCAACGTGCATTGGGGAGTATTGGCTTAACCGATGTGACCGAGGAAAAATCATTCTCATCTGAAAAAGAAAATTTAGGAGATAATATAAATTCGCCCTATGCAGAATCTAAGCCCATTATTTCACCAGATGGTAAAAAACTGTGGTTTAGCCGCCATAATGCACCCGAAAATATTGGGGGCACAAAAGACGAACAGGATATTTACTACGCCGATCTTGTCAACGGAGAATGGAGTAAAGCAAAAAATTTAGGTAAGCCATTGAACAATAAAGAACCTAATGGTGTAAGTGCTACTACTCCAGATGGCAATACCCTTTTATTATTAAATGATTACCATGAAGATCCTGACAAACCTAATAATGGTCTATCCATTACATATAGGGACAAGGGAGGATGGAGCACACCACAAAGCTTAGAAATCAGTAATTTTTTGAATAAAAATATATTTATTGATCATTACTTAGCCAACAATGGTAAGGTACTTTTACTTGCCTTAGAAGACGACACCAGCTTGGGAGATCAAGATTTATATGTAAGCTTTTATAGTGGAGACAATTCTTGGTCTATGCCAAGGAACATGGGCAGCATAATCAATACAGCTGGTGCAGAATTTTCTCCTTTCCTAGCAGCAGATGGCAAAACCCTATACTTTGCTTCTGAAGGCCATAATGGCTTAGGTGGAAGCGATATTTATTATTCAAAAAGACTCGATGATACTTGGACCAATTGGTCGAAACCAAAAAACTTAGGCTCTTCAGTAAATACCGCCGGTTGGGATGCTTATTATACTATTTCTGCAAAGGGTGACTATGCTTACTTTGTGAGTACAGATGGTGCGAATTCAGGTTCAAAAGATATCTATCGAATAGGTTTACCCAAAGAATTTAGGCCTGACCCAGTGGTGCTAGTAGCCGGAAAGGTCTATAACGCAAAAACGAATGCACCCATCGAAAGCAAAATTGTATTTGAGAGTTTACCAAGGGGTAAGGAAGAAGGAATTGCTCGGTCTAACCCTCATAGTGGTGAATATAAAATAGTATTGCCCAGTGGACACCTTTATGGGTATATGGCAAAAGCTAAAGGGTTCTTCTCACTTTCAGAAAATATTAATCTAAAGAATATCAGCCAATATAAAGAAATTCAAAAGGACCTGTACCTCACACCGATTGAAATCGGCCAAATCGTAACGATGAATAACCTCTTTTTTGAGCGAGGTAAGGCTGAATTACAAGAGGAATCATATCCAGAATTGGATCGGTTGTACCAGCTCCTCATGGAGTATCCAAATATGGAGATTGAACTTAGGGGACATACCGACAATAGAGGTTTAGCAAAACTCAATTATCAGCTCTCTCTGGATCGTGTAACATCTGTGAAAAAATACCTTGTAGATCAAGGAATCGCTGGCAGGCGACTGCTTTTAAAAGGGTTTGGCGGCACTAAACCCATTGGTAGTAATGCCTCGGAAGAAACACGAAAACTCAATCGCCGTGTAGAAATCAAGATTTTAAATTTTTAGAATTTTTTGTAAGCATTGCATAAATCAAACTACTCGAATTAGAGTATTTAAGTGTAAATTTACACCATTAATGAGTATATTTAGCTAATTTCATTAAATTTATAATATATTATTTTTCCAAGGCAAAATTCTTAGTTTTATTATATTTTAAGTCAATATTTTTAAAATAATTGTATTTTTTTGACCATTTTTCATGATAAAATACAATTTAATAACAATATTAGACTCCAAAATGGAACAAATTATGATACATTTAGTACATTTCTTAACGTTTTGCCCACTTGGAACCCAGTCGTAAGTGGCTGGCATTTTGTAACCTTAACGCGGAATCGGTTGTAAAGCTTATTACATATACTAAAATAAATTACTGGCAATTGTAAAAATATTATATGTAATTATTTATTAGGTTTCATAAGTATTTTGAACGTATTTTGCATAAAAAATTCAAAATCTACTCCACATCCCACCAAACCCTGGTGCTCATTTCATCCCCGCCCATCCTGGCAGATGCTGCAAGAATGTTCGTACTATTTAAGCTATACTCCCTTTCAAAGTACTTGAGCCGCCGTGGCATTTGGCCATTTGTCACGTTTCCAGGATAATCAACGGGTACTAGCTCTGGGTATCCTGTACGCCGCCAGTTGGCCCATGATTCCATATCATTAAGAAAGGTTACAGCCCAATATTGCTCATGAATCATAGCTGCACTGCCATCAAAAGGATTTTGCACTAAATAAGATGTAATAGCATCTTGGTCTATGCCCAAACTTTCATCATAAATAGTGTAAAACTCCATAGCTGCGGCCACACCAGCCTCATAATGCATGACAGGATCACCAGCACCAGTGTAACCTTTTAAGGCTGCTTCAGCCAGCAAAAATTCCACTTCAGCATAGGTCATAAATAACATGGGAGCAGCTAAATCTACCAGCAATGGATTGACCGTCGAATAAGCTGCCATACCATCCTCACCCCAAGAATCATGTTCCAATATCGTACCAGAATCAAATCCATTAGGTAAGCCAACATGCCCTTGCATACCAGGAATCGCCAAAATATTCAAACGTGGATCATGATGGTCCTTAAGCCAATTTACAAAAGTTTCACTTAAGCGTGGGTTATTATCAACGGCAAACACCTCGCCGATTCCATTCATATTGATACTTTCCGGGCCATCGGTATGTTTAAGATAAGCCATATCCAAATTACTTTGCATAAGCCCTTTAGCAATGGCTTTTTCGGCGTATTCTTGAGCCACCGTTGGTGCGACATTTGAAATTCGAAGTGCCAGCCTCAGCATGAGGGAATTTCCAAAGCGCTGCCACTGCTGCAAGTCACCGTCAAATATAAAATCAGCACCCTCAAAAGAATCACCTTGTAGGTCAATTAAATCAACCGCTTGATCAAGCTCATGGAGCATGTCCAAATAAATGGATGCTTGATCAACATAAACGGGTGTATATATTTCTTCCGTATACCCTTTACCAGCCTCAAAATAAGGCACATCACCATACAGATCCGTTATCCGCTGAAACACCAATACCTTCCAAATGCGTGCTATTTGGTGGCGATTGTTCATCGATGGATCATCCTCTGTTCGGTTTAGAACATCCACTAAATTCTTGACCTGATTTTTATAAGCTTGCTCCATATAGGCACCTGAATATTGCGCATTATATAAGTATTTATCGCCTGACCACCAGTCCGGTAATGCTGCCAAATGCTGGATCATGGTAGAAGAATAAATGAGTGTGGCTCGCCAATTCTCGTACCTTCTGCCTGAAGTCTCCAGCAAAACCGTTGAAAACAGATATCCTGGATCAATGGAGGTTGCTGCCGAGGGTTTGGTGTTGATTTGGTCAAAGTTGCGATCGCAGCTACTGATTATGCTAAGGATACCTATTAAAATTATGGATTGGAGCAGATATAATTTGCTCCAAGGTAATTTTGACGCGATGGTGCTAGTAAAATTTTGGATCATTTTTATTTCAATTATATTGTACTTTTTTAAGTTACCTCTTTAAATATTATTTCTCAATTTTGACTTTTTATGTTGCTATTAAATTTAGTTATTAATTGAGCAGATGGTCTTGAGGTATTTTTTTTTCTATATTTTTTTAATTACTTTTTGATTAGCTTTTTGTCGTTCATTTCTTAAGTTTTAATCATATTTTGCTAAAAATATTTATTTAATACGTATTTAGATGATTGTTTTATAAATCATTGGTACATTTTTTGATTTTGGGGGTTGCCTTTTCAATGCATGGCATTGAAAAGGCCGGGCTGCTTTTGGGTACCGTCCCTTCGGGACCCAGCCGCAAGCGGCTGGCCAACACATCCCTAACCCAAGTAATTGTACTTTTCTAATATTTATTAAAATTCATAGGTCAACTCATTCTAGCCAATCCAGCTATTCTTTTTCTTTATAATTATTTCCCAATTTTACATTATTTTAAACATATTCTGCTAATTACATTCAAAAAATCAAAATTTCATATTCATATTAAACCCAAAACTTCTGGTCATAGGTACGCCATACATCTCCAGCCCTTGGGTGGCACTATTGTAATTTGCCTCAGGATCCGTATTCTCTACTTGGCTGTACAGCACAGCTAAATTTCGCGCTACCAGTGCCACATTGATTTCCCAAAAAGGTATTTTTGCCAACAGCGACTTGGGGATGGTATAGCTAAGCATTACTTGACGAAGCTTGATAAATCCCGCATCTCGAATAAACTCTTCCGTGGCCGATGCCCTTCGTTGCCAATAGGTCTGCACACCTTCATAATTTTCATAATTCCGTCCATCAATGATGTAATCATCCCGCCCTTCAATCGTATGTTGATGCAAGCCATAAACATAAGCATATCGATTAGTCGCAGTATAGATTTTACCCCCCCATTTACTATCAATCAGCACACCAAGCTGAAAATTTTTATAAGTAAACGTCTGCACCAAACTAAATTGAGTAGGATGTATGCCTTGACCAAGAGTCACGAGTGAATCATTTCGCTGTGGCATACCTTCTTCATCTAACAACATATTGCCTTGTTCATCACGCTCAAACTGATACCCTTTTATTACACCAAAGGCCTCTCCTTCTTGTACGTACAAAAAGGCTTGTCTGGTACGAGAAGAAGCAATTTGTATAGCCTCCTCATTATTTTCTGGATCAGCCAATTGCATTACTTTGTTTTGATTATAAGCATAATTTATGCCCATATCCCAAGTAAATGCTTTTCGCTGAATAGGAGTAAGTTGAATGCCAAGCTCTACCCCCCTATTCCTTACTTTTCCGACATTCATCAAGCGATCACTATAGCCTGAAGTAGTCGAAATTTGAGCTCTTACAATATCATTTGTCGTTAATTTATGGTAATAAGTCAATTGAAAACCCAAACGCCTCATAAAAAAACTCATTTCCGTTCCTAGCTCCCATTCTGACACTAAATAGGGCTGTAACATAGCGCTAGGAATTTGATCTTGCTGGATCTGTCCAAGTGGCTCACCCAAATGCCCTTGACCTGTTAGGCCATATGTTAAGCGATTTTGATAGGGCGTGGTACCTCCACCTACTTGTGCCCACCCAGTCCAAAGTTTGGCATAATCGATTATACTTGGCAATTGCAAAGCATCTGATACTATAAAACTCAACGAAACGGATGGGTAAAGTACGCTATTATTGCTTTCATCAGGCGCACCAGGAAGCGTCAACGCTGAAAACCAATCATTACGCAAGGTGGTGGTCAAGTAAAGGTACTGCTGCCAATTTAATTCTAAGGAACCATAAATGGAGTTTATTGCTGTTCGCGTATCTTCCGCATAACGGCTACTCTGATTTGCAGTATTAGAAAGGTCCTCTAAAAAGGGCACATTAAAGTCACTTCCTCTAGTTCCCTGTCTAGACCAATAACTATACATTTGATTTCCTCCTACAAAAACATGAATGCCAATACCTTGCTGTAAATTTTTCTGAAAGCCAACCATTACATCAACATTGGTTTCCTCAAAATGATAATTATTCTCTACCAGAATACCTCCCGGGCTAAAGGCCGTTCCATAAGGAGTAAGCCCCCGTCGAAATTCATTAAATACATCGATACCAACTCTAGCAGAGGCATAAAACCAATTGGTAAAATCATAACGCAGATTGATATTTCCAAATAGCCGATCTTTTTTGCCATTCGCCTCAAAACGATAGGCACTAAAATAAGGGTTATTTATAAATCGATTATCTGTAGGGAGCAACTCATATCCTTGTTCATCTGTTCCATTGCCATTTATTCCCTTTAAATCATTAATATCAACATTGCCTGGCAACAAACCCACTGTAAAATTCATATTTCCTGGAGAATCA
>JAUIFR010000190.1 GCA_030430325.1 Bacteroidia bacterium | reverse complement strand
AAGGAGGTTAAATTAAGTGATGGTACCCTTCAAGATGCAAAGGAAAAATTAACACCGGTGTCTGATGATTTTTATTATATCGTTACTGATAAATGTACCGAATGTATGGGTTTTCATGAAGAGCCTCAGTGTGCAGCCGTTTGCCCTGTAGATTGCTGCGTAGATGATCCTGATCACCGTGAATCTGAAGAGACATTACTTGGTAAGAAAAAATACATGCACGGGTCATAACTAGCTAGTGAATCCTTATGGCCTTACGTTTGCGTTGGCGCTTAAAATAATATCGGTTTAATAGTGGATACGTAAATACGGCAGCTAGAATTAAGGCGGTTCCCACATAAAATCCGGCCGTCATCTGTTTATGTTCACCAAAAAAGATAAAAGCTAGTATAATGCCATATACAGGCTCCAGGTTTACTGTTAAATTCATCGAAAATGCCGAAATCCTCTTCATAAGCTCAATGGATGCCGTAAATGCGTATACAGTGCAAATGGAAGCCAGTATAAATAAATAGATCCAATCACTCCAATTAGGATTCAGTGTAAATGATGTGCCTAGAAAGTGGTAAATTATGCCTCCAATGACAAATGTACCAATATGAGCGCCAATCATTTCATAAAATGTGATGGTAATGGGATTATATTTTTGAGTAAATTGGCTATTAAGTACTGAAAATACGGCCGCCAAAAGTGCGGAGGCTATCCCCATAATTAACCCCAAGGTATAGTCACCTTCTATATTAAATATAATAAGTAGCCCAATAATCACAAAAATACCTAGTGCAACTTCGATAAAGCGAATCTTATTTTTTTTTAGGAGGGGTTCAATGATACTGGTCCAAAAAGAACACGTTGCAAGCCCGGCAAGACAAACGGAGACATTGGCAACACGCTCAGCAGCAAAAAAAAGAATCCAGTGCCCTGCAATCACCACCCCTGTGCCAAGTAATTTTAAAATAATGGGGTATGGTAAATAAACTGGGGTTTTGCGATAAGCCATGATCATTCCAATGATCAAAAAAGTTAGTAAGGTCCTAATAATGACAATTTCTAGAGCCGGAATGTGAATAAGCATGCCTAAAATGGCCGTAAACCCCCAAATAAAGACCAACAAATGTAAATGTAGGTAATCTTTAAGCATCAGCGTGGCACAAATCGATACAAAAACAACCCAACACCTGTAAAAATGATATTTGGAATCCAAACAGCAATCCAAGGCAGCATATTACCGGATTCTGCCACACTTTTACTCATAATAAAAAATATGATGAATATAAAAGCGATCACGAAACCCAGTGCAATTTGAAAGCCCGTGCCCCCGCGAGTTTTTTTGGATGAAACGGTAAGCCCTATAAAAACAAGGACTAATACAGTAAATGGCGACATAAAGCGGATATATTTTTCCACCTCATAGGTACGGATATTATCCGAGCCTCGGTGTTCTAGCTCCTCAATATATTGGTATAATTCATTGAGCGTAAAGGTTTCCTGCAAGCTAAAATCGCTTTCGAAATCTTTTGGCAAAATGGCGAGCGTGGTATCCATTTTTTCTCCTTGGGTAACTATTTCTTTTTGTCCATCAAACTTCCTTAACGTCCAGTTTAATATTTTCCATTTTTGGGTTTCCTCGTTCCACCTTAGTGATAGGGCCGTCATTTTTTCCTTCAGCTCTCCATCTACGATTTTATCTAAGCCAAATTTATACCCCACATTGCTTCGGTTATTGTAAGACTCCATATACAAATATAGATCGGGCGCTATTTTAATATGGATGTTTCTTCCGTCATAATGAAAAGGGTTACGCAGGTATTTTACCTCAAACGCAACACGGTCTTTATTAGATTTGGGGATGACCCAACCATTCAAATAAAAATTCATACCAGCAATTATTGTTGCTCCAATGAGATAGGGAACCATAATCCTCCTAAAACTCATGCCACTGCCCAGCATCGCAATGATCTCTGTATGCATGGCTAACCTTGAACTTACAAATACCGTGGCGATAAATACCGTAATCGGTGTAAGTAAATTTACTATAAAAGGCACAAAATCAATATAATAGGCTAAAATTTCAGCCTTACTCAACTGGTGTTTTATATAAAAGTCATTTTTCTCTGTAAAGTCAATTATAGTGACAATAAGCACAAAGATAAGCACCACAAAAAAGAAGGCACTTAGGAATTTTTTTAATATGTATCGATCCAGTATCCGCATTCCAATGATTGAACTACAAAAATGGTCGTTTTTTTTAAGAAAAAAACACTTCAACTACTTTATATTACGAAATAATTAGCGTAAGGTTTAATGGTTTTACATACTAAATTAAATCAAGACAAGTAAATATTAACCTTTACCCATGAAGTTATTCATTTTTAATAAAAATAATGTACGTAATGTTTTTAAATGACTTGAATTGCTCCTCCCGTCAAATCCCCTTTTTTTGAGAGAAATTATACTATTAAAATTAAATTTCATGCAAATGCGTCTCTTTATTACCTTCTTACTTAGTGTTTTATTTATTCAAATAACTTATGCTCAGGGTTTTAATAATAAATTACTACGAGAACTTCAGCATGAAAATGAAAGCCTAGAAAATTTAGATGAGCTCATTTTTCTCATTGCAAAATTAAAAAGAGGGGCCGAATCTTGGTGCCTGATGCCACTTTCTGAAACGAGCAAGCAAAATATTAAGTCTAATTGTTCTGAGAAATACAAAACAATAATTAAAAATTTAAAAGAAGGGCAGCAGTACTGGTCTTATGAGGAGATACAAAAATTAGATTCCATTATCAAGGTATCTGATGAATATGTTCGATTGCTACAAACCGATATAATTGATCAGTTCCAAGAATCGAAAGATTACCAAAACGCTTCTAAATTGATTATTGCGGAGGCCACGGTCAATACCAAGGTTGTGCCGCTAAATGAATACATTAACAAACGCCTTACTAAATTATATTGGTCCAAACGTAAGCGATTATTTGAAAAATTAGCTACTTTTGAAGAGTAAAATTAGCTCTTTTAGCATTGAAAAAACCCGAAATCTTTAACATTCAAGAAATTGATCTCCAAAATGGCCAGCTTTATGTATTGGAGAAAGATTTGCATTTTACCTTTGAAGTCAGTCGAATGTATTGGCTGAGTGGTAGTGATCAGAGTATTAGAGGTGATAATGCCAATAAAATTAATGAACGCATTTATCTTTGTCAGCAAGGAAGCATTGAGCTAAGTCTTGAAGATCAATTACATCAACATGAGGTTTTTATCCTAGACAAACCAACTATAGCAGTTTATTGCCCAAACATGTACTGGATTAAGGCTAAAATTTTACAACCAGATACCATCTTAATGTGTCTGAATTCTGCCAAATATGATCCGTCTGATATCATAGCCCAACCTGAAGAATTTTTTAAGTAAAAGGTCCTCCTTCCCCATAAAATTGATTAACTTGAACCAAAATAATTAAAATGAGCACATTTTTTAGTTCAAAATTTATTCAGTTTTTCAAGGAGTTGGAAACGAATAATAACAAAGAATGGTTTCACAGCCAAAAGAAAACGTACGAAACAGAGGTCAAAAAGCCCTTTCATAGCTTTATTGATGAATTGATACTTCGGGTTAATGCAGATGATCCATCTGTTACCCTCTCGGCTAAGGAGGCCATATTTAGAATTAACCGAGATATTCGTTTTTCGAAGGATAAAACACCCTATAAAACTCATATGGCAGCCATTGTGTCACCAGGGGGGCGAAAGGATAAGACCATTCCAGGTTTGTATTTGCAATTAGGAGCAGAAGACTTTAGAATATACAGTGGTGCCTATATGCCAGATAAGGATGGGCTCTACCAAATAAGATCCTATATGTGTCAGCATATTGATCCATTAAATAAACTTATAAATGATCCTGCTTTTAAGAAAACATTTGGACAGATACAAGGGGAAAAAAATAAACGGATACCGTCAGAGTTTAATGAATTTACAGATCAGCAGCCGCTTTTATTTAATAAATCTTTTTACATATTTGTAAAGCTAAAACCAGAGACTATTCAGCAAGATGACCTTATGGAAGTGGTGCTCAGGCATTATCAATTGGCAAAGCCGTTTATGCAATATTTTAGAGCAGCATTGAATTATTCGTAATTTTATATGTAAAATTTTAGAATAATTTTAAAAAAATAGCAAATTTATTAATAATAAGATAATCAACTCACTATGGGAAAGTTCTTTTTATTGGATGCGATGGCCCTCATTTACCGTGCTCACTTTGCATTTAGTAAAAATCCTCGCATTAGCTCAAAAGGTCAAAATACAGGTGCCATTTTAGGATTTACCAATACACTTGTGGAGGTGATACGCAAGGAAAAACCTACCCATATTGCAGTAGCATTTGATACTCCGGAACCCACTTTCCGTCATGAATCTTTTGAGGCATACAAAGCAAACCGAGAGGAGCAACCAGAAGATATCACTCAAGCCATTCCTTATGTAAAGGAAATTATAAGAGCATTTCAAATTCCAGTACTAGAGCTTGGGGGGTATGAGGCTGATGATATCATAGGCACCATTGCCAAACAGGCTAGCCAGCAGGGTGTTCAGGTGTTTATGATGACCCCGGATAAGGATTATAGTCAATTAGTGGAAGAAAATATTTTATTATATAAGCCTGCATTTATGGGCAATGGCGTTGATATATTAGGTGTGCCAGAGGTACTCGCAAAATGGGATATCGATCGTATTGACCAAGTGGTAGATGTGTTGGGCTTGCAAGGGGATGCAGTAGATAACATACCCGGTATACCCGGTATAGGCCCAAAAACAGCGTCAAAATTATTAAAACAATTTGATTCGGTCGAAAACATCGTGGCCAATGCAGATCAACTCAAGGGAAAACAACGGGAGAAAGTCATTGAATTTGGAGATCAGGGAATATTATCAAAAGAGCTAGCTAAAATCCATATTGAAGTACCCATTGACTGGGATTTAGCAGCTTGTGTTTATGATGGGCCAGATAAAGAACGGCTAACAGCATTATTTCAAGAGTTAGAGTTTAGGACACTTCAAAAGAGAATATTTGGGGAAGAGGCACCTAAAGTGGCCCAAAAAACAGTTCAAACGACGATTGATTTTGGTGTGCAAGAGCAAGAAATACCAGTACAGCAAACGGTGCACAATACAATAGAAACAACCTTCCATGATTATCAACTTATTGATCAGGATGAGCTTATTGAAGATCTATTAACCTATTTGTTAGCTCAAAAAGAAGTATGTTTTGATACAGAAACGACCAATATTAGTGGGGTAGAAGCTAAATTAATCGGCATTGCGTTTTCGTATAACCAGACTGAGGCCTATTATGTTCCTATTCCTACTGATCCGGATGAGGCCATTCGAAAAGTGAATTTACTAAAGCCATTTTTCGAACATGAGCATATCATTAAAATTGGTCAAAATGTAAAATATGACCAGCTCGTGCTCAAAAAATATGGTGTGACAGTCAAAGGGCCGTTTTTTGATACGATGCTGGCACATTATTTATTGTATCCTGACCAACGGCATAATATGGACGTGCTTGCTGAAAATTACCTTAATTACAAACCTGTCTCTATTACTGAGCTGATTGGTAAAAAAGGAAAAAACCAAGGTAGTATGGAGGATGTTCCTGTAAATGAGGTGGTTGAATATGCCTGTGAGGATGCTGATATTACTCTGCAGCTTAAGCATGCTATAGCGCCAGAATTGCCTGAATCCTTAGTGAAACTACTGGATACAATTGAATTACCTCTGATTTCAATCCTAAGTGATATGGAAAATGAAGGTGTTAGAATTGATACCGATACGTTGGCTGACTTATCGAATGATTATGCTATTGCCAGCAAAAAGGTGGAGCAGAAAATATATGAGGCAGCTGGTGAAGTGTTCAATATTGCATCACCTAAGCAGTTGGGTGAGATACTTTTTGATAAGCTTAAGCTCATTGAAAAACCAAAAAAGACGAAAACGGGACAATACGCTACTGGTGAAGAGATACTTTCTAAATTAGCTTATGAGCATCAAATTGCGCGTGATATTACTGAGTTCAGAGAGCTTCAAAAACTTAAATCAACCTATATTGATGCTTTACCAAATTTAATAAGTTCTCGGGATAATCGAGTGCATACTTCTTATAATCAGGCTGTTGCAGCTACAGGTCGCTTAAGCTCTACCGATCCTAATTTGCAAAATATACCTATCCGAACCGCAAAAGGTAGAGAGATACGTAAGGCCTTCGTACCCAGAGATCAAGACCATATTTTGTTGGCAGCAGATTATTCTCAAATTGAATTGCGTATCATAGCCGCATTGGCCAAAGATGAGAATATGATTTCGGCCTTCAAAGATAAAAAGGATATCCATGCGATGACCGCGTCGAAATTATTTCAAGTACCAGAAGATCAGGTGGATGCAGATATGAGGCGCAAGGCCAAAACGGCCAATTTTGGGATTATTTATGGTATTTCGGCATTTGGACTTTCTCAGCGGCTTAATATTCCTCGAAAAGAGGCTGGAGTTATTATTACCTCTTATTTTAAGGAGTTTCCGAAAATTAAGGCTTATATGGACTATATCATTAATGTAGCAAGGGAGCAAGGATATGTGGAAACAATTTTTGGACGCCGCCGGTACTTAAGAGATATTAATTCAAGAAATTATACTACACGTAGTTTTGCGGAGCGTAACGCGATAAATGCGCCTATACAGGGGAGTGCGGCAGACATTATCAAGCTTGCCATGATCGAAATTCATAAGTGGATGCAAAAACAAAACTTGGCAAGCAAAATGATTTTACAAGTGCATGATGAATTGGTATTTGACGTGCATAAAAAGGAACTCAGCATGATGGAATCAGAAATTCCTAAGTTAATGGAGGGTGCGTATGCGTTAGAAGTGCCGTTGGAGGTAAATGTTGGCACTGGACAGAATTGGCTCGATGCGCATTAATTTTGAATATAATTTGCAGAATATGTTCAAATAACAATGCTTTATTCAATAAAATTAGCAAAATATGTTGTATTAATTTAATCAATATAGTGCTTAAACATGCATAAGCTTATAAAAAATAGTAGTATATTTTTTCGACTAATTCTTGCCCTTCGACAAATTAACAAATTTAATTCTGTTCGTTCTTCCTATCATAAGCAAGCAAAAAAAATAATTCGAAATCAGATTATAACACATTATCCTGATTTACCAAACCAGCTTTCCCTAAAAATGCAATGGTATATGGCCGAGTGTTTGTTTACCTGTGAGGCCTATCATCAGCTTTTAGGTCACCGTTCAACTATGGCACAAAGAAAGTTATACCTGCAGAGTGGTGCATTGATCACACTATGTGACTATGTGGTAGATGAGCTAAAAATGGATGTAGGCCAGATAAAGCAACTAAATACTCATCCAGAAAAGACTAAAAGTCCCATAACATCTTTGTATTTATATTGTAATCAATTAGTAATGAAGCAATTAAAGAATGATCAGTTCATTAAGGCAGATCACTATTTTAACCAATTTTTTGATGCTCAGCTACAAAGTGCACAGCAACATAACCCATCACTTACTAAAGATGCAGTGGATCAAATATGCAAGGCAAAGTGCGGATATATGATGTTATTTTTGCGCTCATTAATTGGGGCTGATCATAACTGTCCACTTAAAACAAGTTGATTGACAGTTGGTTATAAAAAGGTTCTTTGACATCATTGTAATTCACATTGGTAAGTAATTCTTTTACAGGAGTTTTGTCTAATA
>JAUIFR010000189.1 GCA_030430325.1 Bacteroidia bacterium | reverse complement strand
ATGAGTTGTTATTATATTTTATCGAGAAGGGAGATACATGCGCCATGACACTAACTTGCTGTTTAGGTCAATCAAGAAGCCATATTCGCGCTGTTGCTGAGCTAGATACGGAGCTTATCCTGATACCAATTGATAAAATGGAGCATTGGTTGGTATATAAATCGTGGAGGGACTTTATTTTTGAAAGTTATAATGCTAGACTTTTTGAAATGTTAGAGGCCATAGACACCTTAGCCTTTATGAATATGAAAGAGCGCTTACTCAAATATCTAATAAATAAGGCACTTATAAATAAAGAAAACCTTTTAAGTTTATCCCATCAAGAAATTGCCTATGAACTAAATACATCAAGAGTGGTTATTTCTAGGTTATTAAAACAACTTGAAAACGAAGGTAAAGTTAAGCTAAGAAGAAGTAAACTTGAAGTGCTGGAAATTTAGTTAATATTTGTTATGTAACAATTGTAACTGTATGCAGTAAAAGGCCTGTTTATTTTTGTAAAAATCATGCTCGACAAGCAGATAGCTATCGTAGTTGAATCAAATTTTACAAAATGAAAATATTATTGCTTTCAAAATTCGCAAATACCGATGAATACTTACTAAGGTTCACTGAAAAGATTACTCAAAAAGCAACTTTACAAGTTGATCTTATACATGTTATTAATAGCTACCCACAAATTCCACTAAATACTAACGGTACCATCATTGACCATTGCGTAGATTATGATCTTACCGAACTCTATCAACTAAAACAAGAGAAGCTAAGTGATGCTTCACAAATTAAATCAATATTCAAATTCATTGAAACTATTGATATTCAAATTGGTAACCTGGATAAAATCATCAAAAACATCGTACAAAACAATCATTATGATTATATCTTTATGGGGGCACACAAAACAAACTATTTTGAAGACCTCACTCATGAGTCAACAATAAATAGTATTATGGAGCTTGTGGATATTCCCATACTAAGCCTCAAATGTGACCAGTCTCATTACCCTGAAATAAATAATATTGGTTTAATTGACTTATTTGAAAATAGCACCTACCTACCAAAAATGAGTTTATTGATTAACGCCCTAGGTGCAAGAGCACATTTAATTTACATTTCAAGTAATCATTTTACAGAAGTGCAACACACTGAAAAATTAAAGCAAATGAATGATTTTGCTAACCAAAACCAATTAAAAGATTTCAAATTACATATTTATGATAAAAATAATAAAACGAATGAAGAAATAGTCAGCGATTGTATTAATGAAAACAACATACAATTGATAGCTATAAACCAATTTCACCGACATAAAATTAAGTGGTTTCAATCCGGCTCATTAAAAAGGGATATAGCGAATCATATACAGACTCCTTTAATAACATTTTAAACCTAATTTTATCATGAAAATAGTTGAATTTATATATCAACCTTGGCCCTGGTACGTATCAGGATCTCTCATCGCTTTGGTCATGTTTCTTTTACTGTATGAAGGTAAAAATTTCGGCATGTCAGCTAATTTAAGAACGATGTGCTCCATGAGTGGAGCAGGTAAATGGGCTGATTTTTTTCAATTTGACTGGAAATCTCAAAAATGGAATTTATTAGTTGTATTCGGCGCTATTATAGGCGGTTATGTTGCATCTACATTCCTCATTGAAGATCAGCAAATCAACTTAAACCCTGTTACCTTAGAAGCACTTAATAAAATGGGATTTGAAGAACCAGGTAAAAGTTATGTACCATTAACCATTTATGGCTGGGACAATGTATTTACCTTAAAAGGAATTCTTATTCTATTATTTGGCGGTTTTATGATTGGTTTTGGTGCTCGATATGCCGGAGGGTGTACTTCTGGGCATGCCATTAGTGGTTTAAGCGATTTGCAAATACCTTCTCTTATTGCAGTCGTTGGATTTTTTATTGGAGGGCTCATGATGACTCACTTGATTCTTCCCATCATATTTTAAATAAACAATAAAATGAAAGGTATTAGATATATAATAATTGGTATTCTTTTTGGTGTGGTTATGTATAAATCGCAAGCAGTTTCTTGGTACAGAATATTTGAAATGTTTCGATTCGAATCATTTCATATGTTTGGAATTATTGGAACAGCCTTATTTTTAGGCATTATAACGGTACAATCCATAAAACGCTATCAGATAAAAAGCAGAAAAGGTCAGGCCATTATGATTGCTCCAAAAAACAAAAGCATCCCAAGGTACCTCATTGGGGGCATTATATTTGGGTTGGGTTGGGCATTAGCTGGAGCTTGTCCTGGCCCAATGTATGTGTTGATTGGTAGTGGTGATTATTCCGTTTTCATCGTTGTTGCTGCAGCTTTAGTAGGAACATTTACTTATGGACTTTTAAGAACAAAATTGCCACATTAACTATAATATTCTTCATAATTAGCTTTTAGAATAAAATCAAATGAATATAAAAAGTTTCTTTCCCTTTCTTGGATGGATGAAAGGCTATAACAAATCTAAATTGATGGGGGACTTACCTGCAGGTTTAACCGTTGGCATCATGCTTATCCCCCAAGGAATGGCCTATGCTATGATTGCGGGGCTTCCGCCTGTTTATGGGCTATATGCATCCTTGATACCACAAATAATTTATGCCTTCTTAGGTACCTCTCGCCAATTAGCTGTTGGCCCAGTAGCCATGGACTCTCTTTTGGTTGCAGCTGGATTAAGTGTAATCGCAACAATTGGCTCAGAAAGTTACATTATTATGGCCATAACATTGGCTTTTCTTATGGGGCTCATGCAAGTAATAATGGGGGCCTTTAGACTTGGTTTTTTAGTTAATTTTTTGTCAAAGCCTGTCATTAGTGGTTTTACATCAGCTGCTGCCCTAATTATTGGATTAAATCAACTTAAACACCTAGTTGGTGTCGATATTATACGAAATAATAAGGTACACATACTGCTAATAGATGCGTTTTCAAAGATGGGAGATTTGCATTGGGAGACCTTGACTATTGGGCTTTGTGGTATTCTAATAATTAAGATCTTGAAAAAATTTTCACCAAAATTACCCGCAGCGCTTATTGTCGTTATCCTTGGAATTTTGGCTGTTCAACTATTTAGTTTAGCTTCGGGCGGAATACAAATTGTCGGAGACATACCAAAAGGATTTCCAATTTTTTGTTTACCCGACCTCTCTTCAGAGCATATAGGAGAATTAATTCCTATTGCACTTACACTTTCTTTAATTGCATTTATGGAAGCTATTTCTGTAGCAAAAGCCGTTGAGCAAAAACACACTGATTACAAAGCAGATGCTAATCAAGAGTTAATTGCCCTCGGGGCGGCCAATGTAATCGGATCTTTTTTTCAATCCTACCCTACTACAGGAGGTTTCTCAAGAACTGCAGTAAATGATCAAGCTGGAGCCAAAACAGGTATAGCAGCTATTATTAGTGCAGCAGTAGTGGCTTTAACTTTATTGTTTTTGACTCCCTTATTTTACAATCTGCCAAAAGCCATCTTAGCATCAATTATTATGGTGGCTGTATTTGGGTTAATTGATTTCAACTATCCCATTCGACTTTGGAAAAATAGAAAAGAAGAATTTCTATTACTTGTATTTACCTTTTTTGTCACGCTTACTGTTGGCATTAAAGAAGGAATACTGCTTGGTGTCGCTTTATCATTACTATTGCTCATTTACAGAAGTACAAAACCGCACTTAGCGGTGCTTGGGCAAATTTCAGGTACCACATACTACAAAAATATTAAGCGGTTTCCAAGTGCCATTACACATGAAAATATACTTGTTATTCGTTTTGATGCTCAATTATACTTTGCTAATTTTGAATATTTTAAGAAGAAAATGGAACATTTAATTTCAGAAAAAGAAAAATTAGAACTACTAATCATTAGTGCGGAGGGCATCAATTATATTGATTCCTCCGCTGCACATGAACTAAAACAGCTCATCATTGAAATTAAAAAAAATAACATACAGGTAAATATTGTCGCTGCCATCGGACCTGTTCGCGACATTATGAAGAAAAGCAACTTATTTGAAGAATTAGGTGTTCAAAACATATTTAACTCAGTGGAAGAATCTATTCAACATTTTAGATTTGGAAAAATTGAAAATCATGAACTAAAATCAAAAATCGCCAACCAAACCTACTTCTCTGAAATAATTTGAAAGAAACTATGAAATGGTTAAATTGAAATATTCAGCGCAAATGGAACAATTTATTCCTCTTTATGTAACAAAAGTAGCTGTAGATATGTTTAAAAAGCGTTAATTTTGAATTAAAATAAAAGGACAAACTATAAATTGATAACAATGAAAGTAGAGCAAATATATACCGGGTGTTTAGCACAAGGAGCATATTATATAGAAAGTAATGGTGAGGTCGCCATAATAGACCCATTAAGGGAAGTACAGTCATATATTGATATGGCAGAAAGTAGAAATGCAAAAATCAAATATGTATTTGAAACGCATTTTCATGCTGATTTTGTATCAGGGCATGTTACTTTATCTAAATTAACGGGCGCTCCTATCATTTATGGCCCAAATGCCAATCCAAGTTTTAAGTGTATTGTAGCTGAAGACAATCAAGAATTTAAGCTAGGTCATGCTACCATTAAGGTATTACACACACCAGGACATACGATGGAAAGTACTACCTATTTATTAATAGATGAACAGGGTAAGGAGCATGCTATTTTCAGTGGAGATACGTTGTTTTTAGGAGATGTTGGGAGGCCCGATTTAGCCCAAAAAGCTGCGAATTTGACTCAAGATCAGTTGGCTGGCATTCTATATGATAGTCTAAGGAATAAAATCATGCCACTTCCTGATGAAACCATTGTTTATCCTGGTCATGGAGCCGGCTCTGCTTGTGGTAAAAATATGAGTAAAGAAACAATTGGCACTTTAGGAGATCAGAAAAAAACCAATTATGCTTTGAAAGAAGATATGACCAAGGAAGAATTCATCAAAGAAGTAACTGATGGCCTGATGCCGCCTCCGGCATATTTTCCATTAAATGTCAAATTAAATAAGGAAGGATACGAAAATATAGAGGAGGTTTTGAAAAAAGGTAAAAATGCATTGAGCCCAGATGCCTTTGAAGCTGCTGCAAATGAGACAGGTGCCGTAGTTTTAGATGTAAGGCATCAGCATGATTTTGCCCAGGCACACATTCCTAGATCCATTTTTATTGGTCTTGATGGAGGCTTTGCACCATGGGTAGGTGCATTAATAAAAGATATCGAGCAACCTATATTGTTAGTAGCACCGGACGAAAGATTAGAGGAGACCATTACACGATTGTCAAGGGTGGGATTTGATCATGTGATTGGCTATTTAGAGGGTGGCTTTGATGCATGGGTTGCTGCAAATAAAGAGATTGATTCGATTCAAACAATCTCAGCAGAAGAATTTGCCGCATTGCGAACCACATCTGAAATAAAGGTCATGGACGTAAGAAAGCCATCTGAATACTTGTCTGAACATGTTATTGATGCCGAAAATACTCCATTGGACGAAATAAATAATCATTTATCTGACTTTACGGCTAATACCAGCAATTACATTCATTGCGCAGGAGGATATCGGTCTATCATTGCGAGTTCAATTTTAAAATCTCGGGGAATACATAACTTAATAGATGTACAAGGTGGTTTTAACGCTATAAAAAAAACGGCCACGCCTGTTAGTGACTATGTTTGCCCTTCAACAATTTAATTATGAGTATATTCAACACATTAAAATCCGTTTTTACAAGCAATGTAAATTATAACGAACTTGTTGAAAACGGTGCACTAGTTATTGATGTTAGAACGCCTGATGAATTCAAATCAGGTCATGTAAAAGGAAGCAAAAACATCCCTTTAAATCATCTAGCTTCAAATTCAGCGTCCCTAAATGGAAAGGAAGTAGTTCTTGTATGCCGCTCTGGAGCTAGAGCAGAGAAGGCTAAATCAATTTTACAAGAAAAAGGCATCACAGCATACAATGCTGGCGCCTGGCAAAATTTGGCATAATTAATATTATTAAACAATTAATACTGAATACAATTGATAAGGTGAAAGCATCATGTTTTTGCCTTATTTTTTATAAAATAATATGAGTAAATTGAAAAATAACATCATTTATTCTTGCTTGCTTGGAATTGCATTCATTTCTTGTGATAAAAACCCATCCAAGGACGCTCAATATGAAGTAGAATATCGGGGAGCTCTAAAAAACATCATGCATAAAGGTGATCTTTCTGCTCCACTTGAATTAAATTCATTAAAAGATATAAAACATTTATATGCAATAGGTGCTGTTGAAAAACTAAAAGGCGAAATTCTCATTCTTGATGGAGTACCTTTTATTTCATCCTATGAAAATAATGAACTTACAATGAAGCGTACCTTTAACAAAAAGGCCACATTAATAGTGTATGCATCAGTTGATAAATGGGTCAGTTTCAAAATTCCAGAACATATTAATTCTTATGCTACGCTTGAAAACCATATTTTGCAAGTTGCTAAGGCACATGGTATAGATACGTACACACCATTTCCATTTCTCATTGAGGGAATTGCAAAATCCATAAAATGGCATATTATTAATTGGCCCGAAAATGATACAGAACACACGCATCAAAAACATATGCAAGCAGGACTAAATGGTCAAATTCACAAGCAAGCAGTGGAATTGTTAGGTTTTTATTCTAATGCCCATCATGGCATATTTACACATCACTCCACCAACATGCATTTACACGTGAAAACAAAAGATAATAACCTAGCAGCACATGTTGACGCACTGGAGCTAGGTAAAAAAATGATACTTAAATTACCAAATATAAAAGCAGAAAAATAGAGGCTACCTCCCATCTTGATAACCTCTAAATCAATATTAGAATACAAAGCCAAATTTTACTAACTAGCAAACAACGCCCTTAACTGACCGACCACCTGCTCACCACCTGAGAGGGAAATGCTATTGATTTTCTCTGCAATCTTCTCTACATATTCCATCTCTTTAAGCTTAAATAGCATTTGGTTGTCCTCCATGAGCCTAGCCGTGTTGAGTAAACTCCTGGTGGAAGCAGTCTCCTCACGCCGCATGATGATATTGGCCTGAGCCTTTTTTTGTGCTAGTAGCACTTGGTTCATCATGTCGCGCACATCGCCAGGCAATATGATATCTCGTATACCTGCCTCGATCAGCTGCAAACCAATTTTCCTCATTTTATCCCCAACTATTGTGGAGACAAAATCAGAAATGGCCTCCTTTTTATCTAAAAGTTCATCCAACGTCAAAGTACCAACGAAAGCCCTAAGCGCTAACTGAACCTGCGTATAAAACTGCTTCTCGTAGCTTTTGCAGTTTAAGATGGCTTTTTCAGTATCCACCACCTTATAGTGGGCATAAAAGTTTACCCGCAAAGCGGCCTTATCTTTGGTCAGGATCTCTTGCCCAGACACTTCCAATGGGAGTTGGCGCAAATCCACTTTCTTCACCTCTATACTCAAAGCGTTTTTCCAGAAATAATACGTACCTTGTGTTAGCTTCTTTACAAATTTCCCATCTACAAAGAGCAAGCCTTCTTCATACGATTCTACGGTAAATGATCGAACATAAGGCGCCACAATTGCATTTTGCAACGTCGTAGGGTTAACCTGCCCTTCAATCTCCACCTCACTTAAATCTATTTGAATGAGTTTAAAATCTTCATTGCCCTTCCAGTAAAAGTACCGCCCTGGCTTTAACAATGTAGTCAAGTTGCCATGCTTATAGGCTAAAACTATTTCATAATCTTTTACTTCAA
>JAUIFR010000188.1 GCA_030430325.1 Bacteroidia bacterium | reverse complement strand
TTATTTGCTTATGCTCAGATTAAAGAGGGGCTTTCGGGTAAGTGGATTTCACTGCCAATGGAGCGAGACTCCCTAAATCAAATTCGAGATGTAGCCATGCGAATGGGAGCATCTCTATTTGTTCGGCACGAATGGCTCGAGTGGCACGATAGCTTGCTTTATATAGCTGAAACAGGCAGAGACAACTTCGATTGGACAAAATACATTGAGTTAGGTGGGAAGCCGGCACATTATTTAGAGCGTCATCAAAAGGAAAAAAGTAAGTATAGTGACCCTTATGGTAGAATTTTAACTTTTAACCCGGCTAATAACCAAATGAAGGTTCATTTAGAAGGCGGTAGGGCCCATTCGGATAGCACCAAGCACTTTTCTAACCCAGATTGTATTTCAAAAGTAGTGTTGCATGACCATACTTTTTTGGTTATATGTGAAGACATCACTGGATTAGATCAAGGGAGGGTTTCACAACATGCTTTTGAGGCAAATAAACCTTTTAATGAGCTTTTTTTGCTTGATCTTGATATTTTGAATCCAAGTGTTGATGATTTGAAAAGGGTTGTGAGGGCACCTATGGGCGCGGAATGCACTGGAGCCATATTTTCACCTGATAACAAAACAATGTTTGTAAATATTCAACATCCTAGCCAAAACAATAAACCACCATTTAATTCGTCTTCTACTATAGCTATTTCTGGGTTTAGGTAGATTACTTTGCCTTGATCGATATGCCTTTTTTAAAATATTTGTGTATTTTCTTAGGTAGTATTACAATTTTATCAATATTTCTTATAGTTTTACCAGGTAAATTCAAATAATCCCAATTTTTTACATTTGGTTTTGGATTTTAAAACACATTTTTATAATCTTTTTACAAAACAGGATAAGGAAGATCATGATAGAATCAAAACTCATTAGAAATGGGCTGTTTGCTCTTTCCTTGGTGTGTGGCCTTTGGGGTTATGCACAGGAAAAAACAACCGTTTCAGGAACAATTCAAGACGAGAGCACAGGGGAAGGCCTCTCTGGTGCCAACGTAATTATTAAAGGTAAAACTGTGGGGACGGTTACTGACATGGATGGAAAATTTTCGTTCGAAACAGACCAAACTCCCCCCTTTACATTACAAATTTCTATGGTTGGGTATGCCACCATGACGTTTGAAGTTACTGCTTCAAATAGTTCTGGAATATCACTTTCTTTAAAAGAGTCTTTACTTATGGGGCAAGAGGTGGTTGTTTCTGCTTCAAGAGTTGAAGAAAGCATTTTGGAGTCACCTGTCACCATTGAGAAGATGGACATTCTGGCGATAAAGCAATCTGCTTCAGCATCATTTTATGATGGGATTTCAAACCTAAAGGGTGTGCATACAAATACAAGTAGTCTAACTTTTCAATCATTTAACACAAGAGGTTTTGCTACTATTGCGAATACACGGTTTGTGCAAATCATTGATGGAATGGATAATTCGGCACCGGGTCTTAATTTCCCGGCCGGTAACGTAGTAGGTATTTCAGAGATAGACGTAGAAAGTATTGAATTAGTACCAGGTGCAGCATCAGCACTCTATGGGCCGAATGCATTTAATGGTATTTTATTTATGAACAGTAAGAATCCATATGATTATCAAGGACTTACAGCTCAGGCAAAGTTAGGGGTAACCAATGCAAGTGCACCAGGCGCTAACCCATTTTACGAGTTCAATTTACGATATGCGCGGGCTTTTCTAGATGATAAATTAGCCTTTAAAATTAACTTCTCATACTTAGATGCTGAAGATTGGCACGCGAATGATTATGAGACTGATATCGATCGTACTGGAGCTGAATATGGAAATAATAACTTTGAAAGAAGCCCGTCTTTTGATGGAATGAATACTTATGGGGAGACGCAATTTACCTTGCCTTTATCGGTTATAAACCCTGGTTTTGCCGATTTTGGAGTAATACGTGCTGCGCGAACTGGCTATGAAGAAGAAGATTTAGTAAAAAATTACAATGCAAGCAGCTTAAAGACAGACGCGGCACTACATTATCGATTTAATGATCATATAGAGGCACTTTATAATTTTAGATATGGAAGTGGTAATACTGTATACCAAGGTTCTCAAAAGTATTCATTATTGAACTTGACCTTGCAGCAGCATAAACTGGAGCTAAAGGGTAAGAATTTCTTTGTAAGAGGTTACGCAACCTATGAAAACGCTGGAGACTCTTACAATGTAGGTGCTTTAGGTTCATATATCAATGAAGCAGGTACGCCCACTCAACTATGGGCACCTATGTATGGTTTAGCGTATGGCTCCATTCGGGCAGGTATTCCACTTATTCAGCTAAGTGCTTTAAATCCACAATTGCAAGATGTTGTAGTTGCGGATATTGATGCTAATATTGCCGGTGTACCGCAAGGGGAAGAAATGGCACATACAATTGCTCGAATAGTAGCAGATGGAGGCAGGCTAGAGCCAGGTACGCCAGAGTTTGAAGCAGCAAAGGCTGATATTATCGCCAAACGATTTATGAAAGGCGGAGCTTCCTTTGTCGATAAAACTAGAATGTTCCACGGAGAATTTAACTATAACTTCAACGAATTAATTAAAGTATTTGATTTTCAGGTTGGAGCGAATGTAAGAAGGTATGTGCTGGAGTCAGAAGGAACAATCTTTAAAGATACCGATACAGATGGAAACAGTACACCAATTAGTATTGATGAATTTGGTGCATATGGTCAGATATCAAAGAAATTGATTGATGACAAGTTAAAACTTACGGCGTCATTAAGGTATGATAAAAATGAAAACTTTGAAGGGCAGCTAAACCCGAGGTTCTCAGCTGTATTTACGGCAGCCAAGACCCATAATTTCAGAGCATCATATCAAACTGGTTTTAGAAACCCATCTACACAAGGGCAGTTTATATTCTTTAATACGGGTGCAAGTATTTTACTTGGTGGTACTGAGGCTAATGCTGGCCCATTTGGTATTTATAATGGCGGTGCATATACTAGGGACTCTTGGAATGCCTACCAGGCTTCAGGTGATGAAGCTGTACTTGTTGTAGCAGATTTTCCATATGTAAAACCAGAGCAAATTCAGGCGATTGAGTTCGGTTATAAGAGTACAATTGCCAACAAATTTTTCATTGATTTGAATTATTACTTTAACTCGTATAAGGACTTTATCACGCAGTTAGAGGTGGTATCGGCTGAGGAAGTAACGGTTGAAGGAGATGTTTATCCACAAGGTCAATCTTACCGACCATATGCCAACGCTAATTCAACTGTTACGTCATCTGGTTTGGGACTTGGCTTGTCCTACGCGTTCCCTAAGGGGTATGTACTTGGTGGAAACTATTCGTGGAATACCTTTAATTTAGATGAAAGCGCTGACGAGATAGGTTTTGAGGCACAATTCAATACGCCAGAACATCGGTTTGGGGCATCACTTGCAAATCGTGATGTAATTAATAATTTTGGATTTAATATTGCCTATCGTTGGTCAGATGAGTATTTGTGGGAGTCTGATTTTGGGGTTGGTATGGTTGATGCATATTCTGTGCTTGATTTGCAAATCAGTTACAAAATTGAGTCTATTAATGGCTTAATTAAGTTAGGTGGAGCAAATGTATTGGGCAACGAATACAGAACAAGTCTTGGTGCGCCATTTGTAGGTGCTCAATATTATATTTCGTTCCAAGTTGACGAATTGTTTAATTAATATGGATGAAGATAAATAGAAATAAATATTTAAAAGGGCTAATGGTAACATTAGTCCTTTTGTTTTCGTGTAAGCAAACAGAAGAACCCACAGCTGATCATGATCCAAAGCAGCCAACACCTGAGCCAGCCTCAGCCGGTTCAGCAGATTTTACAAAGTTCATATCCATTGGCAATTCGCTTACTGCCGGGTTTATGGATGGAGCTTTATATGATAGGGGACAAAGCAATTCTTTTCCGGCTATTTTGGCTAAGCAGTTTGAGCAAGTTGGAGGAGGTGAGTTTAACCAACCTGATATCAATGCACCAAATGGATATTTAGCAGAATCAGAAGGGGTTATTTTAGGAAGACTCAAATTAAATGCCAATTCCATTCCCGCACCTACAACGCCTGGGGATCCAATAGCACCATATGAAGGCGACCGAAGTGCAATAAATAACTTTGGGGTACCAGGTGCACTTACTGTTTCATTAATTGAGGAAGCTGTTGGTGGGGCTGACCCAGCTGATACTCTTTATAATCCTTATTATGCTCGATTTGCTTCAAATCCCGGTACTTCGACCATACTTAGAGATGCATTAGCTGCGGATTGTTCGTTTTTTACACTTTGGATTGGTAATAATGATGTACTTGGATATGCCACAAGCGGGGCAGATGGTTCAGTACCTATGTCCAGTCCGGCAGCATTTTCTACCTATTATTTAGGCATTTTATTTCAATTGATGCAGAGCCCACGTAAGGGTGTTATTTTAAACATCCCTAATGTGACAGATATACCCTATTTTACAACAATAGGCTATAATTTTTTTGTAATTAATGGTGAAACAGCTCAAGCGCTGAACGAAAGCTTTGCAACATTTAATGAGGGAATTGAAGCTTATAATGCTACGGTGCTTCAGTCGGACAATATTCGGCCTACGGTGAGCTTTCAGGCGGGAGCTAACCCTTTTCTTATCCATGATGATGAACTCCCTGATTTAACTGGAATGGGTATCCCTAGTGTCCGTCAAATGACGGCCAATGAGCTGGTAACGTTAACTTTACCACTTGACAGTGTGGAAATATGGATTAACGAAGGCAAGGGTGTACCAGATACATACATTCTAACAGAGAAGGAAATTACAGAAATTAGCACACGCGTAGACCTACTCAATACTTTGATTGCTACAGCGATGACGCAATATACTAGTGATATTGTCCTTGTTGATATGAATGCCAAATTCAAAGCGCTAAAAGATTCGGGTTCGGTATTTGTAGATCACGTACTTATTGAACCAAACATAGTACCACCATATGGTATTTTCTCATTAGACGGTGTTCATCCAAATGCTCGAGGTAGCGCTTATATTGCACGTCTAATTTTAGAGGAAATTGACAGTAAATTTGGCGCCAATATTCCAAAGCCAGACTTGGCCGATTATGCGGCGAATGACTTCCCATTTTGATTAAAATGCATGAATTTTGCAAATTTTATTCAATAAAGGCGATTTTGGCCACTAATTTTGTGGCATTAGACGGCGTTGTAGCATAAATTAGGTATATACCGGGTATTAAAAATTGCCCAGTGAAATCTCTGCCATCCCAGCTTGCTGACCCACCAATCGATTGGGTTTCAAAAAGCAACTCACCTGATTTAGAAGTAATTTTGATTACAGAATTATCTGCTAAACCATATAAACCGATTTCTCCACCATAATCTTTGGGAACTGGGTTGGGAAATACTTTGATAGACTGCGTCTCACTTACAGGTGTAGGCATGGTTGCACTTGTTCGTAAAGATATTAAATTATGTGTGGTTGCTACAAATAGCTCTCCTGATTTCCCATTTATCTCAAGGTCTATAACCTCAGAAGTAGAGAGGGGGCTATTTTGAGGAGTAAAATGATGAACTAATGCCTCACTATTTGGCTCAAATAGCCAAAGCCCATTATGGGTACCGATCCACTTTCTATCACCTCCATCTACCTGTATATCATTAATCTGTTCGTTTTTTAGCACGGGTAGCCCATCAATAATTGGAATAAATGCATCTATAGGGTTGCCAATTACTTGATCATAAACAAAATAAGCAATTCCATTCGTTGTGCCAATCCAAACTTGCCCATCAAGATCTTTTTTAATAGTGGTAACAATATTGCTCGGTAGGTTGCCTGAGCCTTCTCCGGTACCTAGCCACCTATGGGTGCCTTGCTCCAAATTATACACCCAAATTCGGCCACCCATACCTTGATCATTTACAAACCAAATATCACCATTTTCATTAGAATAAAACTTAGAAAAATGGGTGCCTTCTGGTGGTGTAACAGTAAAATTAGCCCATTGCCCGCCTTGTAATAAATGTAATTGGTTGAACTCATGTTGCCAAAGCCAAATACCAAGTTCATTGGAGTTGATAGCATCTATAGTGATGGTTTCATCCATTGCTATGAGCGGGCTATTGTTTTGCGTATAATGTGTATAATTTCCTTGTAAGTCTTTAATAAAAAGGCCGTTTTCAGCTGTGGCAATGGCCAGATTATTGGGTGGGCCAGTAACTATTTGAGTAATTTGATCTAATTGTTCGGGCAGGGTAAAGTCGCCATACTGACGGGCCTCATTGCTCCAGATGCCTTCTTCGAAGGTCGAAACTGCACTTCCTGCTTCTTGTCCAAATATGGCAAAAAGTTGCTGGTTATCCGTAATGGCTATGTCGATAATTGGTTGTGTGTAAGGCCCATTAGGGTATATTGACTCAGTATCATTTGGTAAATTAATGACTTGCTCAGTCAAAAATATACCGTTCCTTACAAGCCCATTATTCTGATCACCTACCCAAATCTCTTCTCTAATTTTGATGATTTGATTAGGTTGTGTAATGAGTGGGTCACTAGTTATGCTTATTTGTTCAAAGTTTTTATTAATTAATATGATACCACTTTTGGTACAAATGTAAATATTGTTTTGGTTTGTTTTTAAATCTAGGATAGGCTCATCAATCTCATAAACCACATTCCAGTTTCCACTATTATAACTTACAATACCTAAACCATCTACTCCAACAATTAGTTTCTCGTCAATTACTTGAAGGTGTTTAATGGGTAAATCATCTATGGGCTCAGCATTATGCCTTACCCAATTATTAAAATCACCTAGATTCTGCGATTCTTCCCACCGCCCAGCCATGATGCCCTCTTCGGTGGCAGCAAATATGGAGTCGTTGAACAGCAAACAGTTATAAACGGCCAATGTACTGCCTTGCTCTCCTAAATTTAACCAGGCTTCGCGAAGTTCGGCGCGCTTTGGGTCAATTATAGCTATACCAAATGCGGCAGAAACGATGGCTTGGTCAGCATTAAAATAAAAGTTGTGTATGGCCTTACTAGGCAAGCTTGGTGAACCCTGGATATCTAAAATACGCTCTAAATCGTCATCTAGTAGATCAATAGCGCCATTTTCATAACCAATATATAACATTTCACCGGCTTGATCATAGTTTAGTGTACTTATTTTACCTTCATACAGCCCATCTATTCTACTATATTTTTTAATACTACCCGTTGCTTTATCAATGTAAAAAAAACCATAAGGGTTTCCAGCAAATATCAATTCGTTACTTTGCGCCAAATAGTTTATTTCTTGATAGGATGTATGCGTTCTCCACTGCCCTATTGGAATATCTGATTGGGCACAAACTGGTGTACAAAACCCAATAGCTATAATAATCAGTATGGTGGTCAATGTATTTTTTGACATGATAAATTTGTGTATTAAGCTGCAATTACGTAACATTGCATTTCTTTTCAAAATCCCTTTTTGGGAGGGGCCCATAGCTCAGCTGGTTAGAGCACCTGACTCATAATCAGGGGGTCGAAGGTTCGAGCCCTTCTGGGCCCATTTTATTATTAACTATATTTTGGGCAAAAATAACATTTGGATTTTTTCAGGAAAATTTCTTGAAAAAATGCAAAGAAACTATTCAAGTTGCTGATTTATTGTACAAAACAAAGATTTAAATCTTTAAAAAGTACAAATTTAAAAACTACATAAATAACTAAAGAACGCTCTCAAATTGAAAATTAGTATAGATTAATAAAGATTTGCCTAGAGAATCTCTATTGAGGGACATTCATAAGTAGTATAAATATTTGATAATCAATTAATTATTTGTATATTAGGGCATAAATAAACCCCGAAACTAGGCAATATTGCCCAAAAACGGGAGGGCGAGCTGTTAAGAAATGATCC
>JAUIFR010000187.1 GCA_030430325.1 Bacteroidia bacterium | reverse complement strand
CTATGATGGCAAAGGTGTGGTTTCACTTGCAAGCACTGAGCAGTTGGATCTAGCATTTGATGCATCTTCTGTTTTAGAAAAAAAAGTAGATATTGATAAGGAATTGGCAGTAATTGTAGCCAGGGATCAAAGTGGGGATATGAAATGTTACCGCGCTATTGAACTGGTATTTAACTCAGAATTAAACCTTTTGGATTATTTAATCAGCCCTGCTCAAGTGCCAGAGGAAGTATTTGCTGAATGTGAGCAAGTGGCGATAAACCTGGTGCAAGAATTAGACTTTGTGGGGATATTAGCCATTGAGTTATTTCTAAGCAAAGAGGGGCAAGTGCTTGTCAATGAAGTGGCCCCTAGGCCGCATAATTCTGGGCATCATACCATTGAGGCTGCCGTATGTTCTCAATATGAGCAGCTCGTTCGTTTACTTTTAGAATTACCATTGGGAGCACCAAAGCAGCATGCGCAATATGCCGCCATAATAAATTTAATAGGAGGAGGGCAGCGTGCAGGTGAACCAATTTATCAAGGGTTTAATGCTATTCAAAAAATTGAAAATGTACATGTGCACTTATACGGCAAAGCACTAACTAAGCCTGGCCGAAAAATGGGTCACATCACTATATTGAGTGAAGATTACGAATCAATTCTAGCACTAATAAATAAAGTGAAAACAAACATTTCAATCATCCCAGAGTGATATTTTCAATCAATTTTGCAAAACTGATTGAAAATTACTCCAAATGTGTGGGTGAATTGTTCGTTGCATCAACTTTTGGTGTGTCTTCTGTTTCTATTTTTTTATGGGATAATTCAGCCGGTGATGATTTCTCAAAGGGTCTTTTTCCAATCAATTTTGATAAATCACTTTGATACAATATTTCTTTTTCAAGAAGCTCGTTTGCCAAAATCTCCAACTCATTTCTCTTTTCTAAGAGGAGCTTTTTCGTACGCTCATAAGCTGAGCTTATTAATTTTCGAACTTCTTCGTCAATCGTTTGAGCAGTAGCTTCAGAGTAAGGTTTGTTGAACGAATATTCACTCTGTTTTGGATCATAGAACGAAATATTACCAATTTTTTCATTCATTCCATATAGAGAAACCATGCTATAAGCCATTTTTGTCACCCGCTCCAAGTCGCTTAGTGCACCAGTGGAGATTTTCTTAAAAACTATTTCCTCTGCAGCTCGGCCACCCAGTGCCATGCACATCTCATCCACAAGCTGCTCTGTTTGGTATAAGAACTGCTCTTTAGGTAGATACTGTGCATATCCTAAGGCAGCAATACCTCTCGGCACGATACTTACTTTAACGAGTGGGTCAGCATGCTCCAAAAACCAACCTGCTACAGCATGGCCAGCCTCATGAAACGCAACAATTTTTTTCTCCTCTGGAGAGATGATTTTATTTTTCTTTTCAAGACCTCCTATAACACGATCAATCGCATCCTGGAAGTCTTGCATCTCCACTTTGGGTTTATTATTTCTTGCAGCAATCAGCGCGGCCTCATTACATACGTTAGCAATATCTGCACCAGCAAAGCCAGGCGTCTGTGCAGCTAGTTTTTTAGCATCAATCTCATTAGATAAGGTCAACACCGAAATATGCACCTTAAAGATTGCTTCTCGCCCAATAATATCGGGTTTGTCTATACTAATTTGACGGTCGAACCTACCTGGGCGAAGTAGTGCAGTGTCTAGTACATCGGGTCTGTTGGTTGCGGCCAATATAATAACACCAGAATCAGTTGAAAACCCATCCATTTCAACAAGTAATGAGTTTAATGTGTTTTCCCGCTCATCATTTGAACCTGGTACCTGCCCACGCCCTCGAGAACGCCCAATGGCATCAATTTCATCAATAAATATGATACATGGTGCTTTTTCTTTGGCTTGTTTGAATAAATCTCTTACCCGAGCGGCACCTACACCTACAAACATCTCCACAAAATCTGACCCAGATAAAGTGAAAAATGGTACGCCAGCCTCTCCAGCTACAGCTTTTGCTAAGAGTGTTTTACCCGTTCCTGGAGGGCCTACTAGTAAGGCACCCTTAGGTATTTTACCCCCAAGTTTTGTGAATTTCTCTGGGCGTTTCAGAAACTCGACTATTTCCATTACCTCTTCTTTAGCCTCATCAAGACCAGCTACATCTTGGAAGGTAATTTTAACTTTGTTCTCTGTATCAAACAGTGCCGCCCTAGATTTACCAATATTAAATAATTGGCCACCGGGTCCACCACCGCCAGTCATTCGACGCATTACATACCAAAACCCAAACAATATGAGGAATAAAAAGCCCCATTGAAAGATAACCGAAGAGAAATCTGATCGCTCATCAACTTCATAGTCAAGACGGTCTTCCCGAGGTATGACCATTTGGATCTGCTCTAATTTCCTTAAAAAATTCTCAGAGGTAGTAATTTTTAATACATAATGCGGCCCACCAATTATAGAAAACCGGTTTCTGTTTTCAAACTCTTTTTTATAAGGTTCTTTCTTAAGGGCTTCCTCCTTAAGAGTAATTTCAACTTCATTTTTATTATTTACGATCAGGATATCCTTAACATCCCCGCCGTGCATCATTTTCCTAAACTCAGTAATATTGATATTTCGAACTGATGAATGCTTGGTGAAGTATAAAAGTGATACCACAAACGCAATTAATACTGCAATTATCCAAACTTGATAATTGTTCTTTTTTGGAGTTTTTGGTATTATTTTGTTTTTCTTTGAATTCGACATTTTGGTGCAATTATTTGCTTTAAATAATTTAATACGTATATACTACTTAAAAAGTTTCGTTTTCAGCATAAGAATCTTCAATATATTTGATTTGGGCATCACCCCAAAGCTCTTCTAGACCATAAAATGACCTGCGTTCCTTTTGAAAGATATGTGCTACAACATTAACATAATCTAAGAGTACCCATTGTTTATTTTCAAGGCCCTCAATATGCCATGGATTTTCTTCATTTACTTTGTAAACCTCATTCATAACCGAGTCAGCGATTGCTTCTACGTGCCTGTCGGTATTGCCTGAGCAAATGATGAAAAAATCAGTAACAGGTTGCCTAAGCTTTTGTAAATCAACGATAGCGATTTGAGTGCCTTTTTTCTCCTGCATACCTTTTACAATGATATCACAGAGCATTTGAGCACTTATTTCGCTGGTAGAGTCATTCATATTTATGTTCAATCTCCCGTGTATTTAATAATAATAAAGAGATAAATTACATCTGAATTTTATGTAAGCAACCTCCCATTTGTTTAAAATAATTAAAAAAATATTTAAAATTGCATCAAAAATATAAAAAATACTTGTACAAGCCTTGTCCTTTAACAAATTTAATCGGAAAAGAGATGGTCCACTTGCCTCAATGTGATTCTACCAATCGGGTTGCAATGGACTGGGCGCAACAAGCTAGTGCCAAAAATGGCACCGTTATTATTTGTGATCATCAGCATTGCGGTCGAGGTCAATTTGGGAGATCTTGGGAGTCATTGCCATATAAAAACCTGACATTTAGCGTTATATTTTATCCAGAAAATTTAGCTTTAGACAATTTATTTCAAGTAAGTATGCAAGTGAGCCTTGCAATAGTTGATGCGCTGGTTACATATGTTGGTAGTGGCCTTGCAATCAAGTGGCCGAATGATATATACTTTAAAAAACAAAAGATTGGAGGTATCCTAATACAAAATTCAATACAAGCCAACAAAGTGAGTCATTGTATAATTGGCATTGGGCTTAATGTCAACCAGGAGCAATTCATTAATGAAAGAGCAGTTTCTCTAAAGCTTATTACTGGTAAGGAAATCCCATTAACAGATTTACTAAACCGAGTTTTGTTTTGTTTGGAACAAAATTTATTTAAAAGTAATAGTGCAGAGCTTTATAATACATATGTTGATCGGCTTTTTGGGTATAAGCAATGGAGGTATTTTATGATAAATCATGAGAAAATCAGAGGACAAATTGAGGATATTGAAGAATCAGGTAAACTTGGTGTGCGCATAGGTTCAACGAAAAAATACTTCGAATATGGTACAATCAAGTTTGTTTTTGAATAAAACCAGCAAGCTGGTTCACTGAAGACCTTTAAAATAAATGTTTTACTGAAGTATTTTAGCCAATTGCAATTTATAAGCCTTAATGCTTAACATATAAATTAGTTCACCTCAACTTTACTTTTAAATCGGTTGAACGACCTCAGAGATAGAAAGTATTTTGCAGAATTGGTTGTAAAAATAATTCTTGATTGTATTTAACTAAATTAATTAAAATATATTAGGTTTATCGGCATTTAAAGTTTAAGAAGCCCTTCAACCTCTTGAGCCTGGATATAAATATCAATAATCTCTTGAGATGATTTCGCTTCAATTACAAAGGTAATACTAATATAATTTCCCTTTCTTGATTCCCTTTCGCTAGGCCTAAATGTTTTAAAAAGCTCCCTCGCTTGTTCAATTTTGGCAACTGGGCAAATAAATTTAAACATATACTTAGAGGGCCAATCATGGTGTTCTTCTAATAGAGCCCTATATTTAATTATGCTTTCTTGCTGTTGTTTATTCATCATCTTACAAAGATAATCATGTATTTATTCTTTTTTTAGTGTCAATGGGATAAATTGCCGGTGATTTCGATAAGTTGTAGAAGAATGAATAATAATATGAAAACAATTGACCCCAAACAGGTCTCTGTGGCTGAATTTCATGGTTATCTTCTGGGTGCCGTTGCCCCAAGGCCTATTGCCTTAGCCAGTACCGTCGATCAAAACGGCCGTGTCAATTTAAGCCCCTTCAGCTTTTTTAATGCGTTTAGTGCCAACCCACCCCTATTAATTTTCTCGCCGGCTAGGCGAGTTCGCGATAACACGACTAAACATACCCTAGAAAATGTATTGGAGACCAACGAAGTCGTAATAAATATCGTGAGTTATGCCATGGTAGAGCAGATGTCACTGGCCAGTACTGAATACGAAGAGGGTGTCAATGAATTTATAAAATCTGGCTTTACAGAAGTTCCTTCTGAAAAAGTCACGCCACCCCGTGTAAAGGAAGCCCCAGCTGCATTCGAATGTAAAGTTCAGCAGGTAATATCACTTGGGGATGAAGGTGGTGCAGGCAACCTAATTATATGTGAGGTAATTTTAGCCCATATTTCAACCAAAATTCTTGATCAAAATGGCAAAATCAGCCCACATTTGCTGGATGCTGTAGGCCGATTAGGTGGAAATTGGTATACTCGGGCAGGGGGTGATTCTTTATTTGAAGTGGAAAAACCATTGCGTAGTAAAGGGATTGGCGTGGATCAACTACCAAGTGCTATTAAAAACAGTACGATTCTTACAGGAAATGATCTAGGTAAACTGGCTAATGTTGAACAGATTCCTTCAATTGATTCTACTGAAGTTGATGAAATTATAAAGTCACATAATTTGGTTAGTAGGGACCAATTTCATTTTTTGGCACAACAATATCTTCGAAATGGTCAGACAGAAATCGCTTGGAAGATACTTTTACAAGAAAATGTGTGAGATAACCATTGAGAATCCCTTTTTTGGCAATATTTTTGCAAAAAGTTAGTTTTATAAATAAGCAAACGTTCAAAATTTGACCGATTGGATCCGAGTTTAAATAAATTTATGCGAATTAGAGCGAATAAACAATTCCATGGCTTTATGCTATACGTTTGTTTAGGTGCAATCTTGCTTGCTACTCACCCAGCTTCAGCTCAGATGTTTCATCCAGAGGGGCAAAGTATTAAGCGAAGTGGATTTAGAGCTATTTTGAATAAAATCACCATTAGTGGTTCATTAGGATATGCTAGAACATTTTATGGTCATAAACTTACGAATCACAACTTAATTGAGCGTGAGGGGCAGTTATTCATTGCACCAAAAGAGTCAAGTACTCAGTTAGGTGACACACTACTTGTATATACAAATTGGTTTAATAGGCCCCAAAGTGCTGGTTTAGTTATTCAGGAGGGTGATAAGATATATTATGCTAATTCTACAAAATTAGGGTTTCGGGGAGGCGCCAATGGTATTCCTTTTACCTTTAGCCTGCATTACGATTATAAAAAATTCAAAGCCGGGCTTGGACTTACAGCTGAATGGCACATGATGCGCCCATTTAAGCCTATTCATTTTAAAGATAGTATACCAGGTTTTACGGCAGAATTCAATAGTGCGCTGTTTATGCGCTATTTTGTGGTATTGGGCTACAGATACCATGAGTACCGCAACTTCACATTTAATGCAGATGTAAAAATCGGCATGATTCGCAATAGCAAGAAGTTTGACCGAGCCAATATGACTGGGGGTTTTTTTGTAAGCTTAGGCTTACCGGTAGAATATGTTTTTTCAGAATACCTAAGAGTATTTGCACGGCCAGCTTTTGAATATAAAGCCTATCAACTTAATCTCCCAGAAGTGGGAAGTGCTATTAAACACAACTATTCTAGTGCATTTATAGAGATTGGCATACGGTTTAACTATCCAGAAATTCCTCGATGTAAGGTAGATGGATGCCGTACTCAGCTCAAGCACATACATGGCGGCGCAGAATTCAGAGGACAACCCATTCATAAAAAGCAAAACCCAAAAATTGGCGAAAACTACCCTCAATTAGATAAGTATAAGTGGAAGAATAAGAATAAATTGAGCCCTTTTTAGCAACATTCTGTAACCTTTTGGTGTCAAGTTCCGTATAAAAAGAAAAGAAAGTACCTTATAAATTAATTAGGAAATTGAATGCGTAGCAATCAGTATCGCATTAAATTAGCATACAATTGATAAAGTCGATGAAGTATTGTTTTTATAAACAAATTTGTTTAAATAGTTCATAAATAAGAATGCTATGAAATTGATTGCTTTAACCACACTATTATGTTTTGGCATAATTGTATTTGGACAAGAGAAAACACACCATTATAATGTTAATAAGAATAAATTAGCTCTTGATGGTTGGGATCCTGTAAGTTATTTTCAAACCGAACCTAGGGAAGGGTCCTCACAGTTTAGTTATACTTATAAAGGAGTAGTTTATTACTTTGCTTCAAGTAAAAACAAAGATGCATTTAAAGCTAATCCGAGTAAATATTTGCCTGAATATGGTGGCTGGTGTGCCTATGCTATGGGTAAAACAGGCGAGAAAGTAGAAGTTGACCCTGAAACATACAAAATAGTGGATGGAAAACTCTATTTGTTTTATAATAAATTCTTCACCAATACCCTGGATGATTGGAACGAAAATGAAGCTAATTTAAAACAAAACGCGGATCAAAATTGGCTAAATCTTAAGTAAATATTGCATGAATTTTGCAAAATACAGTCAAAATATGTGCGCTCTGAATGTTTTTTGCCAAAATCACTCATTTTGTAATTGAAATTTTATCCTTGAATAATGATATTTTAACCCCAATTTACATAAAAAACATTACTCAATTTCAGTAAAAAAATCATAAATTTCACTTAATTTTATAAAGCAATCCAAAACAGCAATAATTTAAAACATGGCGAAAGAGGAAAAAATTTTAGTGATAGGGGCAGGTGGTCAGATTGGCAGCGAACTTACTAGCTCACTTAGAGAAATTTATGGGCAAGAAAATATCATCGCAGCTGATATTCGCCCCCTAGATGATGCCCCCTCCGAACTTCTTAATACGCTTGATTCTAAACTCTTACATTCTATTGTTGAAAAGCACAACATTACTCAAATATATCAATTGGCTGCTATATTATCAGCCACCGGTGAGAAAAACCCCCATAGAGCCTGGGAGCTCAATATTAATGGCCTAATTAATGTGTTAGAGATTGCAGTACAAATGAACCTCAAAAAAGTATATTGGCCAAGTTCCATTGCTGTTTTCGGGCCAAACACTCCAAAAGTAAATACACCACAATATACTATAATGGAACCCAGCACAGTTTATGGAATTAGTA
>JAUIFR010000186.1 GCA_030430325.1 Bacteroidia bacterium | reverse complement strand
CTGTTGCATCAGATCCATGAGCCGTCCGGGTGTCGCTACGAGAACATCAACGCCCTTCCCCAAAGCCCGCGTTTGCGGATGCTGGCTCACCCCACCATAGACAAGGGCCATGCGCATCCTCAAATGCTTGCCGTACGTCTTAAAACTTTCCCCCACCTGCACCGCCAACTCCCGCGTTGGAGTCAACACCAGGGCCCGGGCGCGCTGACGCTTCAATGGCCGTGGATTCTCCGCAATGTGATGCAGAATCAAATCCCCAGGGTTAAAACCACCTTCATTTTCTTCGGCTGCTTGACTTGGGGCATAACCAATTAGAAATATTATTAATAAAGTGCTGATTTTAAGTAACTTACTTGGAACTTGTGGCATTACTAATTTCCCCATTTGAATTGCTTTTATTTTGCAGGCGCAAGTTACTTAATAGGGAGTATATTTCAAAGATTAGATAAAATAAATAAAGTATAAAAAATTGAATAATTAAATGAATTTGATTTACAGGATAATAGGCCAATATAATTCCTAGTAAACAGAGGCTAATCAGTAAGCGAATACCCACTGTTATTAAAAAATAAGTAGATAAATGGGTTGAAAATACGGAATGATGATTATCCCTAAACCTAATGCTGCTGTAACATAGACCCGCAAAAAAAAGATGCAATACATCAAAATGAGGATAGGTTTGAATGAAATCAAACCAATAGCTTACACCGTGTGCCACAAGTGTAATGATTCCAAACGCTATAATGAGTTTATATATAAGTGCATTCAAGATTTAGGCAAGCTTCTGATGACCGAAAATATGGACACAAAGAACGCCAAAAATAAAAAAATAATCAAAAAAATAGGGTATTTGTTGCTCATATATTGGTCAAGCTTATAGCCGCCCCAAGTAGCAAGCCCCATAATGGCCATCATCTGAAAAGCTAATCCTGAATACCTTGCGTAGGCATTAAGCGGACTTGACTTTTTGCTCGGCTTCTTTTTTGATGAAAGGTTGTGATTTGTTGCTATTTTGATTTTCAGTTAAAGTTCCCTTATTACCAATTTTAATTTCTTTTATGGTTACGCCCATTTTGCAGCCTCCATTAAACTTAGCTCCAGACTCAACAATCATTTTATTGGTGACAATGTCCCCATGAATAATAGCGGTTGGTTTTAAAATTAGTTGATCCGATACTTCTACAATACCTTTTACCTCACCTGCGATTTCAGCATTTTGAGCCAATATATTTCCTTCAATCATAGAGGGCTGACCCAAAACTACTTTTGATTTGGATTTAATATTGCCTACTACTTTGCCTTCAATACGGATATTTCCAAATGTCTCTACATTCCCTTCAATAATGGTGCCCTTGCCAATAACATTGCTCGAGTTACTCACCTCTTCTTCTTCCGCTATTTTTGTTTGCCTGTTAAACATAATCTTAATAAATTTAATCAAATATTCTAAAAATTGCATGCCTTGCAGTTTTTATAACCGAATGACCAGCAATATACATACTTTTGCTTTTTCAAAAAAATGATACCCAATTAATAATAAGAAAAAACCTACTATGTAAGTTATTTTACGAAAAATTGCTGATAAATATTGTGTGTAACTTATAATAAATACAATTTTTACTAATGTGAACGAATAATCAAGTAATTTTTGACTTAATTTTGCTAAATTTATTGAATTTATTGTCTGATTTATACTTTTGTTTCCTTTTTACATTTTCAAATGCCTGAACATATCGTTTATAAAATTGGCCATATTTCTTCTTGTTTTTCAAATCATTGAATGGAACCCTTGTCAGTCCTAATTTTCGACAAATAAATAGCACAAGAAATGAGGCTAAGAAAGTGATACCTGGCACCCAAGGGCTAGGATAAAATGGGGTGATTACCAGTCCTGTAAGTAGAATTGCATTTAGATACCGGTGAATATTCACTCCTTTGGCCACGATAAAGCCCATCAATAGATTAAATACCTGAAAAAAACTCAAAGGTATACGAAAATAAAGTGGAATGGGTAGTAACATGATCGTGGTAATAATGACGATTTGTGTCAGGATATAATTATACAGATAGTGCCGTATATTACTAAACCCTTTATGTTCTTTCCAAATTTTATCGACCATTGATTTTACGCCTTCTACTTTATACTCACCCTTTTGACGAAATTTAAAGGCATTATTAGGGAAGAAATAATGTTGCAATACTTCTTTCATACTTCGGCAATCTCTAAAAGAAGTTTCAATACCAATGAGCTTGGCCATATCTTGTGTATAAAAACCATAATAAACCAAATGATCAGAGTAATAATGTTCCTTTGAAAAGTAGTATTCCCTGTCATATTTTTTAATTTTATCCTCTAAATTCTGATACGTCTGATCATTAAATGCATCGCTAGTTACCATTTTATGAACAAATAAACTCTGCATCTCAATAATATTATTTAATCCTCCAGATGTTGGCCTGGTATAACCAATAAGATAAATATTATTTAATTCCTTGGGAATAATGCCCATATAGGTATTTCTAAAATTATAGGAATAGTTTTTAGCTTCACCGTTTGGATGATGATAATAAATATCAGGCAAATTAGGACGCTCACTATCCCCTTCTATCATTTCATCATAATTTACGGACTTTTCCTCCCATGTTAATTTCTTGGCCGCGCGATCCATATTAATTTCATCTTTTGGCCAAAGCTCCACAAGCCCATTATCTATAAAATAGGCTATATCATTTAATAAATACCCATTCTCAATCGATTGTTCTAACTGCTCATTATCAAATAATTGTTGGTAGGCATCAATAGGCCAATATTTTAATGCAACAACACCATTGGGAAATGGACTTTTGGGTTTGCGATCAAACCTTTGCATTATTTTTTTCTTGACACTTGTAATGGGGTGTTTTACATGCAGTACATCTCCAAAAAACGGTTTTACCAAAAACCGAGGTAAAAGCTGGCTTTTTATTAATCCCCCATCCATTTGCCTGAACAAAAATACGGAAATATATCTAAAATTATGAGCCTCTAATTGGTCCAATGTAAAGGATTTACCTTCTATAAAAACAAGTTTATCAACAGGTACAAAGCCATTGGTAACTAAAATGACTCGAGCATTTCGTGGAATTAGCTTGGAAATCATCAGATTGGCCGAATCACCAATAGTTGTAAAAACAACCGTTTTATTTTGAGCATCGTCATAATTAAAGGAACTGATGGACTGCGTAATCTTTCTCTTAAACCCCGTACCGATGACACAATGTTTCGCCTGATAAATTGTCCCACTTGTAGTATGCACAATAGAAAATGAATCAAAATTCTCTATTTTTTGGGCAAAATCTTTCTTTACATAGTGCTGGTACTGCTCCTGATATTTTCTCTGAAAATCTAAAAACTCTTTGGCTGTAGGGTAATTATCCTGCGTATTATGATTTACTAATTCAAAAGAATAATAACTGCTGTGCTTACTACTCACCAGGTCAAAATCTAAGCGATCATTGGCCTCAAGCTCATCCCAAATGGTATGTCCATCTGAAATGATTTGAAATGATTGCTCACCTCTCGTTAGTTCCCTTAGTAAGGGGATAACAGAAAGTCCAAAACCGATGATCAACACATCAACTTTTATTATTTTATTGTCTTCCCGCATAGTTTTTGCTTGTTCTTTGAGATCATTTTGTGTGAGTGTCTCCATATGGTGGTACCTGTTAGTTTAATGCAAAATATGAATTATTTTGAATGTATTATGCAAATTTTGTTCAATATTAAAAAATCAAAATCATATTTGTGAATTTTTATCATTCAATATAGCTTAATAATTAACTATAAACCAACTTATAAAGTTAAAAGATTTTAATGTACTTAGCTATGGTTTAGTCGACCCTAAAGAACTAGCAATTGATTTGTTATAACACAAAGAATATATAATAAAACTGCAATTATATGTTAACATTTCATATCAGTGCAACATTATACAAATAATTGAACCAACAAAAATTGAACTATGAAAAAGCTATATGTTTTAGGTGTATTGCACCTATTAATTGTTCCGTTATTTGCTCAAATAATTGATCCATTGGATAATTTGAAGAAAAAAACATCAATCGTACAAGAAAATTGGGCTGATGAGTGGAAATTTACTAGAGAAGAAATCTTTGAATACGAAGATGGTTATCTTACCCATACCTACATAAAAGAATGGAACCCTATAGATGAAGTCATTATTGAAGGCGGTGATTATTATTATATCTATGATGAAAATGGGTTGATTCAATTTCAAGAAAGTGCTCCAACACCTGATGGACATCTTAGATTTGTATATCAATTTAGCGACTGTCATACGTTAGATACTATGCGATGGCAATGGAAGATAGATAATCAATGGGTAAATGACTTTATTTTTATAATTTCCTATGATGAATATGGGCGAATAATAAAAGTGAATACGGAAAATTATAATTTTGATACGAAGGAGTGGCAACAGACTGCTCAAACAGATTACCAATATAATGTACAGGGTAAACTAGCCTATAAAGTTCAATTTGATACGTTGCAACAAATTACAACCGATAGTCTTACACTTGAAAAAGATACCGTGATACAACTACAACCAGATTTTCGCTATGTTTATGAGTACAATGAATTGGAACAGCTCGTATCCAAAACGAAGGAAGGTAGTTTCGATATATACGATAATCAATGGTATGTTTTATTAAATGATAATAAATGGGAATATTTTTATGATGATCAAGGCAATTTAATCAATGAATTGAAATATACGTTTGATATGATCGATCAAGAAACAAAAGTGTGGAAGAAATCCCAACAAATACTATATACTAATAATGATGATGGAAGCATAAAACATAAGATCGAACAATATTGGAATAATGATTTAGGCTGGATAAATAACAGCAAGTACACCTATTACTACCTTGATGAAGATATTAATCCTACTCAATTTAAAATTTGCCTAGGAAATATGGGTTATGACGGCCAGGCAACTACTTCGGGGGATGGTAACTATATTGTTGGAGAACTTGTAACCCTGAAAGCTACCATTATTGAAGGATATGAATTTGAAGGATGGGAAGGAAATCCAGAAGATATTGCTTTACTCAGCGATCCATCAGCCATAGAGACTACATTTACCATGCCAAGCCGAAACATCAAAATTTATGCTAAATATAAACTAAAAGAAGAAGTTTCACAGGAAAAATATATACTAAACTTAACAACCCAGCCAATTAATTTGGTAGATCAAGCCAACCTCCAAGGCAATGGTGAGTATGTTTCAGGTAGCCAAGTACAAATTACGGCAAAGCCTATAGAAGGCCATGTATTTGTAAAGTGGGTTGGTACAGAAGAAGATATGGCATTATTAGATAGCCCAATTAACATACAAACTAGCTTTATTATGCCTAATCGAAATTTAGAGTTTGTAGCCACATACAAAACAGATCTTGTAAATGGCCTAGATATGTCTGAAATTCCGTTTTCTATGTTTCCTAATCCATGTTTAAACCATGTCACAATTAAAGTTGATAATCCGGTACAAAGCAATATCAAGATAATTGATATTAACGGAAGTGTCATTCACAACCAAGAATTGATAGATAATCAGACAAAAGTCTCATTAGGTGGTTTAATACCAAATATCTATTTTGTAAAACTAACGAATAAAACAGGGAGTAGAACGGTAAAATTAGTTAAATACTAACCAAGAATAATTGCATTTTAGCTATATTGAATCAAAATCAAGTTGAGAATGGCGTAATAATTTAAAAAAAAATAGCTTGATGACTGATAAGATAATAAAGACAGCCTATCTATAATACGGTAGGCTGTCTTTTTTCATTCTTACAATTAATAATTATTAAACAAATTATGCAAAATTCAATGAAAAAATGTTTTATATTGAACAAATTTAGCACAAATCATTCAATAACACTTTTATTTAACTTACCCAGAGTTTCCAAATCACTTACATACCTCTCTACCAACTTCTTCATATCCTTCTCATTAAAATACTGCCGGTCATATTCTAGCCTCAGGTCCATTTTTTTATCTTCGTCTGGATGCACATTTACCGCCAAGGTCAGTGGATAATGGAATCGGTCCCTAAACTTTCCTCCTACAATCTGGATGTCTTGCTGCTGCGCAGCTAATTTTTGAATGGAAAAGAAATGGGTAAAATTAAAGCAGGCAAAAAACAGTTCTTCTTTTTCCAGGTCAGCGAGCAAATGAGGGAATGGATAATGAGCAAATTCAGTCATTCGGTTAAGCTGCTCTTGTATATGAATTAACCCATCGATGCCTAGCTCCTCCCCTTTATAATGGAAAGGATTCAAGTTCCAATACAACCCTACGGCCTCTAGTGGATTGCTTAGTCGCTCGGAGCGTCCATTGGCGATTAAACCAACGGTTACTTCTTTATTTTTGGTAAGCCTGGTTATTGCCTGCAGATAGGCACTAAGGCAAATGGATTTCACCGTGATATTTTCTGCTTGCGCCAGCTGATGAATGGCAGTGGATATTTTCGCGTCCAATGAATTAGTATACGTGGCCAATCGCTTTCCAGGGATCACGATATACTTCTTTTCTAGGGGTTTAAAATTAATTTTAGCCAATTCTTTCGCCCAAAAGGCACGAGCTGCTGGGTTTTGGATCATTTCTTTTTCTATGGCTACAAATTCTTGATAGGAATTTATTGATTGATCGATTGTAGGCAGCTCCATACCCTTTTTTAGCATCAAATAAGCCTGCAATAAATCTTTCAGCAGTTGGATGTTAGACCACCCATCGATGATAGCATGGTGCGTGGCATAAAAGAGCTCAAATGAACTTGCTGAGCGCACGAGAATTTTATAGCGTTGCAGGGCTACCACCGGATTAAAGGCATCAAATGCCTCTGTAAAATCTTTGTCTAATAGCTGCTCGATGTAATCATCCTGTTTTTTAGATGATAAATGACAGATATCCTCTACCTCAAAAGGCAATGAGGCATCCTTTCGAAGCCCCTGTATGATCTGATCATATCCTCTGGGCCGAACAAAACTCGTGCGTAAGATGGGATGTTTATCAGCGACAAAAGCTAGGGCCTTTTTAAAATAATCTTCTGAGAAAGCAAGGCCTGAAATATGCCATGAAAATAAAAGATGATATACCCCGTCTCGGTTTTGATCATCCTCATATTTTTTAATGATATATTGCTGCATGTTGGAAGCAGGATAAACCTCTGTAAGACCTTTTGGTATAGCCTCTAACACCTTTTTTGGTAAGTCAATCAGTTCAATAGACCCATTTTCAGTACTGGGCTCCTTCGACTCATTTTCTACAGTGGCATCTATAAATTTTGCTAACTTTTGAATGGTATCCTGTTTTAATAAATCCTTCACTTCTATGGATATGCCCTTTTTTCTCAACTCATGAATGATCTGAATCACTTTAATGGAGTCACCGCCAAGGCTATAAAATGGGTCATTTACTCCCAAGTTTTCAATTTGTAATGTCTCTTTCCAAATCTGAATAAGTTGCTTTTCCGTATCTGTTGAAGGCTCACGCTTAAGAAGTTGATTATTCTTTTGCAGTGAATTTCTTGGATCAGGTAATGCTTTTTTAGCGAGCTTACCACTTGAAGTGAGTGGAAATTCATTTATTTCTACCCAATAAGCAGGGACCATATACTCCGGTAAAAACTCGAGCAAGTAAATACGGAGTGCCTCTACTTCGATTTTTCCCTTTTCTTTAGGGATTATATAGGCTGCAAGCTCCATACTCATGGTTCCTTTTTTACCTATCACGACACTATCTTGAATGCTAGGATGCTGGCTTAGCTGGGCTGAAATCTCCTGGGGCTCTATGCGAAATCCTCTAATTTTAAGCTGTTGATCCTTTCTTCCCAAATACAAAATATTCCCATCAGGCAACAGCTTAAAATTAGAGGATTTCGCATAG
>JAUIFR010000185.1 GCA_030430325.1 Bacteroidia bacterium | reverse complement strand
TATCTAGCTTTTCTTCAATGGGTGCATTAATACCTATGATCTGGCGAATGATATAAGTGCCAGCATTGCTATAGGTATGGGCTTTTTTATCCTCATAATTTGGTGGAGTCCCTAAACCATAATCATAAAACCGCTGGATATCCCCAAAATCATCGAGTTCCGTGATTTGAACCTCATAAGGAACACAGGTTTGAGTTACCTGTACTGAAAACCGCCCTTTCACGCTCACATGCTGAGCATGAATGCCTTGCACAATTAAAATAGTTAATATTAGTGTCAAAATGGTCTTCAGCATGCGGCCTTCTTCCTATTCTTTTTATATAATTGATACGAATTAAATAATTTGCTTAGTATATTCGCTATTCATTAATAACGTTCAAATTTAGTAAAATATGCAAGTCCTGCAGCAAAAAGTAAAAAAACTAGCCAAAGAATTAAAGCCTACCACAATTGCCTGGCGGCGTCATATCCATGCCCATCCGGAACTTTCGTTTGAAGAGCACCAAACAGTAGCCTTTGTTGAAAAAACTTTATCCGAAATGGGGATTGATCAATATGAGCGTAAAGCGACTACGGGGCTTGTAGTAAAGATTAAAGGTAAAAACCCTGAAAAAAGAGAGATTGCGCTTCGAGCAGATATGGATGCCCTGCCGATTCATGAACAAAATGAAGTGCCTTATTGTTCTAAAGTCGAAGGGGTTATGCATGCTTGTGGGCATGATGTGCATACGGCATCCTTACTAGGTGCTGCCAATATTCTTCATCAAACAAAATCAGATTGGGAGGGTACGGTTCGCTTGATATTTCAGCCAGGAGAGGAGCGCATACCTGGAGGAGCCTCTTTGATGATAAAGGACCAAGCACTAGAGCATCCGCGTCCTACTAGCATAATTGGGCAACACGTAATGCCATTTATCCCGGTTGGTAAAGTAGGTTTTAGGTCTGGTTTATATATGGCCAGTGCGGATGAAATTTACCTTAAAGTGAAGGGTAAAGGAGGGCATGCAGCTACGCCACATCTTAATATTGACCCTGTTATGATTACGGTACAGGTTTTATCTGCTTTGCAGCAAGTGATTAGTCGAAAAAATAACCCAAAAATACCTTCTGTATTAAGTTTTGGGAGCATAGAGACTCCTGGTGCGTCAACTAATGTTATTCCAAATGAGGTATTGCTAGCAGGAACTTTTCGGACGTTAGATGAAACTTGGCGTGCAGAAGCGCATGAGCAAATCGAGAAAATTGCCAAAATAACAGCGCAAGCCTTAGGTGGGGAATGCGAGGTTGAAATTCGAAAGGGATATCCGCATTTAAAGAACCATGAACAACTTACCAAGCGCAATAGACAGCGTGCGGAGGACTATCTTGGAGCTGAAAATGTGGAAGAACTCGATGTTTGGATGGCAGCTGAGGATTTTTCGTATTATACTCAGATGATGGATGGATGCTTTTATCGGTTGGGGACGCGAAATGAAGCTAAGAATATCATATCGTCGGTACATACACCCACTTTTGATATCGATGAGGACGCCATTGAAATTGGTGCGGGCTTAATGGCGTGGCTGGCAATTTGTGAAGTTCAGGATTGGTAAGTACGTTAAAATAGCTATATTGCCTTCCATTTTTTAGTATAATTGAGTTGCAATGAAACCCATTTTATTAATATCAAGTTTTTCAGTATTTGGACTACTTATTTTTACATTGGCTTGCTCTAACAAAAAAGAGCAAACAAACCAGTCGTGTACTTATTCTAAAATGCTATTTAAGCACTTTCAAATTGAAGGAAATAAGCTTATAAATGAGCAAGTTGTAGATGGTTGCTTTACAAAAAAATTGGTAGATGAGCAATTAGGTTTGATCGAAATTACAAATAAAACAAAAACCATTAAAGTATCCTATTATCAAGAAGAGGACCCTACGATGATTCGCATTCTTAACTTTAATTGGGCGGATCATGTAACACATAAATGGAGACAAAAACAAGGGCATGATTTATATATTGATCAGGAAGCGGGTCGATTGAATTTTATCTTTGGTGATCGTGCCCATACTATGACAAAGGGCTCCATCACATTCACGCAGTAATTTCGGGCAGAGCGAGCGGTAAGATTTCGCTGCATGTTTGAAAAGTGAAAAGAATTTTAAATGAAACCTAATAAATAATTACACATAATATGTGTCATAAATTACTTTATTTTTTTATAAAAATCTAATAATCAATAATACTTAATGTCAATGATGTAAATTATTTGTGTAATTAAAAATTATATATATGTCATTGACTCGTATTTCAAACCATTTTACATAATACATTCAAATATTAAATAAATTTTGCTAATTTGGTTGAAAAATTATTGAATTAGGGTATATTCATCGATTTTATGGAGAAAGAAAAACTTTGGACACCGGATTACATTTTGATCTTATGTTCCTATTTTTTGGTAGCGAATTGTTTTTATTACTTGCTGCCAGCCTTACCCTTATATATTGTAGATATTTTAGGTGCCGAAAAGGAAAGCGCGGGTTTTATAGTTGGTATTTTTTCATTTTCAGCACTTTTGATTCGTCCCTTTGCCGGGTACTGGCTGGATCGAGGCCAGCGCCAACGAATTTATATATTTTCATTGCTGTTTTTTCTGCTGTGCCAATGCTTATATTTTATTATGCCATCCTTTAATATGCTGCTTGGTATCAGGTTATTGCATGGTTTTTCGTGGGGTATTGTCACGACTGCGGGAGGCACGTTAATTGCTGATATTGTACCAGTTACTAGAAGGGGGGAGGGAATAAGCATTTATAGTATGACTTTTACTGTTTCGATGGCGATAGGTCCGCTCATTGGTACGTTTATAGCCAAAGATCAAGCTTATGGTTTACTATTTGGAATAGCCATTATTACCGCTATATTGGCACTAATTTTTTCCTTTTTTGTCAGAAATGAAGCATCCTCGCTAGGTTTACAGCAGGTGAATAAATCGTTTTTTTCAAAGCCAGTGTTGCCTATTGCAAGTGTCATGTTTTTTATTGTGATGCCATTTGCGGGCATCATGACATTTGTATCCATCTATGGTAAAAATTTGGCCATCGAGCATGATCATTTGTTTTTTTTATGGTATGCCTTTGGCTTGAGTGTTACTCGGCCTATCATAGGTAAATTAATTGATCGAAAAGGCCCTTTATTGTTAGTGCTAATCAGTGGTGTGATTTCGGTTATAGGGTTTTGGTATTTTAGTCAGGTTACAACAAATTTAGAGTTTCAAGTAGCTGCCTTGATACTAGGACTTGGCAATGGAGCGATTATGCCAGCTTGCTATACCATGGCAATTAACCTAGTTCCTCGAGAAAAGCAAGGGCTAGCCACTTCAACATTGTATACTAGTATTGATGTAGGTATAAGCGTAGGAGCGATCTTTTTGTCGAAGCTTGTGGGATGGTATTCGATTTCATTTATGTTTTTGTTTTGTGCTGGTATACTTGTGCTTGCTACGATCTGGTTTGGATTATATGTTTATCCATACTACAAAAGAAATATTTAAAGGAAAAATGAAGGTTTACAATTTAATTGATTGGAAATAAAAGATTCATTTGTTTTTTAACCTACGATGGGTATACTTGTAATTAATCAATCAACGACCTAACGGTTCACTCATAATGAGATACCTTATTATTGGGATGCTATGCATGGTGTTTTATCCGCCTCAACTCTTTGCCGAGGATAGTTTCGAAAAGATTGATTCGCTAATGCTTTACGCCAACTATCATCAAGCTGATTCCATTTGTCTGGCAAATATTGAAATAAACAAAGAAAGTAAAAATTGGGATCAGTTATTTAAATACCGAAATAAGCTTTGCGAGTCTTATTATGAACGGCATATGCACAAGGAAGGAAAAGCCGTAGTAGGTCAAAATACTCCATTACTTAATCGAGTGGATCTTCCAGATGAATTAATCACGTATTATATGTATTCTGGGTTGTATTATGACCGATTAAAAATTTATGATACCGCAAGAGTACTTTTTAAAAAAGCCTTATCAATTTATAAAAGCTTAAGAAATCAGGATAAACTTATTGGTAGTAATATTTATAATTACATAGCTTATACTTATTTTCAAGATCGAATAGGCGACTCAGCTTCCTATTACATCGATAAGGCGCTTCATTTTTTAGACGGTGAACCGATCTATTATTCCAAAATGGCTGCTGATATTTATTTTGATATTGGTTTTCAGTTTGAACGTTATAAACAAGACCTTCAGTCTAAAATCAAATATTATTTACTGGGAGCTAGAGTAAGTGAAAAAGTGTACTCTGTGCCGCATCCAAAATTAATTAGTGCCTATAATAATATAGGTTATTTATATAAGTTAATGGGTGATTTAGAAAAATCTGAACGATGTTTTAGAAAGGCACTTGATGATTTAAAGGAACTTTTCGTGCTTGATACCGTTTTTCAATTTGTGCATGCTTATGCTGGTTTAGCGCATAATTATTACTTGAAAAATGAATACAATAATTCAATAAAGTATTTTAAAAGGGCCAAAGGTATTATAGTTTCCATTTACGGTGAAAATGCCATTGATCAATTTCCTTATTTACTTCGAATTGCAAGGTGCTATTTGAAATCTGAAAAGTATGACTCTGCCATACAGTATTATGATTATGCTCAAAAGTTTACAAATGTAAGTCGGGGAAAAAGGCTAACCTTTGATTATTCATCCTTAGCCTATTGTTATGAAATGCAAGGGGATATTACAAAGGCACATAAATTTTATTTATTAGCTTATCATAATCTTATTCAATTTAATGGTAGGCCAAATACGAGAAGAGTTCCAGCATCATGTAGGTATATTGCAGAATATTATATGAGAAGGCATCAATGGGATTCTTCCTTTATTTATATTCAAAAAGCTTTGTATTACAATAAGAAGGATTTTACTGATCGTTTGTCTGTGCATTTTAATGACATCAGTAACAACCCAAAAGGTTTTTCAAATAATATTGACCACCTCCAGCATATCAAAACATTAAAATCAAAGGCTAAAATATTAACCCAATATTATAAGGAAAACCCTCAAAAAATTGATGTATTAAAAAATTCACTTAAAACTTGTCAATTGGCGTTAGCATTTATTGACAAGATGCGACATACCTATACTTCAGAGAAAAGTAAATTAGAAATTACTAAATCATCATCTGAATTTGTAAAATATGCTACGCAAAATACCTATGACCTTTACCTTCTTACAAAAGCAGAGATGTACTTGATTTTAACGTTTAAACTTTCCGAACAAGGTAAGGCTGCAGTGCTCTATACTGGAATTCACGAAAATGAAGCCAGAAAAATGGCCTCATTGCCAATTGAAGTAGCACAAAAAGAAGATCAAATAAGAAAAGATATAGCCAAATATGAGTCAGCAATCAATAATTTGGAGGCAAAGGGAGATCAATTAGAAGAATTGAAAGATAGTAAAAATAAACTTTTTGAATTGCAAAATGAATATGATCAGTTAATCAAACAATTAGAGCAAAGTTACCCTACTTATTACCAATTAAAATACATGTTTGACGTGGCCAATTTAAAGGACATTCAAAGACAATTAAGTCCGACTCAAAAGATGATTAGTTACATTAAGGGGGCAGACCAAATCATCATATTTTGTATTGGTAATAATTCTCTAAACACGATAAGAGTAGCAATGGATGAAGGTTTTGATCAGCAAATTAGTAGGCTAAGAAATAGCTTATCTTCCAATTATAGTATCATCAACCATGATGAAACATGGACTGTTTTTTTACAAAGCTCATCGGCATTATTTCAAACACTCATAGATCCCATTTCTAATTATATTAATGAGGACGATCATTTAATCATTGCCCCCGATGATAATTTATCTTTAGTACCATTTGAGGTGTTATTTAAAAATATTGATGAGAAAAATTTATCCAATCATAAGCTTGATTATCTGATCAACCATTATGCGATAAGCTATGTCAATTCTGCATCTATTTGGGTAAAGATAAAATACAAACCTCAGTATAAGAATAATGGAAAGCTTTTGGCTTTTGCGCCTAGCTTTACTAGTGTGACAGAGCAAGAGAGAAGCTATGTCTTAGAAGATGAGTATACCCAGGAGAGGAGCGAATTGGAGCCCCTAAAGTTTGCCAATATGGAGATTAAGAATATAAGCGCTTACTTTCAGGCGCAAATATATGAGGGAATAGAGGCCACTGAATCGGTATTTAAAAAAATGGCTCCTTCATTTAATATGATACATATTGCCACGCATGGTAATGTGCAGGATTCTAAACCATTATTTTCGAGAATTTTTTTTACTAAAACACAAAAAGATACCTTGGAAGATGATGCCTTGCATACCTTTGAGTTATATAACCTACAGTTAAAAGCAGAACTTGCTGTACTGAGTGCATGCAATACGGGTTTTGGCAGAACAATAAAAGGGGAGGGGATGATCAACCTAGCCAGAGGTTTTATCTATTCGGGGTGTAAAAGTATTGTAATGAGCCTGTGGAATGCTAATGACCGAACTACCTCTGAAATAATGGAGCAGTTTTATAAGTACCTCGCTGAAGGAAAAAATAAAGCGCAAGCACTTAGACTTGCTAAAATAGCCTATCTTAAAAATGCAGACCCTATAAAAGCACACCCTTATTTTTGGGCACAGTTTATTGCTTCAGGAGACATGAAGGCACTGGTTAAGAAAAAAACTAGCAGCATTTGGTATATAATTAGTGCTTCTATTACCATATTGTTGATCATTTTAGTCATCATTGTTCTGCGCAAAAAGATTAGAAATAAAGTATAGATTATCAGCTGTTTAAAAATTGTTTTAAATTAAATTTTAATACTTTACTCCATATTTTGAATAAAATTTGCTAATTTCATTCAAAAAATTACTTTTTGTTACGAATTATTGATCCACTTCCAATTTTTTTGGATTACCTACTTGAATTCAGTATTTTCACCGCCATATCTTTATAAATACCAAAAACCTTATACACAAATGAGCACAAAACAAGCGTGGGGGTCACGAGTCGGTCTCATATTAGCCATGGCAGGTAATGCAGTAGGGCTAGGTAATTTTTTGCGTTTCCCCGTTCAAGCCGTTCAAAATGGAGGTGGCGCCTTCATCATTCCCTATATTGTGTCCTTCATACTGATGGGCCTACCCCTTTTGTGGGTAGAATGGTCCATGGGGCGCTATGGTGGTAAATTTGGTGATCACTCTACACCATTTATCATGGGAAATATGACCAAACGTAAGCTTTGGAAATATTTTGGCGTATTTGGAATATTTACCAATATGGGGGTGATTGCCTATTATACCTATATTGAATCTTGGACGCTCACCTATACCTTAAAATCACTTAAAGGAGACTTTTTAGGGTTGAAGATAGATGAAGTGGCTAATGTTTTTAATGTATATGTGGATACGGCAGATGGCACTGTTATTAATTTTCCTGGTTGGGCCATTCTGGCATTTGCAGTGACTTTATTTATAAATATTTATATTTTATCGAAGGGGCTTAGTGGGGGGATAGAACGTGTGGCCAAAATTGCGATGCCTTTGTTGCTTTTATTTGGCGCGTTTTTAGCCATTCGAGCCATTACGCTTGGTAGTACGGGTGAATGCGCCGACTGTGACTCTCACCTAGGAATGAATTTTTTATGGAACCCTGATTTCAAAAGTTTAGGTGATCTCAAAGTATGGATGGCAGCTGCTGGTCAAGTGTTTTTTACCTTGTCTATCGGGATGGGTACCATCCAATGCTATGCCTCTTATCTTAAGGCCAATGATGATATTGCACTTAATGCGATGTCGGCTGGCTGGATGAATGAGTTTGTAGAGATCGTACTGGGTGCATCCGTTGTTATTCCAATCGCTGTAGGATATATGGGGTTAGATTGGGTGAAAGAAAATGCCGGATTTATGATGGCGTT
>JAUIFR010000184.1 GCA_030430325.1 Bacteroidia bacterium | reverse complement strand
TTCATTGCTAGTCATATTTTAATGACCAACATAATCAATTCAAATCGTCACCACATGAAAAAACTTGCTAATCGTGAATTGACAAGGATTTCAAAGAACGTATATTAATTTTTAGTAGACACTAATGGGGGCTGATATTAATAAAATGGAAGAGCAAGTTTTATTTGAATTAGGAGGGTTTGTGCAGTATTGTAATGATGCCCAAGACTTGTATAAGGATCTACAGAATGGAATGAGGACATTTGCCACGGTGAGATCAAATCTCACCAAAATTGCGGGTGATTTGAACCAGCAAGGGATAAAAGCGTATGGTTTGCTAAAAAGTACGTCTTATAATCAACAAAATAAGGATCGGTTTTTATTTTTGGTGTATGTTATGCAGCTTGGTGTAGTGGCCAAACTAATGATAATGTCTGATATTACACCAATTCCTTTTCGATTTGATGAGTTTATGAAATTGAGTAAGCAGTATGTTCGAACAAAACTAAGTCCATGGCAGATTTTAAAGATAATTCTTTTTTATATAACGGACTATGAATACAGCTTAGTTGATCAAGTTGCGCCAAAGTTAACAGTTAAAGGATGATTTATCTTTATTTTGCATGATTGCCCACTAAATTACCCAACCGAATCCTGGCGCAGGTTCCCCGAACCTGTGCCCATTTAACGCTCATCTGATTTGAACAAGATTAGCAAACTTAATTCAGTAAAACTATAAATTTTAAAGTCCTTCAGTGAACCATCAAGCTGGTTTCATGCAAAATACAGTTAAGGTTTTACGTTGATTTTCCGACAAAACAATTACCCTAAGGCACAGGTTCGGGGAACCTGCGCCAGGATAGGGTTCGGGGAACCTGCGCCAGGATAGGGTTCGGAGAACCTGCGCCAGGAAAGTTTTATTTCGTCATTGGGCATGAAAGCAGATAGCTGCATTATTTTGCATGTAATTAGCAAAATATATTCAAAATAGTATACTAATTCCTAATAATTTCCCCTCAAAAATTACCTGCGTAGGTTAGACAGCTATAGTGACTATGTGCCTTCCAACCCAAACCTTATATTTACGACATACCAAATTAATTTGATTTCTTATGATCTGCTCTAATATCCAAAAATCATTTTTTGTGCTACTTGTATTGTTAAATTATACCATTGTACATGCGAATGCACCTGGTGGTGGAGATTTTAGGTCGGTAAAGACTGGTAACTGGAATGATCATACCACATGGGAAGTGCATGATGGCGCCGATTGGGTGGCTACAGTTACAGGTATGTTTCCTGATCAAGATGCTGCTGTGTATATTGATCCGGGGCATACTGTTACACTTACTAGCGATGAGCAAGTAGGTGATTTGCATTTGGAGTCAACCGATGATGTGATTCGGCTTAATACCAATGATTTTACGCTACGCATAAATGGTAAATTAAGATCCTACTCAGGTGACTATACCATTAGCACGTTGGACGTAGGGGTGGAAGGTTGGATCGATACAGGTACAAGTGGTAGGATACTATTTACGGGTGATGCCGATCGAGTAATTATTGATACAGGAGAATTTGGAGCAAATGGAGATAATCTGGGTTATCGAACTGAAATTGAATTTACTAATGGGGCAACGGCTCAAATAAAAGAGGGGGTTAGGTTAGGTGCTGTGATACAAGTTAATTCTGGTCGATTGCTCGTTGATGATGATCACGATATTCGGGTACGTGTGGTAAAAGGTTCATTAAATACTGGAAGCATTATTGTTAAATCAGGTGCTACATTTAATCCAGGTAAAGGATTTCAGGCAAGTGGTCAGTATGGCATAGAAAATTTTACATTAGAAGAAGGGGCGACCCTTGAATTTACCTCACTTGATGATCAGTTTATAAATACGGAAAATTTAGACATTCAGGGAACGATTAAGGTGAGTGGTGCTGGTGCTCAAATTGTACCCCAACCTTCATCAAATCAATTTGGAAATGGATGTCTAGTAGTAGATACCATTCCCAATTTAATTATAGATGGTAGTGGTAATAAATCTTTATTTTCAAATGCCCAAGCTTATGGTGTATTTGATCACGTAATTACCGATAGTCTGCATATTTTAGGCACGGCAGTACTTGATCTAAATGGAGAGACCCTTGCTTTTGGAGATGAAGGAACATTACTGTATGGGGCAACAGTGGCGCAAATTGTGGCTGATGAGTGGCCTGATGCCAATGGCCCAGCTAATATTGTCATTAATAATGCTAATGGTGTGACACTGAACTCGAGCAAAGAAATTCCCGGTGAGTTATCTTTGCTGGACGGTTTGTTTTCTATTGAAAATGCTTCCGTATTGACATTTGGCAAAGATGCAAAGGAAATTGATGGAAATCCATCTACCACATCCATGATGGTCGTACCAAATGGTGAATTACGAAAATTATTTAGTGCGGCCGGTGCATTTGAATTTTGGATCGGTGAGACAACGGGAGATGCGGAACTTACACCCATTACAATTAACGTTACTAATGGTACATTTGATCACTCGACCTACTTTAGTGTACAATTAACCAATGCTAAGCACCCTAATGATAGTGGAGATGATTTTCTGACTCGATATTGGACAGTTGGTACCAATTTTGTTCCCGGTTATTCCTATAATTTAGTGGCAAATTATACTGATGCAGACATCAATGGGGATGAAGAGGCAATCAACGCTTATTTGTACAGTCCAGCAGCAGATGCCATTAATAAACTTATTACAGACAAAAATGAAATCAGGATCATTGGTTTGGATGATGTAGGGGATTTTACAGGTTCTAACCTTTGTGAAATTTCGGATAACTCCATCACGTCGCCGGGTACCACAACATTCTGCGAAACAGGTGACCCAGGTACGATTACGGGATCAACACCTACCTTACAAGTAGGTAACGAAAGCTATACTTGGGAGCAGCGTATCGATGAAGGTAATTGGCAAACTATTGGTGGAGCTACAGCAATTGACTATGATGTTCCCGAGTTAACGTCAGTCGGGCAATATGATTTTCGACGGACAGTAGAGTCAGATGCATGTGCTGATGCCATTCATTATAGTGAGATTATCACCATATATATTGAGGCACCAATTTCAAATAATATGTTGGCTCAACCAAATACAGTGAGTTATTGTGACGAAATTAGTGGAGTAACCATTGATGGCTCTCCCCCAAGTGGTGGTAATGGTAGTTTTACATATCAGTGGGAGCGTAATAAAAATAGTACAGATTGGGTTGTAGTAGGCTTTGATGAAGACTTTACAGAAAGCACCCTAACGGATACAGGCTCGTATCAGTATCGCCGGAAGGTCGTGTCAAGTAGCTGTACGGCTTATAGTGATACGGTTACATTAAGTTTAACTGGTGGGATAAGCAATAATTCTATTTCAGTAGCATCATCATCACATTGTGATTTTTCAAGTGATTTAACCATTACTGGAAGTACTCCTACAGGTGGAAATGGCTCATATTCTTATCAGTGGATGCGAAAAGCACCAAATGATAGTGATTTTTCTGATATTGGAGGTACAGAGGCAAGTTATACAGATAATTCCTTTTCTGAGAGTGGTTCGTATACTTACAAAAGGGTAGTTACTTCAGGTAGTTGTACCAGTGAAAGTGATGAAATAACAGTCGATGTGGAAGATGTACTTGGAGGAAATACTATTACCGGCCCTGGGGCAATAGATTTTGTATGTGAGGCTATAAGTAGTATTGAATTTACAGGTGAGCCTGCTACAGGAGGCAATGGTACGTACGAATATGAATGGTATCGCCGTGAAATAGGTACAGATACTTGGACAGCATTAGACTCTAACACAGAAAGTTATTCAGAATCAATTGGCAGTTTGGCAGGTGATTTTGATTATGCACGTGGTGTTACTTCTGGAAGTTGCTTTGAAGATGAACGGAGTAATATCATAAGTGTAAGCATCCCTGAAGCCATACCTGAAAATACCATTACTGAACCATCCAAGTTGATATATTGTGGAGAGGAAAGCGTTACGTTAGATGGTAGCTCACACTCCAATGATGATCATACAGTTACCTATCAGTGGCAAGTAAAAGGCCCGAATGATAGCGACTTTTCAAGTATAGAGTCTCAATCTGACGAAGATTTTAACTTTACAATTGATATAAGTACAACGGGTAACTATGCATATAGGCGCCAACGTACTATTACTTCCGCTGATTGTGAATCAAGTACAACAAGTAGCCGTATTACTTTGACGGTTAACGGTGAAATGACGATTGAAGCTGATATCACAGCAGCTGGAGATGGTGCAAATGGAGCCATTAGTTTAACTGTTGCTGGAGGAGAGTCACCATATACCTATTCTTGGTCAAATGGGGGTACAGAGTCGAGCATTTCTGGGCTAGAAGATGGCACTTACTCAGTAGATGTGACCGACGCGAGTGGATGTACGATTACAAAATCGTATGATCTTAGTGAGGTAACAGGGGTTGATGATGACCTCATTGAGTCGATTCGATTTTATCCTAATCCAGTAGAGGATGTGCTTGAAATTGAGTTGTTTGTTAATGATTTTATTGGGGGTTATATGCAGCTTACCAATATTCAGGGGGAGGTATTAGCGCAAAAACCATTTAAGGTGATAAGTCAGCTTTATGACCAATTTGAAATGCACGATTTGGCACCAGGTATGTATTTGATCAGTATATTTGATGAATCAAATACTCGAATTATAAGGCAAAAAATAGTAAAGAAATAGAATAGCTACCCTGTTTTTTAATTGAATTTTGCCAATTTTATTCATTAATGAGAATATTTGAATAAAATTGGCAAAATTTGTTTAGTATCAATCGAATAAGACTCGATTAAAATTTAGCCTTAATACCACCAGCCACAAGATATGTACCTATTCCTGCTTCAGCATTGATTCCCAAATTTGGAATAAAATAATAGGAGATACCCACAAGTGGCTGTACACCAATTGATCCTAAGGTAACATCTGGCATGGCATAATTTGGGTCGTTATTGGTCGACTCAAAATTCCAGATGGTGTAGCTTACTCGGGCACCTGTATAAAAATCGAACTTTTCACTTCTTCCAAAATGAAATAAACCTCTAATGCCTATGTTAAGACAAGTGTAGGTATCTTTATAGTTCTCATCGAGGTAATTCAAAGAGTAGCTCTGATAGGCAACACCACCTCCTATGCTAAATACTTTGGACACACCAAAGTCAATAAGCCCATTAATGACAGGTGTGCTTGAACCATCTACATCAGGTGATTGTAAGGCTGAAAATAAGCTGCCCATTAAACTTGTACCTACACCTGCTGTAATGCCAATAGTACCTTTATCGTGGGCATAATCGGATGCATTTACATTCATCTGAATTCCAACACAAACTAGCACAATAATATAAATCGAAAACTTTTTCATCATTTTTTTTTTTAAGTTAAATTTAAATATCCATTCAATAATTAGTGTCATTTAAGTCAAGATTGTTACCCTGATAATCAAATTAATTTATTTTCAAGAAAATATATTAGCAATAAATAGCTAATATAAAAAGGGGATATATAAACATTTAATTATTTGAATATTAATTATTTACATATATATTTTTAGTCACTAAAAATTTTAAGCACATTTGAGGTACAATTTTTAGTTTGGAAATTTCATTATTTGACCTGAAGATGTTGCTTGGCGAATTTGGAAGATATTGGGATTAGTATTAAATTCGAATCAGTAAAGGATAAAAGTTTATGGGAAAATCTGATTCTACCATTTTAGGTTTTTTTGCTGGGGCTGTATCAGGCGTAGTAGTAGGCTTATTACTAGCACCTGATAAGGGTTCTAATACAAGAGATAAGCTAACATTTCAGTTTGACAAACTCCGAAAAAATATGGAAATGCGCATTGACGAGCTCTTTGTGCATAAAAATTTAGAAGAAAATTTGGCAAAGGAAGAGAGTATAAAGGTCATTCAAAATGTAAAAGAAAAGGCAGAATATATTAAAGAAGCCATTCGTGATGACTTCAACGAATTGATTAGTCAAATAAAAAATCAAGATTAACAAAGAAAATAATGATGAAGATGATGAAAGATTGGATATACATCAGTGTAGTTGTATTTGGATTAACGGCTTGTACGGATCCAGCAACACAGGAGCGCATTGATAAACTGGAAAAGAGGGTAGAGGCACTAGAGTCTTCATCAGGCAAACCTGATCTGCATGTGGATCATGATCATAGTAAACCTACAAGCGAAATTCAGCCCAAAGAGGAAGAAAAACCACTTACGGGCCCATTTGGCCAATTTAAATTTGCAAAAGAAGAGCATGATTTTGGTCAAATCAATGAGGGTGATGAGGTGACACACGTGTTTACTTTTAAAAATATCGGACAGGCACCACTTGTCATAAATGATGCAAAAGCTTCATGTGGATGTACCGTACCAAGATGGCCCAAGGACCCTATCCCAGTTGGGGGATCTGGTGAAATTGAAGTAAAATTTAACAGTAAGGGTAAAAAAGGGCAAACCATGAAAACCGTTACGATTAAAGCGAATACGAATCCCGCAGAGACAAAATTAAAAATAAAAACAAACATTATACCTGCGCCAAAACTAGATGAAGGCCCAGTAAAACAATAACCAAATGATTATGCAACATATTTTTCAATTAATCTTACAAGCTCCTTCACCTACATCCGGTGGAGGTATGTATGGCAATTTATTATTAATTGGAATGGTGGTCGTTTTTCTATACTTTTTTATGATAAGGCCACAGCAGAAAAAAAGCCGTGATCAGCGCAATTTCTTGTCTGAGCTAAAAAAAGGGGATAAATTGGTAACCATTGGAGGTATACATGGTAAAATTATTGATTTTGAGCAAGAGGCAATAAAAATTGAAGTGGACAAAGGCACCGTGTTGAAAATAGATAAGTCGGCCGTTTCGCTTGAGTCTTCTAAAAAATTGGCCGCTAACTAATTAAAAGTGTGAAAATTGCTGGTAAAGGTTTTCTCAGGTGGTTGCTTCCAAAGAAAAGCGAGAATTGGCGTATCGTTCTCTTCTGCGTATTTACAGCATTTACTTTTTGGTTGTTTAATGCCCTAAACAAAAATTATACTACAGTCATTGACTACCCCATTTTGTTTACTTTTGGGGAGGATAGCCTCATATTAATTGAAGAATTACCAAAAGAAATTAAAGTGGATGTATCTGGGCGGGGATGGAATTTGTTTCGTCGCTCATTCTGGTATGGCAAAAATCCTATTAAAATTGCATTAGATAACCCTGCTCAAACAAAATTTATTAGCAAAAGCACACTTCAAAAGTTAGCTGCTGAGCAAATTGAAGAATTTAAATTAAATTATGTATTAACCGATACCATTTTTATCAGAATTGACCGAGAAGATTTCAGATTTATTCATTTAAGGGTTGATTCATCCAAAATTGATTTTGCAAACCAGTATCATATTGCCTCACCCATACGTATTTCTGATCCTGTGGTGAAGGTAGTTGGTGCGGAATCACGGTTATCTGAATTGCCAGATACATTGACGGTATTTATTCCAGAAAATACCATTGACGAAAACATTGATTTAAATATTACATTGAATGAATTCACTGATAAGCAGATTGAATTTGAGCCAGTACAGGTGAATATTCAATTTGAGGTCGATCGTTGGGAGGTATTTACTAGGCAAGTTTCAGTGGTGCCAGTTAATTTCCCCGAGTCAAGAGAGACACAGTTACTCGATAGCTTAGTTGAGATCCAAGTTAAAGTGGGAGAACGATATTTACCTTTGCCAGATAGTTGTGAGTTTGTGTTAGTTGCAGATTATAATAAGCTCCATTCCGATTCAAGCATTCAAGTTGAAATTATACATTATCCAGATTATATTGATGCCATTGAATTAACCCAACCGCACGTAAAAATTAGAGCTCAATCAAATGATTAAGGTAGGTATTACTGGTGGTATTGGGGCAG
>JAUIFR010000183.1 GCA_030430325.1 Bacteroidia bacterium | reverse complement strand
CATAGAACCATTAATATTTTACTGAAGTAAATTTGCAGAAATTATTCAAAAATCAATAGAAATCTACCCAAAAACATAGTATTTCGATTTTTCGGGGTTTATTCATCTTTATTATATATTATATAAAAATTACCTTGCTAAATATGTTTAATATAATAAATTTTAGTAAGCTTAAGTAAATTAATCCACAATACCTGCCAACTGCTTAAGTTCTTTCATATTGAATAAAAACTCCTTATTGTTACCGATTCTTGCTGGACCTAAGTTTACTGTAAATTTATTGCCATCAAGTACCCCGTACACATCACCATCTTCACTGTTAGTAATGTAGATTCTATGCACAATTTTACTACCAGCTGGTATGGGAACATAATATGCAACGGCATAATAAGGATCCTGCTCCAGGATGGCGTTTTCTATTTTGGCCTCAGCGGCAAACCCTATTGGATAAGGGTATATAGACTCTATTTCTTCTTTAGTTAACTTAGGGGATACATACCAATTTGGCATCAAGACGACCTTATCCTTTAGTTTTTTTCCATTTCGTTTAACATACCCCAAAGAACCAAACATATTTTTGAATTCCTCGGCATAAAGTAACTTAAAAAGCTTATTTAATTGAGTAAAAGCATATGCAGCAGTAGCATTAGTCATATCATCAATTAGTCATATCATCAAAGTATTTAGGAATTCCGACAGACGATATCGCCTTAGGATCAAATATTGATAACCGTTCTCCAATAGTATAGTATTGCTATCTATTATTTCCAGTACCTTTCGGAAGCGGCCTTGTTTGGTACTCATTGATGGCGATAAAGCATAAGTTTTTATTTTGCTTAACTTTTGCTTTCGCTTTAGAAAATGGCAGGGCCTCTGAAACTTTGCAAAAATTCCAGTATTTTTCCACGGCAAATTTTAATTTCAGAAGCTTTTTTGGGTATTCCAATAATGCAATAATTAAATTTTTTTGTTTGATTTTTTAGCATCACTTGTGGTGGTATTTTGTGACAACCCAATATAAGTCATTAATACAAAAACGATTGATAAGGAGATTCTTTTCATAATAAAATAAATTTTTTGTTAAAAATAATACCTGACCAGAATGCAATACCAACTATAATCCCAGCCTTATTATTAATATCATTCTTAATAAAAATGTTACCCTATAAATTGGATTTATTTTTTATCTAATAAATTAATCAATTATTTAATCCTATTAATAAAGAATATTATTGTATTTAGTGTAAAAAGAAATGAATTCAGCAAAATATATTCAAAAAAATCACTAATTTGCCTATCGCAGTAAATTGTTTAAGATAATTTGCAAAAAGATAAAAGATTCTATACTGCGAGTAAGATTAGATTTTATCAAATAATTCGATGGATTAAGTAATCTTTTCATAATTTTACCGTTCAATGTAAAAATGATATAGTAAGATGCGCATCTTAAGTTTATTCACGTTGTTATTTCTTATTAGTATGTTACCCGCTCAATCGAGTTGGGAGGAAGATGAGGGAGAGCTACAAGATGCACAGATAATAATAGAAAAGGACAAGCAGCTTGAGGTGCCCCCTGCCGAAAGAGATTTTAGCAAAATTCCCCCCATTCCGATGGAGGAAGGCCCTCAAAATATCACGTATGATTTTCAGGATATTACACCAGAATCAGCACCACTTGATTTAAAAATTCGCGCACTTAAGTTGAAAGAAGAAAAGCTAAAACAACTATATGGCAATCAAGTTAGGGCTGGTTTTGGAACTGGCGTGAGCCCATATTTCCAAGCTTGGTTAAATAACAAACGTAACAAGCAGTATGCGCTTGGGGCTTACTTTAAACATTTATCTACCCTAAATGGCCCGGTGGATAAAGACAACTCCGGCACAAGCCAAAATATATTGCAAGTAAATGGCAGTCTATTCGGTGATGGATTAACATTGAGTGGGGATGCAGGCTTTGAGCGAAATAAATATTACTTTTATGGCTATCAGCCAGGTTTGGAAGTTAATAAAGATACAATTAAGCAAGTTTTCCAGCAATTTTATGGAAAAATTGGGCTGGCAGGAGAGGCCAATGCATTAAAATATGGGTTTACCGCTCAGTTAGGCTATTTTAGGAATATAAATCAGGCTAAGGAGCTATCTTTTAGGATAAAAGCCCCAATTTCATATCACATTTCGGAGCAATTGCAGGTTCATGTACCACTGTATTTATTATTCACACAATATAGTGACCAGTTTGGGGTAAACGAGCAGGTGTCAAGTATTAACCGAAATAGGGTAGGTGTTAAGCCATATTTACTTTATCGTCAGTCAGCTTTCTCAGTTAAGGTAGGGCTTAATTTTGATTATGAAAATGATACCATTCCTGAGTTTGGTAAACTACATATTTACCCTTTGCTTGAAGGGCAGTATATGTTTGAAGGGCAGGCCGTTATAAGAGTTGGACTGGTGGGAGGTATTCAAGAAAACACATTTCAATCGATCACCAGTAGTAATCCATTTTTAGGTGATGGTGCGCCAATATTTCATCAAAACGAGCAGTACAAAGCTTATCTCAATGCCTCTGTTTTTATTTCAAATGTTGAATTAATGGGAGGTGTGGCATTTAGTAATATTAAAAATATGGCATTTTTTGTGCCGCAAGCTGCAGATTCTAGTAAGTATACGATTGTTTATGATCCCAGTACTAGTTATTTAAATGTTTTTGGAGAAATTACACTGGGCAAAAGCCCAAACTTAGGAGCTCATTTAAGAGCTGATTATTTTGGTTATCAGGTTGATTCAGTTGGCCAAGCTTGGCATAAGCCGAACTATATGTTGCAAGCAAAATTTGATTACCTCATTTATGAGAAGTTTAGGGTTGGGGCAGGTTTATATTTTGTTGGAGGGATGAGGGCCCCGTCAGTTAACTCTACTGAGGGTGAATTACTTGACCCAGCCATTGATATGAATCTAAAACTAGAGTATTTATTCTCAAAACAATTTTTGGTTTTTATCAGTGCAGAGAATATTTTTAACCAAAATTACCAACTTTTGTTAAATTATCCGTCAAGAGGTATACGAATCATTGCTGGTTTAGCGTTAAATTTTTAGTATTAACTAATTTTAGCTAAAAGATTGACGCAAAATGTTGGTCATATTTTTATAACTATTTTAATAAAAAAACGGGATTCATATCTTTTTTGCAAAAAATTAGCTTGAATTCTGAGAAAAAATATGTATTTTTAGGCGTTTTTAGAAAAATATTTGAAAAACAGAAAACATAAACTTTACCATAGATGGAAGATAAAGATTATTATGAAGATTATGATGATCAAATGAGCACTGGTGATGATGGGTATGAAGATGAGTATGAATCGGATGATGATTTTGGATTAGAGGAAGAAGAAGACTTTGATTCGTTTGATGAAGAGGAAGAAGAGGATTATTCTAACGAATATGAAGAAGAAGATGACGATCATGAGTTTGATGATGAACCATCTAAAAAATCAAATTGGCTGATTTACCTTTTGGTTGTTGTAATATTGGCAGGCGGTGGATTTGCCACATATTGGTTTTTACTGGGAGGGCAAGAGAAATTTGCTCAAAACAGAGCATTGAGTATGGAAAGTGATGTAACCGAAGAGGATCAAACAATGGATGTGGATACTGCAGCTTCTATGATACAGGAAGATAGTGCTTTACTTGCAGCGGATAACGGTGCTTCTGCTACAGATGTTAGTGCTGTTGAAAATGTGTCTGAGACTACTGTAACTCCGGTAAATATTGGAGGAGGAGACGGTACATACTCCGAAATTGGTGATCGTACGGGGAGGTCTTATGTTGTTATCGGAAGTTTTTTTGATAAAGATCAAGCAAACGACTTTGCTCAAAGGATGGCAAATGATGGAACAAATTGTGGAATAATTGCTCCGTTTGGCCGACATAAATTCCATCGTGTGGTATTGGCTCAGGGTTATTCTAATTATAACGAGGCATTTACTGCTGCAGAGGATATGAAAGCTACGTTTGGTGATGGTGTTTGGGCATTGAAGTATTAATTGTAGATGTTTTTACAGATAAGCACGACGGAAGTAGCTGATACTGCTAGCCAGGCAGCAAATGGCCAAGAGCATCAAACCATGTTCAGCTTTTTAATTGAAGGTGGGATCTTTATGATTCCATTGGTGATTCTATCGGTGATGGCTGTTTATATTTTTGTAGAACGCTTCCTAACCATCAAAAAAGCTTCAAAAATCTCCTATAAATTTATGGATGAGGTCAAGACAAAAGTGCTTGCTGGAGATATTGATGGCGCTAAATTGCTTTGTAGTAAATGGAATTCGCCAGTGTCCAGAATGATTGATAAGGGTATTTCTAGAATTGGAAATTCACTTAAAAACATTGAAGCCTCTATAGAAAATGTGGGTAAGATCGAAATCTATAATTTGGAAAAGAATTTGAGTTTATTGGCTACCATCTCTGGTGCGGCCCCTATGATCGGCTTTTTAGGGACAGTTACTGGAATGATTAAAGCGTTTACTTCTATTGCTAAGATAGATGGAGCTGTGAGCCCTAAGCATTTGTCAGTGGGAATTTCGGAGGCGATGATTACTACAGCTGCAGGCCTAATTATTGGCATAATTGCTTATTTAGGGTATAATTATTTGGTGAACCGTCTACAAAAAGTAATCCATAAAATGGAATATTCTTCCATAGAATTTATCGATTTATTGCAGGAACCTCAATAATATTTTGCTATGAATCTCAAATCAAAGCATAAAGTTGAAACAGCGTTTAGCATGTCCGGCATGACAGATGTTGTTTTTTTGCTGCTTATATTTTTTATGTTAACCACCACATTTGTAACACCTTCGGGCCTTCCGGTAAATTTACCTACAAGCAAGAGTTCGACGATTGTGATGCAAAAAGTAAGTGTTAGTATTAGTAGCGATTTGAAGTACTCAATTAATGACAAAATTGTGCCCAAAAGTAGGCTTGAAATTGAGCTAAGAAGTAAGTTAGATGGGCAAGAGGGGGTTGTAGTACTACGCGTTGATAAAAGTGTACCTGTGGAACATCTTGTTGAAGTGGCAAGTATTGCGACGAAGCTAAAGGCGAAGGTTTCATTGGCTACTAAGCCAAATTAAATGAATTTTGCTAATTTCGTTTAAAAATTATCAAAATCAGTTAATTGAACTTTAGTCTTGGAGTGTTATTGACTCATTAATTCCTTCAAAAGCTCCTTAGCCTCACTTTTTTTATAAGTATTTGTTTCTATAATCTTTTGCAGCTCTAGTTTGGCATTTTCTAGATGATTATGGCCTAGGTAGGCTAATGCTAAATACCAATGGGAGCGAGCTACATATTCACCTTCAACTTGCCTACTTAAAAGCTCAAGCTGCTCAATGGCACCTGTATAATTCTCAATAGCCAGATAGGCATTGCCCAAGTAAAATAGGATGCGTTGGTCATCCATTCCTTGTTCGATGACTTCCAAAAATAATACACTAGCTTGTTTGAAATCTTTTTGCTGATAAGCAAGTAGAGCTTTATTATACTGTAGTTTGAGGGAGTCATGCTCTCCCCTATGATAACTTAAAGAAAGCGCATACGGTTGAAAGTATTGATCTACTAATAGATTTGAGTTATTCGTTGATCTATAAACTACAAATAAGAGTGAACCTATGATTAGTAATGAAATAGATGCTGCAACCAGGTATTTCTTGACAATTAATTTGATGATGGGAGTTTGTTGGTCTAGTAAATGGCTTGATTCAAGTTGACGTAACTTCTTTTCTAGGATCATTGAATTCATGGCATGGATCAACTTTACCTCGTGGGCAAATGGTTCATTTTCTTTCATGATCTTTTCAAATTGACGCAATTCATTTCCAGTCAACTTCCCCTTGAGGTATTGATTGACCCAGATAAGTCCTTTATCAGTTAAATGACCATTTTTTGTTAAAATTTTACTTGGATCCATGTACTTAAACTAATATCGAACGTAGTAAATCATCAAGTTTTTCTTTACACCGCTCAAACCTTTTCATAGCAGTATTTTCATTTATACTTAGCAACATAGCAATTTTTTTATAGGAGAACCTTTCGGAATTTCGAAGGGTTAATATTTCTTGACAATGCTCACTCAATTTACTGAATTTTAATTTAAATTGACTGTATAACTCTTTAGTTATTAATATATTTTCTGGGTTGTTTAAATCCTCTAATTCCCTTTCATAGTCCTGTTGATGAATGCTTTCTAATTTATTTTTCTTCACAGAAAGCTTTCTAAGCCATAATATTTTACATACACCAAATAAATATCCGTAAAAATTACTTGTTAATTGAAAATCACCTGACCTAATTTTTACGTTGTGATAAATAGTCATTATGGCATCATTAAGTACCTCATATGCTTGCTCTTTACTACCTCCTTTTTTTCTAATATACCCAAGAATTCTTGGAAAGAAATCCTGATAAATTTCTCTCAGGACATCATCCTGGTGTTGCAAAATTCCAATGATGAATCGGTGGTCAATATGATCATCATGCTTAGGCATACTTTTCTGACATATTATTATGATTAATTCAAAAAAACAACCCCAAACATCTAACAAATTTTTCAGAAAGCCTTAAAAATCAGAAAGAAATCCATAATAATTAATAATCAGCCTCATAAAAGCAGTATTAATTCAGTCTATATATTTGAAAATCAATGGCATATAAAATAAATGGGAAAATTTGTCAGGAATTATGGATTAAGGAGATGTTTTAAATGGAAGGAAAAAATACTTAAATAAGTATATGAAAAAACTCAAAATTTATACTTAAGGCAGATAAAATATTTTAATAATTGACGAAGGAATTCCTAGGCTGGATTCCCAAGCAAAGTACTGACCAGCTTCAATGGGTCGATTTAGAATTTTTTTAATTAAATTTTTTTACAATGAAAATGACAGCATTTAAATTATTGGCATGGCACATCAGTGTAATACTATTTATGATGTTAAGCATCAGCTCTTGTAATCAAGCTAACGAGCTATTGAGTACAAAATCAGTAGTTGATCAAAAAAAGCAATCATTTAATAATGAAGATTTATCAAGAATTACTAAAAACCAACTCGATCAAAGCATCCAAAATTGGAATCAATATTTTGGAGCACAAGTAAGAGCGATTGACTATAATGTCACTGGAATGATCAATTCAGAAGATGAAATGACAAGGCTCAAGAATGAAATAATCTCCTTAGATGCTTGGATTCCATCTGGCCCATTATATAAACCTGAACAAGTAACGGCCATTATGTTTCGTGAGTATGCAGACCAAATTAAAGCAATAGAGAGTGTTAGCAACCTACTGGATACCACTTTAGCCGTGGGCCAGCAAGTAGTCCAAATTAATTGGAGAAAGGGTGCCACCCAATTTTCATCAATATGTATTGTAGGAGAAGAAGGAATTGTCTATGATAATATGCTTACTAATGTAGCTATCATGGAAGAGCCCGATGAAGAACCTGAATTTGTGGAGTATAAAGACTCAAATGCCAAAATAAGCCTTACAGCTTATGGATGGGTAATGACTGTGTACCACGCAAAATGGCTTTGGGGTCAAACCCGTGGTAAGGGAAAAGTAACTGTATACGCATATTGTAATGGAAGTAGTATAAGTACAGCCCACAACACCTATAATACAAGTGCTTATTTTAGTGTAGGTTCATGCCTTTTAAAAGCAAGAACCATTCAAAATTCTCCATGCCATAAAGTGCAACACACATGGGGGTGGGCTACACCAACGGGATCTGTAAGTTTTGATAGTAATAAATTCAAAGTGAATGTCGGAGGAGTTGGCTCTAAGGGTAATGGTGGTGGCACATTTGGTGCCTGTTGTGGGCATTATATTTAATTTATAATGAATGTATTTAGCTAAAAATAGTTATTTTATAATAACTTTGACATAATTCTATTAGTTGGTTAGCTTCTCGCTGGCATGTCAAATGGATA
>JAUIFR010000182.1 GCA_030430325.1 Bacteroidia bacterium | reverse complement strand
GCCCTCCCGTTTTTGGGCAATATTGCCTAGTTTCGGGGTTTATTTATGCCCTAATATACAAATAATTAATTGATTATCAAATATTTATACTGCTTATGAATGTCCCTGACGAGTAAGGCAGAAAAAAAGTGTTTAAAGTGTGATTTTTATTGTTTTCTACTAAATTACTTCAGTAAAAGTATAATTTTAAAGGCATTCGTCCAAAAATATAATTGATTTTAACGGCTTGGACGGAACCGTCAAGATATTTTACTCTTTATTGAGAATTGATTTGTGCCGGTTTCAGTGAACCAGCAAGCTGGTTTCATTCAAAAATACCTATTTGTCGCTAATTACCATTGTTTTTGGAATGGAATCATGCCATGGGCGATCCGATATTATAGCCGACACAGGATCAATCGGTATCAGACGTGATATTGATCGACCAAATGCCTGTGTAAATGTCAATTTTTGCCCATCAATCCTAACCGCCCTCGTTCGGGTTATAAGCTTGCCGATTGTTTTGCCATTGGCAAAAAATTCCATTAGTGTATAGTACAAAACATAAGTGGGTAATCCGAATAAATAAGCTATAAACACCAGCGATACATCAATATATACGAATAAAGTAGCAATACCGATAAGAATACCTATAATAAATTTAATAATATAAACGATGATAAAATCAATTATAAAATTTACGAATCTTCTTCCACTAGGTGCTTCATAATAAGTGTTTAGATCTTGCTTCCCAAGATCTTCATCTAAAATATTTTCCATGGTTTAATGTCCTTTATAGATTTATATCATTTAGGGTTAAAATGTTACCCTCGTAGGAGAGAAAAATACCAAATGGCGTTGGTTTTGGGTTAAATGGTTGGGTTTAGGAAAGCAATTTCTCAAATAAATACCCCAGCTTAACAAGCTCAAACTAAGCATTAATATAATTGTACTTTATTAATAAAAAAAATTAAAAAAACACAATAATATTAAACAATAATTTGCAAAATAGGATAAAAACAAGATTTAAATCTTTAAAAAGTACAAATACTAATGCAGAAATAAAATTATCCCAAAATAATAAAAACCTTACCTTTCGTCCTTCACTACCATCGTTCGGGTGATCGAATCGTGCCATCCATTGGTTACAAAAAGATAAGACAGGGGCTCAAAGGGAATCAATCGGCAAATACTTCGACCTACCGCTTGGGTTAAACCAATGGGAGCTCCTTTATGATTTACCACATGGGTAGCTGTGATAAATTTTGCTATGGTTTTACCATTAGTAAAATATTCTAGTACGGTAAAATAAAGAATATATGCGGGAAGTAAAACAGCGTAGCCAAACCAAAGTGTTAGCTCATTTTCAGGAAGGCCCTTTATTTCGAAATAAGTAAGTGCAATATCAAATAAGGCACTAAGTATGACCGAAATCATATAAAAAAATAAATGATCAATTAGACCGTTTAATAATCTAGTCGTTCGGTTAGCTTTCTGCCATGCCATATTATTTGTGCATGTTAGCTCAACTTGGGTCTCCTTCATAAGTAACTAATAGATATACTCATCCAATATTGTAATGTATAACTTTTAGCTAAATGTATAGGTAAAATTTTAACTTTACGGAAAATATCAATATAAAAACTTTATTTTCAGTCGGTTTCATTTTTTTTATCTATAGAGGAAATCAGTGATTTGGGTATATTTTTCTTTGATTTTACCCCTAGCTCTTTGAGTTTTTCTGCTTGGCTAATTAAATTACCTCTGCCCTCACTTAGTTTATTGTAAGCATTTTGATATGACTTCTGTGTTCGCTCTATGTGTAAGCCTACATCTTGTAAATTCTCAATAAATCCAACAAATTTATCGTAAAGCGCAGCACCTCGTTCGGCAATTGCCAAAGCATTTTGATTTTGATGCTCTCGTTTCCAAAGGTCTTCTAGTAATTTTAATGCAGTGATCAAGTTGGTCGGATTAATAAATACAATCCGTTTATTATAAGCATAATACCAAAGGTCTGGGTCATGTTGTAAAGCAAGAAGATAGGCAGGTTCGCTGGGTACAAACATCATGGCAAAATCCAAGCTATGAGCAAAATCTTGGTAGCTTTTTTTACTTAAGTCATCTACATGTTTGCGCATTGATTTTAAGTGATCTTGTACTGCGAGCTTTTGTTCTTCGGTAGATGTGGCTTCGTTATATTTTACAAAAGCAGTTAGTGATACCTTTGAATCTATTATGACTTTCCGCTCATCTGGGTAAGCTATGATTACATCGGGTTGTAACTTACTTCCTGCTTGATTTTTAATGTATTTTCCATCTTCATCCTTCAAAAAATCTTGTACAAAGTATTCGCTACCTTTAATTAAGCCTGACTTTTCTAATATATTCTCAAGTATCATTTGCCCCCAATCACCTTGGAATTTAGCATCCCCCTTAAGGGCATTGGTTAAATTTTGGGCTTCTGTGCTCAGTCTTTGATTGAGGTGTACTAATTTTTCTACTTCTTTACCTAAGGAGAAGCGCTCTTTGGCCTCTTTGTCATAAACTTCTTCTACCTTTTTCTTAAAGTGGTTGATTTTTTCATCGAGCGGTTTGAGTAATGCATCCAGGTTTTTCTCATTCATTTTTGTGAACTTTTCTGACTTATCTTCTATTATTTTGGAAGCAATATGCTCAAACTCTAAATTAAATTTTTTGCGCATATCGTCCATCTCTTGTTTTTGCACATTTAACTTTTCTTGTAGCGCATTATTTTCGGCATTTTTATGTGCAAATTGCTGAGCTAGTTTTTGGTGAATGGACGTTTTTTCGTCAAAATTTAGCTTAAATAATGCCATTTCTTTTCGGAGACTATCAGATTTTTCTTTTTCGGCTTTCAGCTGCGCTTCTGCACTGCTGAAATTACGCTCCATGAGTTGTAAAGCAGTAATTTTTTCTTCTAATATGCCCTTTAGTTTTTCATAATCAATGTGTTCACCTTCGAGTTGCTTTTGAAGTGTATTCAAGAGGGTAACTTTTGAGGCGAGTTTATTACCCAATGCAATAACTTCGGTATTCAAGTCTTTGATTTCATCCATTTGTTGTAAGGATCGATGAGCTAAGGACTTGTTTTTTTCTAATTCAAGGGCAAGAGAAATTTCAAGCTCTTGATTTGCTTGTTTTAACGCTTCAAACTCATTTTTCAATACAAAATTATTATTTGTGTTGAAACGTGTGAACAACCAGGACACACCACCGCCAAGCACCAATCCGAACAGGATTGCCATTAATAATTCCATCTTAAAATTGGGTATTTTAAGCTAAATTAACGAAAAAAACGCACAAATGATTACACTGTTCAGAAAAAACCTTAGAATTCTAAACAATTTCAGTGCTATGAGCTCAAAAAAATGGAGTCATTATTCTTTTCTCATCAATCGAATTACTTCTTCCTTAGTTTTGAGTAAATCGTCTTTAAGCAATAACTCTTTTTTTAAATTTATGTTTTCTTGACGACACTTCTCGAGCTGCAAATCCATTTCTATTTTCAATTGCTCATAGGGGTCTTGATCACTAAAAATTTCTCCTTCTCCTTTTACGAGCCAAGTTGCATTTACACGCTCAAATTCAACCAAAATTCTATACAGTACTTCGAAACTTGGTTTACTTTCACGCCCACTAACAATATTACCTATAACTGTTGGATGGACATCGATCCTCCTACTAAACCCACTTTTATTCAAGCCGAGTTCGCGTATGAGTCGATCAATTCTTCTATTAATTGTATTATCTGTGCTGGTCATGGATGGCATAGATGATTTAATTTATTATTACGCTAATTTATGTATCATGTTTAAAACATACCAAAATAAGTAAAAAAAATTCTTAAATAAAATTAAAAATTATACTTCTTTATTTTGTTTCATCAGGTTAATTCATCGTGGGTATTTATGTAATACCTGAATATCAGTGATGTATACTTTTAACTAATTAGGAAAAAAAAGTAATTTTTTGATAAAAATATAACTATATTAAGAATAAAAAATTTACTTAAATTTAATTGGTACCTTGCTCAACTACTGAGTCATTATTATGTTGCTGAGTACTAGCAATAATTGTAGCAACCGTAGCGTCACCTGTTACATTAACTACCGTTCGGCACATATCCAAGATGCGATCTACCGGAAAGATAATCGCAATCCACGCTGGGTTAAGCCCAACAGACTCTAACACAATTATTAACATAATTAGACCTGCACTTGGTACAGCCGCAGCCCCAATTGATGCCAAAGTGGCAGTTAATATGATGGTGCCTTGCTGAGCTAGTGTAAGGTCAATTAAATGGAATTGTGCCAAAAAGATAACTGCAACTGCCTGGTAGAGGCTTGTGCCATCCATATTTATGGTAGCGCCAATTGGCAGCACGAAGCTTGTAATATTTTTGGGAACACCCAAATTGTCCTGAACACACTCAATTGTAACCGGTAAAGTTGCTGCACTTGAACTTGTCGAAAATGCTAACATCTGTGCAGCACTAATTCCCTGAAAGAAGCTTTTATATGATCTTTTAGTAATGAGCATCATCAGCATGGGGTACACCCCAAAGATCATAATCAGTAACCCTAAAAGTACTACTACCATATAAATTCCCAAACTATAAAAAAGATCGATGACTTTGTTGGGATCATTTCCAGCAATTTCGGATAATTTACCTGCAAAAAGTGTAAAAACGAACCAGGGCGCACCATGCATAACAATATCAACCATTTTAAGAAAAATATCATTCATGCCATTAATAAATTGTAAGATTGGGTTGGCCTTTTGTATGGGGATACTCATTAACGTAATACCAAAAAAGATGGCAAAAAAGATCACCTGCAACATCAACCCATTATTATTAAGCGACAAAAAAATGTTGCTGGGTACCATATCAACAACAAACTTAAGTGGGCCTTCATTTTTAGTGCTTTTGGCTTTTTGAACCTTTTCTTGAATAAGTTGATTGTTGTGCGAATTACTGTCAATAAGCTTTAGTTTCGCTGTTTGAATAAAGGAAGAGTATTTGGAGTCATTTAAATATGATTGGCCATCAATGGGGTCTAAATGATGCTCCTCTATCCACATTTCATAACTTAGCCGATTAATGATACGTTGGTCTTGATTTACATATGTGCCTGGCTTTAAAATATTTACAAGCAATAAACCAAGCATTACTGCAGTTATCGTTGTGCCTATATAAATAAGGAGTGTTTTAGTTCCCAGCTTGCCTATAGTTTTAATATCGCTTAGACTCCCTACACCTTTTATGATCGAAAATAGCACCAGTGGTACAGCAATTAATTTAAGTAAATTTATAAAAATGGTTCCCCAGGGCGCTATCCAATTTTTTGTAAAGGTTGCCCAGCCATATTGAGCCGAAAAAATGGCCCAAATTGCTCCAAGGAATAATCCGAAAAGTATTTTCCAGTGTAATGCAAGTTTATTCCAATTTTTAAAACAGTAGAAGCTGCTTGAAAAAGCAAGGATTAGGCATATATATATAATAATTTGCATTACAAATCTTTTATATTAGTAAGTAAATCAAATAATCTGCCACTAAAAGTATATAAAAAAGGTCAAGATTTAAAATATTTAGTATAAAATGTTATCTGTATGTAAAAAAGCTGAAATCAAGCCAATTTCTTTTAAAAATTTTATATATTTGAATGGTGCAATTGCGAATTGTTCTGAGTGAAATTACCTAACAGAGTATATAATAGGACTGGAATAGTGGTTGTTTTGCAAAATATTTTATTTTTTTACTAAGTATTTTGTAAATGAAGATATAATTGGTTATATGAACGAAAAAGAAATTAAAGCACTTGTTTCATTGCTTGACGATACGGATGAACAAATCATCATACACGTGGAAGAAAAAATCTCTTCCCTAGGCAGTGAGATCATTCCTTTTTTAGAGGAAGAGTGGGAAAATAATTTTAACCCGGAGGTGCAACGAAGAATAGAGGAGCTTATCCACATGCTTCAATATGAAGATCTTGTGCAAAAGCTTACCTTTTGGCTAGAAAGTGGTGCAGTAGATTTACTTGAGGGTATGTGGCTAATTGCAACATATCAATACCCTGATTTGGAGTATGAATCCCTTAAGGCAAATATCGAACAAATTTATTACGAAACATGGCTTGAATTTAAAACAGGCTTGCATCCTTATGATCAGATAAAAAGAATTAATAGCATTCTCTATGGTAAACTTAAGTTTACATCCAATACGCGAAATTTTCATGCACCGGGAAATAGCATGCTTAATGTGGCCATCGAAAGCCGCAAGGGCAATCCAGTTACGCTTAGTGTGATTTATATGCTTGTAGCGCAGAAACTTAAGTTACCTGTTTATGGTGTTAATTTGCCCAATTTATTTATTCTTACCTATAAAAGCAATAATATTCAGTTTTACATAAACCCGTTTAATCGTGGGCTGATATTTAGTAAAACAGACATTGATAATTACCTTATGCATCTTAATTTAAAGCCAAAGGATATGTTTTATCAACCATGTAATAATGTGGAAATATTAAAACGAGTGCTTCGTAATCTTGTGATTTCATTTGAAAAACTAGGGGATAGTGTTAAGGAAAATGAGGTAAAGAAATTACTTAAGCTATTTGAGGATGAAGGTGCTTTGTAGATGAATGTATTTTGCAAAGTTTATTCATTAATTTTTTAATTTAATTCATTTTATGTGTAACGGTATTTTTAATAAAGCATTTTTTTAATAATCTAAACATGACTAAAGAAGAAATAATTAGACAATTGAGCTGGGATGAATATGGAACTGGAAGCTGTACCATCCATACTCCACTTTTTGGGCAACAAATAAAATTCAATTTTTATTCGGAAAAAAAGGAAATAACCGATAAAATGGTTGCTTGTACCAATGATGTACTTCAATTACCTGCATCAGATCTAATTAGGGTGAAGGAGTTAATTTGGGAGGATTGCTTATTTTGTTTTGAAACATTTGAGCATGGATATCCCCCACAAGAGGATGAAGATCAAATTGAATCAAATAAAAGGGGGTATAAAATTTATAATCAAGAAGATGCCTACTTAAATTCAACGGTTACACAGGTTTATATAGACTTTAAAAATGATACTTTAACAGGGCGATTTGCAGGTATTAGCATTGATACCGCTTGGGATTATCTTACCATCGTAGTTAAAGACGGTCGTATTATTGATTGTTATTCTCCTGACCCCCACATGAAATGGTTTGACAGGAATGAACAATATGGTGCAAATGAGCGGAGAAAAGAATTAATTAAGAGGATTTAAGTTAATGTAGTTATAGCATCATTTCATCCTAGATATTAATTGTACTTTTCCAAGAATTTTATTTATAAACAAAGTGTATTTTTTGAACAAAATTGGCAAAAAGCATGTAAAATTAATGCCTAAAGGCCTGATGAGTGAGTGGTTGAGTCATCAGGCTAAAATCAATACGCCTGTCCATATTAGAGGGCCAATGGGCGATTGTTTTTACCACAACCCTGAAAATAATTCATTCCCAATTGTTTTAGCTGGAACGGGAACAGGGCTTGCCCCTCTTGTTGGTATCGCTCAGGATGCATTAGAAAACAAACATCCTGGTCAAATTCTTCTAATACACGGCGGGGTATGTGAAGCGGACTTGTACTTTCATGAAATGCTCAATCAATTACAGAAAGAATACGCTAACTTTGAATATGTGCCTTGTGTTTTGCGTGGAAGCGATACTATAAAGTATGCCTCGATTGATATGGCGCTGCTTGAGAAGCTTGACAATATCCAAAATGATGTACAGCTTTTTATTTGTGGACCAGAGGAAACCACAAAAAAACTAAAAACAAAGGCATTTTTGTCAGGAGTACCATCAGCTTCGATCTATAGTGATAGTTTCATAACAGCTAAAAGCCGAAAGTAAGGTAGTTGCACTTATGAGTTGAATCCGCGTCTTTCTAATGGTCTCTATTTGTGATAATTGTAACTATTAC
>JAUIFR010000181.1 GCA_030430325.1 Bacteroidia bacterium | reverse complement strand
TGACATTGGTTATCAGCATGTGATGTCTAGGAAGAAGGAGGTTTTTACATTATTAAATAATATACCCAACACAAATTATTAATAATTATATGATTGCCCGCTTTTTGCCTAATTTTTTCATTATTTAATAGATTTATATTAAATTTTAACACAATTCTATAAAGATTTCAGACAAACTCGATTTGTAATCTGATATAAATAAAATGCTCCAATTAGCTATAAAAGCGAAAATTTATGAAAGAATTAAGCAAATTTTGCTAATTACATTCAAAAATAACTAAAATTCACCTGTTTTTAAATGCAAACTGTTACAAATCTTACAGAATTAATTTATATTCGCTCACCAATTAAAATACTAAGCATGATTCGAAGTCTATTCATTTTAATACTGTTACACTTTTCTTTTATTTGTTTAGCTCAATCTATATATCTTCATTGTGGGAAACTCATCGATGTAAAAAATGGAAAAGTGCTAGAAAAGCAAACGGTCTTGGTCGAAAATGATCGAATTAGTAAGGTATTAAATGGTTGGGTAGAAGTACCAGATGGTGATATACTAATTGACCTCAAGCAAATGACGGTCATGCCTGGCCTTATGGATTTACACGTGCATGTGGAGAGTCAGTCACATGCAAAGAGCTATATGGAGCGCTTTACCCTTAATGAAGCAGATGTGGCACTTAGAGCTACAAAATATGCGGAGATTACACTTAATGCAGGGTTTACAACTGTTCGTGACTTAGGGGGTAGTGGGGTAAATATTGCATTGCGGAACGCCATAAACCAAGGGTGGGTGAGAGGCCCCCGAATATATACTGCTGGTAAGAGCATTGCCACTACAGGTGGGCATGCTGACCCTACAAATGGCTATCGAAAACATTTGGGCGCGCACCCTGGGCCACAAGATGGGGTAGCAGATGGTCCACAGGAGTGTAAGAAGGCGGTAAGGCAACAATACAAAAATGGCGCTGATGTAATTAAAATAACAGCTACAGGTGGTGTGTTGAGCCTTGCTAAAAGTGGTGATGCGCCACAATTTGATCAAGAAGAATTAAATGCCATTATCCAAACGGCAACTGACTACGGGATGCATGTGGCGGCACATGCACATGGTAAGGAAGGCATGAAAAGAGCAGTTATTGCGGGTGTAAGGACCATCGAGCATGGAACTAAAATGGACACAGAGGTAATGGACTTAATGAAAAAACATGGGACGTACTATGTGCCAACTATAACGGCGGGAAAAGAAGTAGAACGTTTGGCCAAGCAACCTGGCTATTATCCGGCAGTAGTCGTGCCCAAAGCATTATCGATTGGTCCTATGATTCAGAAAACGTTTCAAAAAGCATACCAAGTGGGTGTAAAAATAGCTTTTGGAACCGATGCGGGCGTATTCAAGCATGGTGAGAATGCCCGAGAATTTGAATACATGGTAGAGGCAGGTATGCCAGCTATGGAAGCCATACAATCCGCTACCATTACAGCAGCTGAAGTACTAGGAATAAATGATGAGGTTGGTATTTTAGAAGGAGGAAAGTTTGCGGATATTATTGCCACTCCAGAAAATCCAATTGATAATATAAAGACGATGCGTAACGTAAAGTTTGTGATGAAAGAAGGAATAGTCATAAAAAATGAATTAAACTGATTAGTACATAAATTTATTGTTCTACTGAATAAAATTAGCAAAAAATATTCAAAATAATAACAAAAATTACTGTTTAATTCTTATATTTAAACCATTTTTTAATAAATCCATTTTTTTAACCAACACACGAATGAAGCCAGAAGATGACCAAGAACAGGTTCAATGTGCCATAAATAATAAGAGTATTACAAAGGCAGTAGATGAAATTCAATTGATTCTTGAGTACATATCAATAAACGGAATTGAAGTAGACAAGGATGTGCTAAAAATCCTAATAAACGCACGCACAGAATTAAAAAAGGATAAGTTTAGCTCTGATAAAGAGGTGGAATTTTGGCAGGCCTATACCAAAATTTCTAAAGCCATATTTCCAGTTACACTCGAAAGCATTAAATCAACCAAAAACGAATTTGGAAAAAAAGGTATATTTGGACGATTAATGAAGGGGGGAAAGGTATCTGATGCGCGACGATCGCTGATGGGTTATCGCCTTATTGCCATTTTTGTGCTGATCTCAGTGCTTGTTATTCAAATCGTTTGGCTAATTGGTAATACCCTTGTGATTGATGCAACCAAACAAATGCATTTGCTTGAAAATCAGCTAAATGACGATAAAGAGCTAGAGCTGGATAGTTATTTTGCGAAACTTTCCAATGACTCCACAGCCATTCTAAAATATAAAACAGATGTGCAAATTTTGCATAGCCAGATTAATTCAACGGTTAAAAACATCATTGTCAATCAAGATTTAATATCGACTTGGTCCAAAACAGCTAAGTACCTGATCCCTCCAATTTCTGTAATTTCTATGGAGGGTAAAGGGCGTCAAAATTATGAAGAAATTAGACAAAAATTTAATCAAGGCCTACTGAGTCATGATCAGATTAAGCTATTCATGTTGTCGGAGGCTAAAATTACGCATGCCTTGGTTGTACCACTCAAAATGATACTACTATATGTGTTACCATTATTGTATGGTTTGCTCGGGGCCTGTGCTTTTGTATTAAGAGTATTAGGTAAAAATATACGAGAGTATACCTATATTAAAGGCCATAACATCAATTTATCATTAAGGCTTCAGCTTGGGGCATTGGCTGGCCTTATCATTGGTTGGTTTGTATCGCCCGCCTCTAATGGTGATGTAAACGATATCTCTGTGACCAATCTATCGCCACTGGCTTTATCATTTTTGGCTGGTTATAGCATTGAACTGCTATTTACTGCCATGGACAAATATGTGTTTGTGTACAGCAAAAAGAGTGATAAAAAGACGGGCGCGATTGATTAATTGAAAAAAAGAGGCCTACAAGGCCTCTCTAGCAATGATAACTTGTATAAATTATCAAAGGAACATATTGATTGTTAGCTAATTAGTTATGATAACTTGTAAGATCGCCTCTTGAGTTGATCATCCTTTCGGTAGGCGTAAAATCAAGCTGCAAAAAATGGTCTTGATTCTTACCTGATATGGTAATTACTTCACTATCACCAATTCTATAATTATTAATGAATTGACCAAACCCATCCCATTTATTTTGAATGGTGCCATAAACTTTATTTTCTTCGACCCATACCTCATCGATTTTTTCAAAAACATATGCTATTCCATCTAACTTTTTCTTTTCACTATTGGCAGGTGCTCCAACTACCAGAAAGTTTTCGATTAGTGCAATTTTGTACCCAAAGGCCTCATTTTTAATGTAATACGAGGGTGTAATTGTTTGTGTGTGATGCCAGTCAGAAAATTCTAATCGATAAATACTAACCTGACCAGCTCTTTTTTGGTTGTTGCAATGGCCCCAAGCACCAACTGCTAATTCATTTACAAACATATCAATGGACTGCCCGAAATACTCGTTTCTATGTATATTATTTGATTTAAGTTTGTGTTTAAACTCGAGTTGATCTGTATATTCATATACATAAACTGCACCTGAGTTTTTAGCTTGCTCGTCATCTTCTGGTGCTCCAATGGCAATATAATTATTACTAATGGCCACACTCGTACCAAAAAAATCACTCCTGTTAGCATTATCAGCAAATATATACTGATCCAAGCGGAATTTATTTTTTTGCCAACGATAAATGTAGGTAAGCCCAGCAAACCTATTTACAAGGCTAGAATTTGGCGCCCCCACTACTAAAAGGTCGTTATCCAATGCTATGGCTTGGCCATAAAAATCATTGGGTTCGTCTGAATTTAGTTGCTGAATAAATTGGTAGCCATGCTCATTTTGCTTGAAAATTTTAATTGATTGTGATGTTCGGTCACCAGTAGTGACTGCAACCATATTTCCTGATTGAAAAAGCTGATTCCCATAAGTTGACAAAAGCTCTTCAATACTATCAAAATTAGTGGTCTGATTTCCATAAGCCAATGTAAAGCATACCATTAAGGCATACAAAAGTAAGTTAGGTTTGTCCATTGTTTTAGAGTTAGGTTTAATTTTTGAAGTCCTATTACATGATTTGTTGCTAATATTATTAGCCTATTTACAATAAATGACATGTAATATTTTTAATTCGGTATTATGATGAATTATTCTTTGAATTACATAAATAAATAGTAAAAATTTTAGGATATTTTTTTAAATAGCTGAAAATCAATTACTAAAAAGTTTGATAATGCATTAAGAAAGTTGAACTCCATTGATTTATTCAAAAATGTGGCCTTGATATACCATGTAATAAAATTTTTAGTTGTGGAGAAAAATATACTTGTAACCGTCTTCCACACGGAATAATTGTACTTACCGATTAATAATTTGAGGATAGATGTGCGGTAATTATTGAATAAAATTAGCAAAATACGATGAATATAAATTGATTATTGATTGAATTTTGCAGAATATATTGAAAAAAAGAGCTTGGTATGGCCAAGCTCTTTTTTAATAGTAATTGGTAATTTTAATATTTGATCACTCGAATAGCCTTCGTTTCGCTACCCATTTGGATTTTGCAACTGTACAGTCCCTGTTGTAAAAGTGAAGTGTTAATCTGTATGGTATGAACACCTGGCGCTTGATTTTCTTCTAGCCTTTGTTCCAATACCATATTCCCTAATTGGTCATACATCGTTATTGATACCTTTGAAGACTCAATTAACCAATACTCCAACCTTAGCTCCTGCGAAAATGGATTTGGGTAAGCCTTCAAAGCCGTTTGCTCAAACGATGATTGTTCTTGTAAATTATCAACTTCATACTCATCAGCCAATTTAGCACCTTCATATTCATTAAATTGCAAGTCACAAGCCTGATTTTGAATAGATGCCTCTAGCTCAGCCCCAGGAGTCATATCCAAATCTGTGATGGTAATCTCCTGATCGGCAATCAGTGCTACCACTCCACTACTTTGCACATTAGGCCCAACCTGAATCGTTTGGCTTGCTGTGAACGTTTCGTTCGAAATGGTTTGATTGCTGATGATTAAATTATCTTCACAGATACCGAGGGCTGCTTTTACCGCATTTAGTGCATTTACTCTTCCATAACCTGTATAAGCATCATATCCTTGATCTTGAATATCTACGCAAGTAGCCTGCATCATGGCACGTACTTCGACATTGCTTAATTCAGGATTTACCGAAAGCATTAAGGCAGCAATACCTGCCGCAAATGGAGAAGCCATGGATGTGCCATAAGTATCATATACATAATTCCCATTATTATCACTTTGGTAATAAGAAACGTACTGTGAATAACCATTTTCTGCACCCATGATATCTGTGGTTGGTAGTAATACGGATGGCGCCACAAAATCGAGTTTACCATCTTCAAAATTACTTCCCCAATAAATGTAGTAATTTTGAGTAGCATGCTTATCTTTCCTGTCATCATTATCACATGAAATTCCTGCTGGAGAAAAGGTATTCCCTTTGCTTGCTTTTCTTGTATTACAAGGACTTAGTGCGCCAACAGATATTACGTTATCATAGGCAGAAGGGTAATCCACGATATCATAATTATCATTCCCAGAAGCGGCAAAAAGAATCTTTCCTGCGGCATGTGCACTGTCAACTGCTTCTTCATAAAATGAATTATAACTAGGCCCACCAAAACTCATGCTAATGATCCTAACATAAGATTTACCAGCAGCATAATTAAGACCATTTATAACTGCTTGATTGGTCAAGTCATTCTCACTAGTTGCTTTAATAGGCAATATTTTACAGTTCCAATCTACCCCGGCTACTCCAATGGAATTATTTCCTTTGGCAGCTGCAATACCTGCTGCTAAGGTACCATGTCCATGATCGTCTTGTGCACCAAAAGTTTCCGTTGATGAATTATAAGCATGATCAAAACGAATTCGCCCAATAAATTCTGGGTGATTATAATCGATTCCGGTATCGATAAAGGCAATGGTGACATTACTTGAGCCTGTTGTATATGCCCAAGCTTCTTTAGTGTCGGCATCACAATCATAATCACCCACATAGGTACTATCTTCATAAGGGTATTGTAAAACAGCATTATTACCTGGGTTTTCATGCCCCCATTGAAGGAACCCATTTTCTTGATCGAAGTACTGATCATTCGGGAAATTATTTATATTATTGTTTTCAGATACTTTCAGATTACTACTTTTCGCCTTTGAGACACTTGTATTTCCTTGACCTGGTGGCATATGCAAATAATAAATATGATTAGGCTCAGCCTTAACAATTTCCTTTAACTGTTCATACGTTCGTTTCATCTCCAAAATATCAACAGATTCATCTACTTTGATCATAAAGCTTCGATGTTCTATACCATTCTTGTTTTTGGCAAGGTCTCTATTGATTTGATGATAAAGAGGTTTAATCTCTTTTACCTCAAATTCACTATTCAATTGATCAATTTGACGTAGGCCTGTTGATAGCCCTTTGGCATTATAATTTGATTTATAGACTTGATAGGCTTCAGTTGTTAACTGAATCATCAACTCTCCTTTTACGTGCGATGGCCTTTTATTTTGAGCGATAAGCTCCGTGCTTAATATGAGCATGACTAGGCCATAAATTATTAATTTTTTCATAAGATTAAATTAAGTTTACAGACTAGTTTTTGCTTATTTCTTTTACTTGAGCCTTCATTTTTTGGTTTTCGGCCTTTACAGCATCCATTTCAACTTTCAAGTCGATCATATACAGCGTTAATTCCTCCACTTTTTGCAATAATTTGGCATTCATGGCTGCGATATCGATTCCTTCTTTTTCCACTTCTTTTGCTGAAGGTACCGCTGGTAAGTGGCCATTAGTTTGGATAAACTCTTGTACAGATTCTAAAGGCATTAATTCGTAGCTATCTTCGAATACATAATCAGGCCAGTTTTGAGAAAGCTTCACTTTGATCTCTTCACAGATAATTTTACCATCTACGGCTAATTTATAATTAGGTTGGAAGGAGGTACCGATGGCAACTTGTCCATCCACTAATAAACCGGTTCCCATCACTCTCGTACCATTAGCAAAATCAGTATCAGGGTCGGAGTTGATTAATAACTCTTTAGTGTCAATATCTGAAGGAGCGATGGCTGTGCGGTAAGTATTATCAGTAGTATGCTTCAATTTTACATAGCCATCTGTGTTTCCTAGTTTTACTCGAAGGTTTTTAATAGCGCCATCTGCAATAATGTGTTCTACAACTCTAACCGTACCATCAACATGCAGTTTTTGTGCTGGAGCAGTTATACCAATCCCTACATTTCCGTTTTTAAGTACGGTCAGTGCATTACTTGGGTTTTGGCTACTTTGCCCATTCCCAATTTCAAAAAGGGGATCTTCTTCAATCCATTCCCAATTGTTTCCTCCACCTACATTGTATTGGCCTACCACAAAACTCGACAAGCTATTCGCACGGGTATTTCGCCCTGTAGCTGTGGCATAATTACCTGCAGCTTCAGACCACCTACCCATAGCTAATGCGTAAGAACCATATGCTTTAGTGCTATTTCCAATAGATACGGCATCAATTCCGTATGCTTGTGCACCATAACCAATAGCGGTTGAATTATTTCCGTTTGCCTTTGCGAAATGCCCAATAGCTGTAGCATATTGTCCATTTGCTTCAGCACGCATTCCAATGGCTGTAGTATAAATACCAGTTGTTTTCGCGTAATAACCCGCTGCAAAAGAATATGACCCTTGTGCCTGCGCATTGAGCCCTAATGCTGTTGCCGAGTATCCACTTGCCATGGAATTTTTTCCGGCAGCTGTTGCATAACTTCCAGTTGCAGACGAAGTACCAAGCTCAACCGAATTGGTTGTAAAATTTAGCCGCAACAATGAGTTTTGATTTGCTCCTTGGATAGAGAACAAGGGCGGTCCAATGATTGATCCCCCAAGCGACAACGATCCTCCAAGTGTCATATCATTTTTTATAACGGGTTGGTCAGCTGTAAAAATCGTTTCCCCTTGGTCAATCCATTGGGCATGCAATGCGAGTTGCGAAAAGGTAAAAATTAAAAAT
>JAUIFR010000180.1 GCA_030430325.1 Bacteroidia bacterium | reverse complement strand
TACCAGCCTTCTAGGGAGAAGTATACCCAATTTTTACCCAATTATATAATAATTGTATTTGACTATATAATATGTTGTATATTGATCAGCGTACTAACAGTTAATAACATTGTTAAGCCTATATTTTCATTATCTTTTCCTGGTGAGTGCCTTACTTCTGAATATCCCTCGTCAATAGTATGACCAATACAATTCTGGGTAACTAATTAAGCATCATTAGAATTACCAGCACCATGCAATTTTCCAATTTCAATATCAATGGTCCAAAGGCCCACACCTTCTTCTCCAATGATATCAAAAATTTCAAGGGCCCGCCGTGCAATAGTCTCTTCTTCACGCTGTTCGGTTACAAACCATTGTAAAAAATTAAAAGTGGCATAATCTTTTGTATTTATGCAATGATCCACCAGCTCATTTATATTACGAGTTACATCAATCTCATGGCCCAATATTTCTTCAAATACCTCCCGTAGCGTCTGATATTGATGCTTAATATTTTTTATTTCAGGCTGCAATGCGTGTCCACCAGCTTCATTAATATAATTAAATAGTTTAAGCATATGCATACGCTCCTCGTCTGCATGCTCATACAAAAAACTCGCCGAATGCTGGAAACCTTGCATATCACACCAGCTGGCCATGGATAGGTACTGGGCTGACGAACTTGCCTCTAATACAATTTGATTATTAAGTAATTTTTCTGTCTCTGGGGTTAGGGACCTATTTCTTGTTACCATCTCTTTCATAATTGCATTTAATTAATTTGTTGCTTCTTTGATCATATTTAATGCAGAACCAGCCTTAAACCACTCAATTTGACCTTCGTTATAGGTATGATGAGTTAAGATTTCATCCTTGCTTCCATCTTCATGATTTAAAACGATAGAAATCTGTTGCCCTGGCTTCATTTGACTTAGCCCGATGACATCAATCATATCTGCTTCTTGCACCTTATCATAATCACTTGGGTTTGCGAACGTAAGCGCCAGCACACCCTGTTTTTTGAGGTTAGTCTCATGAATTCTGGCAAATGACTTCACCAATACCACTTTTACACCTAAATGCCTGGGTTCCATAGCAGCATGCTCTCTTGAAGACCCTTCCCCATAATTTTCGTCACCTACAACGATGGTTCCAATATCTGCTGCTTTGTAGGCCCTTGCTGTTGCAGGTACAGGCTCATATTTACCTGATTCAAAGTTTTTAATATTGTTGGTGCTATCATTGAAAGCATTTACAGCACCAATAAACATATTATTAGAAATATTATCGAGGTGCCCCCGGTACTTCAGCCATGGACCCGCCATCGAAATATGGTCTGTAGTACATTTACCTTTAGCCTTAAGAAGCAAGCGTAAACCAAGTAGATCTCCACCGTGCCAAGGCGTAAATGGCTCTAAAAGCTGTAATCGATCTGAGGTAGGGCTAACCACAACCTCAACTTGAGATCCGTCAGCCGCGGGGGCTTGATAACCTGCATCCTTTACATCAAAACCTTGAGGCGGTAATTCAATACCTTTCGGCTCTTCAAATTTGACTTCTTGCCCTTGGTCATTCGTGAGGGTGTCCGTTACAGGGTTAAAGCCCAAGTCTCCGGCAAAAACTAAAGCCGTTACTAACTCAGGAGAGGCCACAAATGAATGGGTGTTTGGGTTACCATCATTCCGTTTTGAGAAGTTTCTATTAAATGAAGTAATGATGCTGTTCTTCTTTTCGGGGTTTTCATTATGCCGTGCCCATTGACCAATACATGGCCCACAAGCATTCGCTAAGACCACGCCACCAACCTCTTCGAATGTATCAAGCAAGCCATCTCGTTGAGCTGTATAACGCACTTGCTCAGAGCCCGGTGTAATCGTAAACTCTGACTTTACTTTCAGCCCCATTTCATTGGCCTGCTTTACAATAGATGCAGCTCTTGTAAGATCCTCATACGAGGAATTAGTACACGATCCAATAAGTCCCACTTCAAGCTTTTGAGGCCAACCTTTTTCTTTAACTGTATCAGCAAATTTTGAAATAGGCCATGCTGCATCCGGAGTATAAGGTCCATTAACATGCGGCTCTAATTCTGAAAGATTGATTTCGATGAGCTGATCATAGTATTTTCCCGGATTAAGATAAACCTCCTCATCGCCACGTAAGTGATGCTTAATCTTATCTGCCTCATTAGCAATATCTTCTCGCTCTGTTGCCACTAAATATTCCCGCATTTTATTTCCATATGCAAATAGAGAAGTAGTGGCTCCAATTTCAGCTCCCATATTACAAATAGTGCCTTTACCCGTACAGCTAATATTGTCAGCACCATCACCAAAATACTCTACAATACAGCCAGTACCTCCTTTTACGGTCAAAATACCAGCCACTTTTAAAATGACATCTTTAGCTGATGCCCATCCACTCAATCGACCCGTGAGTTTCACACCAATTAATTTAGGAAACTTAAGCTCCCAAGGCATCCCCGCCATAACATCCACTGCATCAGCACCTCCTACTCCAATAGCAACCATTCCTAGCCCTCCAGCATTTGGTGTGTGTGAGTCTGTACCGATCATCATTCCACCAGGGAAAGCGTAATTTTCTAATACAACTTGATGAATGATACCTGCTCCTGGTTTCCAAAAACCTATACCATATTTATTGGATACGGATGCCAAAAAATCATATACTTCCCGATTTGTGTCATTGGCCACTTCAAGATCTTTCTCTGCTCCAATTTTTGCTAATATGAGGTGATCACAATGAACTGTACTTGGTACAGCTGTTTTGTTTTTACCAGCTTGCATAAATTGTAGTAAGGCCATTTGCGCAGTAGCATCTTGCATAGCAACTCGATCCGGAGCAAAATCAACATAAGATTCTCCACGGGTAAACGCTTGAGTGGCCTGGCCACCAAATAAGTGCGCATACAATATTTTCTCCGTTAAAGTAAGTGGTTTATTTGTTACTTTTCTCGCTGCATCAATGCGGGCACCCATACCTGCATAAACTGATTTAATCATTTCAATGTCAAATGCCATACTCCATATATCTTTTAAATATCAAATTCTAATTGTCTGCCAATAAAATTAAGAAATCGTCCTTACAAAACCTCCTCACAAAGGTAAAAAATCGATATGGATATCACACCTCTAATAATAATTTAGAATTAATTTAATTTAATTCTACTATATAAAGTTTACTAAAGCGTCTGCTTTTAAGTTGCGTCTGCTTTTGCCGTTTGATTTCTTCGAGATCGGCATGATAACCGATACATACAAAAAATAGGTTGTCTACATGATTCATGAGCCCAAAGGCTGATATGTTCTTTTTTTTGAGGTCCCGTAAGTATAAATTTGTACTATGATATACACCAAAAAAAGCAGGCACTAGATAGTAGCCTTTTTTAATTGTTTGATCGCTAAGTGAATTAATCTGATTAATATTAAACTGGTTTATGTGTTTATCAGATAGCTTGTTAGTGGTAAAATTTTGGGCATGTACCATAAGTACTACCAATGAAAAAACTGAAACAAATGTGGCCATTTTATTCATAGTGACCAAAATATACTAATTGATGAAGTAGAATCCAATTTAAGCCAGAGAAAATATTATTTTGAATATTTTTTGCTAAATACATTCAAATAAGAAGCGATAATTGATCAAAAATCAATTAAAAACTGTATTTTAACCATTGTTTTGCTCTAATGAGGTGATTCGGTCTTGTAATTCCTTAATGATTCGCTCTGATTCTTCTTGAGTGGCCATCATCTCTTCCATGTTTTGACGCATCTCTTCTTCCTGAGCTTTCATTTGCTCGGTCATAAAATTAGACTGCTTTAACAGTTCACCCATCTCTTGTTTAGCCTTTACCGAAGAAATAGTTGCTCCAATACTATCTGATGTATTTTTTAAGAATTTAAATACAACATCTTCAAACTTTTCAAATGAAGCTAATTCAATCACGCCAATACAAATATTTTCGTGAACGATGGGGAAAATAAATACCACAGAGGCTGTTGCTCTGCCCAAACCAGAGGTTATATAAGTATATTGATCAGGTATTTCAGTTACATACACTTCTTTTTTCTCTAAATATACTTGACCAATAAGGCCTTGTCCTATCTCGATTTTCTTTTGTCGGAACTTTCTTTTATCGTAGGCATAGCTCGCTTTTAAATCTAGGTATTTTTGGTCATTTTCCTCTTCAAGTAAGAAAATTGACCCCTGGTTTATTTCTAAAAATTTAACAAGAGTCAAAATTAGTTGGTAACACAGTTCATCTAACACATCCTGATAGTTTCGTAACACTTCGTTCACTTTTGAGATACCCTCATTATAGAATTTTTCGTCATCCTCTTTTTGAGAAACTTGTAGTAGATTATTTTGCATGAGTAAAAGGGCCTGTCCTAACTCATCCTCTTTATCAACATCTTGTTTTATAGATAGATCCCCGTTGGCAATAGCATGTGCATATTTTTTATTACTCATTACCAAGTCATTTTGCAGTTTGATAATACGGAGCTGTTTTTTATTGAGAATTGTTTGACTACGCATATTTTTTATCAGCCCAAATGCACCAAATACCGCAATGGCTGGTATTAAATTACCAAATAATAAGAGCAACTTTAGATCTAAATTTTCAACATTAAAAAAGTACCTTTTGTATTCATGACCATAATATGTTAAAATCAAAATAGTCATGGTATATGCTAGTGCAGGAAGGAAGCCAGGCAAAAGGTAGTTAAAGTTCTGATAACTAATTAATGCCATTATTGAAACTATAAAAAACATCATTACTAAGGGAAAACCCTCTGACTGATACATTAATATTGGTGGATACGCAAACAGTATTAAGGAAATAGCAACTCTATGAATAATCTTATTTTCGAAAATGTATTTACTAACAGCAAAGAGAAGCAAGCAAATCATATTAAACAAGATGGCTGTTTTCCAAGTATCATGTAAGTTTGCCAAGCATAAACTTAAGGTGGCATATCCAAAAATAAAATAGATGCAAAATTGATCTCCTTTAATATATATATCTTCCATATCAAGGTTTTCAATGTCAATCTGTTTCATTTTTTAGTATTATTTAATATAAAATTGGCACTGTAAAAAAGTGTATGTCCAATCAAATTATTAATTCCAATTGATGCAATTGGAATTTAATTTAGAATAAACAGATGTACTTTTTAGGATAAAAAAACTTAAACACAATACCTGAACAGGTTAATAGGTAATGTAAATTTGAATATCACACCCAAAAAACTAAATTAAACTGACCTTTTTCCATTAATTTATGTGCAATAGTTTATTTTTATTATTTTAGCATGTTCAATTGTGGTGGTTAATGATGACCATTATTAAAGCATATTACAGTGATATTATAACTAGAGCATCTTTAATGCAAAAAACTGAAAAAATTATTAAGGAGCCTTTACTTGAAATTGACGGGCTAAGCACACACTTTAAGACCGAGCATAGTATCGTTAAAGCCGTTAATAATATTAGTTTTAAAATCAATAAGGGAGAAACTGTCGGTATTGTAGGAGAATCTGGGTCTGGGAAGTCAGTAACGGCGCTCTCGGTGATGAACCTCATTCCACAGCCACCTGGTAAGATCGCAAAAGGGTCCATTATTTTTAATTCACCAACACTTGGTAAAATTGATTTAGTAAAATTATCTGATAAAGAATTAAGACAGATTCGCGGCAATGAAATCTCTATGATTTTTCAAGAACCCATGAGTTCATTAAACCCCGTTTATACATGCGGGGATCAAGTAATGGAAGCCATCCTGGTTCATCAAAAGATTAGCCGAATTGAGGCGCAAAAAAGAACACTTCATTTGTTTGATCAAGTCAAACTACCAAACCCAAAAGCAATATTTAAGGCCTACCCACATCAAATTTCTGGTGGTCAGATACAGCGTGTTATGATTGCCATGGCCATGAGTTGTAATCCATCTTTATTGATTGCAGATGAGCCAACAACTGCCCTAGATGTTACTGTACAGGCTAGTATCCTTGAGCTCATGGAGCAATTGAGAGACGAACACGATACAGCTATTATGTTTATCACGCATGATCTAGGAGTGGTTGCTGAAGTTGCTGATCGTGTCATTGTGATGTATAGAGGTAAAATTGTGGAATCTGGTAGCGTTTGGAAGATATTTTCTGATCCACAACACCCTTATACCAAAGGACTGCTGGCATGTAGGCCGCGGCTAGACATTAAACTCAAACACTTACCTACGGTGTCTGATTTTATGGGTGTAGACCAAAAAGGTAAAATTGTTGAAAAAGAACAGAATAAGTATAAATCTGTAGGTGAAGCTTTACTTTTGAATGTACTTAGTGAAGATGAGATACACAAGAAGCAACAATTTTTAATTAAACAACCACCCATTTTGGAGGTAAATAACCTCAAAAAGCATTACCCTACCCGGAAAAACCTGTTTGGAAAACCAGTGGAATTCATGAAAGCAGTCGATGACGTTAGCTTTAATGTGTATCCTGGGGAAACACTCGGCCTTGTTGGTGAATCTGGTTGTGGCAAAACCACACTAGGTAGAACGATATTGAGGCTACTTGAGCCAACAAGTGGAGATATCATTTTTGAAGGCAAATCAATATTAGGATATTCAAATAGAGAGTTAAGAAGCCTGCGAAAAGAGATTCAAATCATATTTCAAGACCCATACTCCTCCCTTAACCCCAAAAAAACAATTGGTGATATCATCATGGAGCCTATGCGGATTCATTCTATACTCAAAAACCGTAAGCAACGTAAAGAAAAGGCACTAGAGCTTCTAAAAAAAGTACAATTGGAAAGTAAACATTTGAATCGTTACCCCCATGAGTTTTCTGGTGGGCAAAGGCAAAGAATATGCATTGCTCGAACCTTAGCGCTGCAGCCAAAATTTATTATTTGTGATGAATCTGTATCGGCGCTTGATGTTTCAGTACAGGCACAAGTCTTAAACTTACTGAATGAACTAAAAGAAGAGTTTAATTTCACCTACATTTTTATCTCACACGATTTGTCTGTAATTAAATTTGTAGCAGATCGCATTATCGTGATGAAAGAAGGCGAAATAGTGGAAACTGGTTTCCCGAATCTTCTTTTTGATAATCCAGAACAGGCATACACCAAGCAGTTAATTCAAGCCATACCCAAAGGCAATTTAGAGGAGATTCGAAAGAAAATCTTAAAAAGGAGTCAAAACCGTTCCGCACCTTCCACATAATTAAACCTACATTATTTGATCACAAACAGGACTTCTGATGAAGGTTAACTGATTAATATTTGAGTCAAAGGTACATAAGTAGGAATAATTGCATAAATATTTATCAAAAAAATACCAAATACCCTATTTTGTATAAAATTATTTAATAAAATGATCAATGATCAAAGTATTCAATATTCAATTACTGGTATTTCTGGCGGTTTCATTCTTTCAAATTGATCTGTATGGTATAGGAAGATATTATGAGACACAAGTGGTAACAGTTGATAACGAGGAATTTAAAGGGACCATCGAAGTGTGTAAGGGTTGTGATCACATAAATGCGCTACCTGGAAAAACATACTATTATTATGAGGATGGCCAAATTAAGGAAGCTGACGGCAAATTTAGCGGTAAATTACTACATGGAGCATTACAGCTATTTTACAAATTAAATGAAAACCCCTTTAAAGAGGGGAGCTTTGTATTAGGATTAGCTCATAATTCATACAAAGAATGGCTGCCAGATGGCGAACTAGTAGAAGAAGCCAACTATCACTATGGTACCAAGCACGGAGTATTTAGCACCTATATTTTTGGGCAAAAAGAAGTTGATGAGGAATTTTATTATGGAATTGTAAAACGTAAAACATTTTATACGTCAGAGGGGCAAAAAGACTATCAACTTGATTATGTTGATTTAATAGGAGCAAAAAAGAATATTACGATCACATATTTTGCAGATTATAGCATAGTGAAAGTAGAGGCCTACGAAGAAACATTCCCACATATGAATGCCTTGGTCTATAACGGAAAATATAGTAAAAAAACTGCCGTGACTAATAAATTGCTTGAAAAAGGGCAGTACCATCAAAATAAGCGCGTTGG
>JAUIFR010000179.1 GCA_030430325.1 Bacteroidia bacterium | reverse complement strand
AGCAAAATCAGAGGGCAAGCTCAAATTTTTTCTAAATTAGTATTATATACTATATAGTTTATAATAATTAATTACACAAATTAGTTGTATTAAAAAGGCGAGAAAATAGTAATATCTTAAGAGTTTGTTTTTTTACTTTATAATTTGTGAGTTTTTTGATAAAGTAGTAGGAGTCCCTGCATTAAACCTAAAATGATACTAAATGTATCATTTCTTAACGGTTTGCCCGCTTCGGACCCAGCCGCAAGCGGCTGGCCTTTTATATCCTTATCGCTGAATCGATTGTAAAGCTTTATACATGCTTTAATAATTAATTATTTGATAAACTCCAATTTTAATAAATTAATGTGTAATTATTTTTTATATTTAATATAATGCTTATATTCGGCAATGTAAATGCACATTTAGATTTTAGGCGCATAACAAATTCGTCTGAGTGGGGAATCATAATCAAAAGTCTAATCACCATTTTGGGATCATTAATCAAACCCAATTGAATGCTTCACGCCCCCCCATTCAACTAACATAAAACCTTCATTTCTTTGCACTGGAATAAGCGTAGGTTCATCCACGACCATATGGGTTGATAATGGCTGATAACCCATTAATACTCTGATTACCATATCAGGCGTTGGAGACATAACAAGAGGAGCATATTCATTAATTAATTCCGACGGATAAAAACCTATAAAACAATATGGTTTCTCGGTAAGCTCAGAAAACCATGCCTCCTTAAAGTCCTTAATTTCTTTTCCGCGCAACCCTAATATAGCAAGCTTCTCCTCTAGGAAAAACTCAACCTCATTTTGTTTAACTACAAATCCCAATTTAAGTGGAGGTAAAATATCACCTATACCTTCCCAAAACAAATAAGGATATTTGACCCCAGAAACTATATCGACTATTTCTCCATTAGCGCTGCCAGTTATATTCCATTTATTCTTTGTAAATGGTGTAGTGGCAATTAGCTTTACATTACCAACTTCTAACTCAAGGGGTCTATTTAAACTATCATAAACATAGATGATAGGTTCACATAGAACTGGGTTAATATATTTTTTGTTAATATACCTAATCCATCTTCCAAAAGGATCTTTTACTAAAAAAAATGGAACTCCAGATACGAAATCGTCATACGATTCATATTCAGAGTCTTTACCATATGACTCTAAATATTGTAAATAATCATTATATTGCATACTCGCAACATCATAAAATTCACCATACACCCAATGAAACCGTTTTAAGGAGTACCCTATAAAATTAGCGGTACTTTTAGTAATTGGTTTTACATCATTCTCATCAAAGCTGTTTTCCCTATAAAGATAGGCAATGTCTGTTGCATCATTTTCACAATCAAAAAAACTAAAAGGGACATACTGCTCGGCATTTTTTATATCAAATTCACCAAGCTTCACCTTGTAGACCAAAACAGATTTATCTTCTCGTATAAAAAACACTCCTCCATGAACATACTGAAATTCTGTAAGGCGATTAGATATGGCATGATTACTTTCAATCCAATAATTACCATAACGGTCATCTCGATAGGCTACTACTAAATTATCTTTGAAAGCATCCAAATGAGGTATTAAAAACCACTTCCCACCATTATATTTCCGTAATGAATCACCAATCCATTCACTCACCATTTCTAATTCTATTTCTCGGTTATCCATTTTCAATTGGATTATTTTATCTGAATATAAACCTTTTAGCCAGGCTGTTTTATCAAATAAGAGCTCCTCCACTCCGCTGAAAAGTTTAGAGTCAAGTAACCCATATTTTGGATTAACAAAGTCATGATAATCATCTACATATACTCTCTTATACAAAGTATTAACCTCAATAATATTTTTATTACTTGAAGCATTCGGAAATATCACCAGTTTATTATCTTTTTTTATGCAGCGATAGGTCGAAAAATCAATTTTTCCAGTTTTGGAGCCATCATATTCACGTTCAACACGATATAGAGTATCCCCTTCATATATGCCGGATTGTATTATTCCAATTTTATAAACTGATTCTTCAGTCCAATCCTCTTCATTTCCTCCAAATCGTTCTCCATATCTACCTTCTAATATAGGTTCAAAAAACTCCATTTCAAATTTAATGGCAGTTCCTTCCTTAATGCTGATTGGAATGTCAATAGCCCCAACAAAATTACGTTCTTCAAGATAATATCCTGGTAATTTTTCTTCTTTAGTGGCAACATATAGAGTCCCAGACCTGTCATAATTTGAAGCAAACAAAATAAAATCGGTTTCTCCTTTTTGATAATAAAATGGATCCATAGCTCCTTTGATATCAGTAATTCTATTAAGTTTATAGGTACCAATATTTAATTCCCATATACTTGGATATTCACCACCCACCTCATAAAAAAGTCGTTGACTATCCGTACTCCACAAAATTCTTTTTATGTTACCCTCATGAAAAGTACTAAGATTTAGTAGTTTTTTTTCTCCATTTTTTATATTAGTTAGTAGTATGGAACCTTTATAATTGGAAGCCTTGATTTCATTATTTGGAGCATAGTATTCATCGATTTTGGTTAACCATTCTGCAGGATATTGACCTTGGCCCACAAAATTTTTATCTTTTAAGGAAAAAATGGCAGCATTCTCATCTTCTTCTAAGCGAGATAAGCAATAAACAGAATCTCCCTTTCTATAAAAATTTGTACTATTAAATATAGTGGCCAGTTTAATGTCATATGAACACGTAGTAAAGTTATTTAAAGGATAATGGCAAAATTTATTTTTGTCCATTGAAAAAAATAAATCTTGGCCATTATAATCAAATCTTCGGGGTTCTCGTATAATACCACCATAATTGTAGCCCACAATTCTAACTTTCCAAGTTTTTGTTTCTCTTAACAAGTTGATAGTGTCTAAATCCAAAATAGCTTCATCCTTTATTTCCTCCTTTCTAGCTAATTTTAATGTATCACTAAATTTATTCGTTCCCACTTCTTCCATTTGGGCATTCTGTTTGTTTGACAGGTTTATCTTAGAGTATTGATTGTTAACTAAATAGGTAACTACAAAACTGATTGCAAATACAACCAACAGATATTTAAATTTTTTCATAAATAGTTTACTCATAAGTTAAAATTAAGAGTATAATATATAGAATATTCCATAACCCAAATCACGATAAATATAATTTTAACAACTAAAATATAATCTTGATAGTAACTTCAATCAAAATGTAAGCAAATCATCATTTCAGCTCATTTTATATTGCCGTAAAATAAACCAAAAAAATAAACAGCAAGCCATATATAATAGTTGCCGATTATCCCCCGATTTCCTATATTCGCTTCGTAAAACAAATCTACAATATGGAGCAGACACTTACCAATAAAGATATACAAACTCTCATTAGCGATTTTGAGAATAAAAAGCCCGAAATTGTATTCCAATGGGATGATCCACACACCGAAGCTACCGGTTGGGTGGTCATTAATTCCCTTCGGGGCGGTGCTGCAGGCGGTGGTACCCGAATGCGCAAAGGCCTCGATATGCGAGAGGTAGAATCCCTAGCCAAAACCATGGAAGTAAAATTTACGGTTTCAGGCCCGGCCATTGGTGGTGCTAAATCCGGGATCAACTTTGATCCTCAGGATCCTCGTAAGGATGAAGTCCTCAAAAGATGGTATCAGGCTGTAATTCCGCTACTCAAAAAATATTATGGCACTGGAGGTGACCTCAATGTAGATGAAATCCATGAAGTGATCCCCATTACCGAAAGTTATGGACTCTGGCATCCTCAAGAGGGGATTCTTAACGGACACTTCAAACCCAATGAACCCCAGAAAATCAAAAAAATAGGGCAATTGCGCCAAGGCGTAACCAAAGTAGTGGAAGATGCCTCATACACGCCATCTCTAGCTCGTAAGTATACCGTTGCTGACTTAATTACAGGATATGGCGTTGCCGAGGCCGTATTTCATTATTATGCTATTTGGAAACCTGAGGTTAAGGTCGAAACCAAGCGGGCCATCATCCAAGGATGGGGGAATGTAGGTGCAGCAGCAGCTTATTATTTAGCCGGTCAAGGTGTAAAAATCGTAGGCATTATTGATAAAGATGGGGGCTTGGTAAACGAACAAGGCTTTAGTTTTGAACAAATTAAGGATTTATTCCTTCAACGTGATGGGAATAAGCTAAAAGCTGATAATATGCTCTCGTTTGACGAAGTTAATCGACGCATTTGGGAGCTTGAGACCGAAATTTTTATCCCAGCAGCGGCTTCAAGACTCATTAGCCATGACCAAGTGGAAGTGATGATCCGCACAGGGCTCGAGGTGATCTCCTGCGGAGCTAATGTACCATTCAGTGACCCCGAGATATTCTTTGGGCCAACCATGGCCTACGCCGATAAGCACATATCCGTAATTCCTGATTTTATTGCCAACTGCGGTATGGCCAGAGTTTTTGCTTATTTGATGGAAGATGATGTAGAACTTACCGACCAAGCCATATTTAGAGATACATCAGCAACCATTAAGCGGGGCATGGAAGAAATATATGAGCGGCACAAAGATACGCTGGGCCTTTCAAAGGCGGGATTTGAGCTGGCCTTACATAAACTCTTGTAATATTGGATGCAACCCTATGGATCTTTGGATGCAGCGCGCTTTACAACTAGCAAGATATGGCAAGGGTAAAGTAAGCCCCAACCCACTTGTGGGATCAGTCATGGTGCATCAAGACCGGATCATTGGAGAAGGTTGGCACGGTCAATTTGGCGGACCACATGCTGAGGTAGAGGCCATTAGCAGTGTGGAGGACAAAGCATTATTAACAAAGTCCACCATGTATGTGACCCTCGAGCCCTGTAACCACCATGGCAAAACACCTCCCTGTATAGATTTGATTTTAAAACACAAGATCCCACATGTAGTCATCTGCAATACAGACCCCAACCCAAAGGTGAAGGATCAAGGCATTCAGAAATTAAAATCAAATGGCGTCCAAGTAGAAACTGGTTTATTAGGCGAGCAAGGTGCTTGGCTAAACCGCCGCTTTTTTACTTTTCATAAGTTAAAACGCCCTTATATCATTTTAAAATGGGCCCAGACCACAGACGGATTCATTGCCAGAGAAAATGGAGACTCGAAGTGGATTAGCTCAATGCGATCAAGGATGCATGTACACCGTTACCGCAGTGAGGAAGACGCCATACTCATCGGTAGCGGAACGGCCATGACTGATAACCCAAAACTTACCACACGCCAATGGCCGGGCAAAAACCCCACGCGCATCATCATCGATCGGTTCGAAAAACTAGATAATTCGCTGAATATATTTGATAACCAAGCTCCTACCCTATTTTACTCCTACACAACAATGAAGGAGCCAAGGCCCGCTTACATTCGCATTCCAAAAGAAAATTTTTTCCATCAACTCTTGCAGGACCTCTACGATCGAAACATCCAAAGTGTACTGGTAGAAGGTGGTGCTGCTGTTTTAAATCAATTCATCACATATAATCTATGGGATGAAGCACATATCTTTACGAGCCCCAAAACCTTTGGCCAAGGCATACCAGCCCCATTTATAAATGGCACAAAAATCCATCAAGAAGCAATAGATGAGGATGCTTTACACGTGATTCAAAACAAAAGCTAAACGTATTTGAGTAGCGTTAGCACATTTCGTCAAATACCTGTGCGAGATGATTGCCAATGGCCTCCGCACTATTGCCCTCAATATGATGCCGCTCTACAAAATGAATCAACTTACCGTCTTTAAATAACGCTACAGATGGTGAAGATGGCGGAAATGGCAATGTGTACGAACGAGCACGCTCCACTGCTTCTTTATCAACACCTGCAAAGGCTGTAAATAATTGATCTGGCTTTTTAGTAGCTTTCTGAAGACCATACTTAACTCCAGGGCGCGCCGCACCAGCTGCACAACCACAAACCGAGTTGAACACTACCAGTGCTGTACCTTGAGCGTTTTCAAAATAAGCATCTACATCTTGCGTTGTTTTAAACTCGGTAAAACCTTCGCTAACTAAATCCTCCCGCATGGGAAGTACCATCTCTTCTGGATACATAGGCTTTTTATCGTATTATACGTTTTGTAATCTAATTTTGTTTCAAGTTACGTCTATTTTTTCTCATTTTGGGTAAAATGGCAGGTTTTTCATTTATTCTGAACATATTTTGCTAAATTTAATGATTATTTAACCTGAATATGAGTGAATTGATCATTTTAAACTTTTACTATTTTTGATAGACCTATCAAATTTTTATAAGATTGTTTAAGGCTAATTTGAGTTAACGTAAATAATTGATCTCATTTTTGTTTGAGATGTTTCTCTAAGTTTAGATTTTATTGTTGAAATTTACTTATTATTATTTTTATAATATTTATACGCGTTGTGCATTTAGAAAAATGATAGTTGAGATTGTTTGTTTTTTCGCATTATATTCTTTTATTTATTTGTTTATCAGATATTTATATTGCATTATACCTTTGTATATTTGATTATTAGATTGATTTATTTTTTTGATAAGATTTTTACTTTTTGGGCGATTCCTCAGCACCTTTGGCGCTGAGGACCAGGCTGCTTACGGGTTCCGTCCTTCGGACCCGCCCTAAAGGGCGGCCGCCACATCCTTATCGCGAATCGATTGTAAAGCAGGGACTTAGTTACACTATTTTAAAAAATTATAATTAAATGAAAATCCCGCTCGCCCGAATTTGCATAATGCTGGTGTAATCTATACTGGCATTTGTAATGCCCCAATAGACCAAAAACAAGCTAAGGCCATTTTAAGAAACGCCCTCCAAAATTTCCTGGCGCAGGTTCCCCGAACCTGTGCCCAAACCAAAAAATTGTATTATACCCAGAAAAACAACGGAAAAATACAACTAATTACCCCCTTAACACCCTAAAAATATTATAAAAACAAGATTTTAATCTTTGATAAATACAATCCAATTACCCAAGTAAGGAGTAATTTCAACATAAATTGCTCTAAAATTTTACATCCTACCCAAATTTCTCTAAAATACACCTCCATCCAGGGTAACATTTTGATGTGAATTGACATTAATTAATAACTAACTAAACCAATGAACGCAAGAAAAAATATTTTTCAGTTATACCATTTCACAGCACTATGCCTAACCCGCATTATTCATCACAGTATCGTAATGAGAGTCAAAAGTCCAATAAAATCAAGGGTTTTGGGTTTTCAGCATAGCAGCGCTATGGTGGAAATTCAAGTTTTCGTAAATGCTTGATTTTGAAGGAATTTTGGGTCGCAATAGATAGGGTGGTGAATAATGCGGGCTAATGCTGGTAGCCTGTAATTTAGGAGCCGGTTGGAGTAATAATAACAGAAGCATGTCAGGGGGCATGGCGCTAGCTTTACATGATCGAATTTTTTAAGCTAATTACACGATAATTCAGTTTAAAATGTAAACAATACGATCACTACACGTGAAAGAAATGGATTGAATTCATCTAGTTCTAGTAACTTTTTATTTCCATATTGCTTTATTCTAATTACAATTATTGGATTTTGAAATAGCAATCAATTCTTGTAGCTTTAAAATTGTAAACAATAATTTGAATATGTTTCTAAGAAAATTATTCTCCTCTTCAGCAGCAGTAATTGAGCCCGAAATCGACTTCGGAAGGTTTGATGGAGATTCCAAGTCTGTTGAGCAACTCCAAAAATGGAACGAGGCATTTGAGTTATATAAAAAAAATGACTTTGTCGCATCTGTCGTGGCTCTTTTTGAGTTTATCAATGATAAAAAAGATGTAGTAACCATACATCAAAAAGATAATGAGTTAACTTTTGAGTTGATCCAAGGTTCTAAAAAAATAAATGGGTTTGCTAATGATAAAATGTTCCGTGCTGAGGCCAATGTTGTGAAATCATCACAAAAACATACTGCGCTCATGCGCCGGCTCATGGAAATCAATTATAACTTAAAATATAGTTGTTTTTGCCTAAAAGAAGATGATATTATTTGTTTAAAGTTTAGCTCTAGTATTGAAGACAGCTCCCCAGATAAAATTTACCATGGCCTTTATGAGTTAGCTACAAAGGCTGACAAGCAAGACGACCTATTG
>JAUIFR010000178.1 GCA_030430325.1 Bacteroidia bacterium | reverse complement strand
TTGTTTGGCTAGTGCATTTTTAGGCTCAGTAAGTATTTTCTTGAGCATTTCTTCATCGAGAGGATCGAGAAATGAAATAACAGGTAATCTACCGATAAGCTCTGGTATCAGCCCAAATGTTTTTAGATCTTGTGCTGTAATATAGCGCAATAAACTCTCAGCATTTTGATCTAAGCCCATTTTTTCACCATCAAATGAAAACCCTAAACTTCTGGTATTCAATCTACCACCAATCATTTTATCAATTCCATCAAAAGCCCCACCGCAAATAAATAAAATATTTTCGGTATTGACTGAGATCATCTTCTGGTCTGGATGCTTTCTACCACCTTGGGGAGGAACATTTACGGTAGTTCCTTCAAGCAACTTCAGTAAGGCTTGTTGTACACCCTCACCACTAACGTCACGAGTAATTGAAGGATTATCGGATTTGCGTGCAATTTTATCAATTTCATCAATATAAACTATGCCGCGCTGAGCAGCATCGGTATCATAATTGGCTGCTTGTAACAATCGTGTGAGTATACTCTCTACATCTTCACCCACATAACCTGCCTCTGTGAGCACCGTAGCATCAGCAATACAAAAGGGCACCTCTAATATTTTGGCGAGGGTCCTGGCTAGGTACGTTTTGCCCGTACCAGTTTCACCCACCATGATAATATTTGACTTTTCTACAATAACATCATCATTCTTTGATTTTGTTTGCATCAATCGTTTATAGTGATTGTATACCGCTACTGAAATAATTTTTTTAGCTTCATCTTGCCCCACCACATATGCATCTAAATGCTCTTTCATTTCTTTGGGTTTAATCAAATTGAATTTGGGGGAAGATTCCTTGGGTTTTTGATGTAATTCCTCTTGCACAATTTGCTGAGCTTGCTCGATACAAACATTGCAAATATGCGCATTTATACCACTTATCATTAATGCTACATCCTTCTTATTACGTCCACAAAATGAACACGTTACTTGAGCCATACTTCTACTACTTTTCTAATTCTAATGTGAATATATAATAGTAGCACGCAAAATAAAAGGATCTTTTACGAATTCTTCACGAATAAGTAAGTAAACCTGATTTATTTTATGAATATTTAGATAGGAATACGTTACTTTTAAATCAAATTTTTAAATTTGAGTTTTTGGATCTAAAATTGATAAAATTGTTGCTATGAAAATAACCGTAATTGGAGCTGGAAATGTTGGTGCCACTTGTGCTGATGTACTTGCGTACAGAGAAGTCGCCCAAGAAGTAATTTTATTAGATATTAAAGAAGGTGTCGCTGAAGGCAAAGCCCTTGATATTTGGCAAAAATCACCTATAACTATGTATGACACACGCAGTGTAGGTGTTACGAATGATTATGAGAAAACAGCTAACTCTGAGGTAGTTGTAATCACTTCAGGAATACCCCGTAAGCCGGGCATGTCACGTGATGATTTAATTCAAACAAATGCCGGTATAGTAAAATCAGTGACAGAAAATGTCATCAAGCATTCACCTAACGCTATCATTATTGTCGTATCAAATCCGCTTGATGTAATGACTTACCAAGCTCATATATCTTCAGGGTTTGACCGAACAAAAGTAATGGGTATGGCGGGAATATTAGATACTGCAAGGTACAAGGCATTTTTAGCCAGTGAATTGAACCTTTCACCAAAAGATATTCAGGCTGTTTTGATGGGTGGACATGGCGATACCATGGTACCTCTACCAAGATACACTACTGTTGGTGGAATTCCTGTAACAGAACTAATTGATAGTGAAAAACTCAACCAAATCGTAGAGCGTACGAAAAAGGGTGGAGGTGAACTAGTGAAGCTCATGGGGACTTCTGCCTGGTATGCACCAGGTGCTGCAGCAGCTCAAATGGTAGAAGCCATCGTAAAAAATCAACGAAGAGTATTCCCCGTTTGTGTTAAATTAGCAGGTGAATATGGTATTGATGACTGCTACCTTGGTATACCAGTAGTATTAGGGAAAAATGGTATCGTAAAATTCATTGAACTTGAGCTTAACGATGAAGAAATGAAACTCGTAGAAGTATCAAGAAGCCATGTAAAAGAAGTGATGAGTGTATTAGAAGGAATGGCTCATGCTTAATTTGCTTATAACATTCAATGTATTTTGCATAATTTATTGAATAAAATTAAAAATAGAGTGAGGTCAGCACATTGCTGGCCTTTTTATTATGTAGAAAATCAGCCCAGTAGTATTCCGTTTTACCCGTCTTCTACTTATCAAATACGCTGGTGCACCAATATAGAAGTTAAAATTCAAAATAATTTGTTTGACATTATTAGATTTAATGCATTACTTTGCATGTCATATTTAACAACTAAATAGTAAAACAATGTCAGATATCGCACAAAAAGTAAAAAACATTATCATTGAGAAGCTTGGAGTTGAAGATTCAGAAGTAACACCAGAAGCTAGCTTTACAAATGATTTAGGTGCAGATTCCTTAGATACTGTAGAACTGATAATGGAATTTGAAAAAGAATTTAATCTTTCTATTCCTGATGATCAGGCAGAAAACATTGCCACTGTTGGACAAGCTATTTCATATTTGGAAGAGAACGCAAAATAAGCAGTAAGTTTCCTCTAAACTTGTTTACATTCGATAATTTTTCGACATATTAGGATAAATCATAGTATTGGGTTATGCAGAATAGAAGGGTAGTCATTACGGGAATGGGAGCACTCACACCTCTTGGAAATACATTGAATGAGTTTAGTACAAACTTGTTTAATGGATTAAGTGGTGCTGATTTAATTACCAGATTTGATACTTCTAAATTCAAAACGAAATTTGCATGCGAAGTAAAGAATTACGATCCACTTAACTATTTTGATAGAAAGGAGGCCCGTAAAATGGATCTCTTTACTCAGTTTGCCATGGTGGCTTCAGAGGAGGCAATTATCGATGCTAATATTAAAGTAAATGAAACCAATGCTGATCGAATTGGCGTTATTTGGGGTTCAGGCATAGGAGGAATCACAACATTTGAGCAAGAAGTTGGGGGATTTGCTATGGGAGATGGCACACCCCGGTTTAACCCCTTCTTTATTCCTAAAATGATTGTAGATATTTGCTCGGGATATATCTCGATAAAACATGGTTTCAGAGGACCTAATTTTGTTACAGTTTCCGCTTGCGGATCCTCCACCAATGCCATAATCGACGCTTATAATTATATCCGACTTAATCAAGCTGATATCATCGTTTCGGGTGGTTCAGAAGCAGCCATTACATCTGCCGGAATTGGTGGTTTTAATGCCATTAAAGCACTTTCAACAAGAAACGATGACCCCAAAACAGCTTCAAGACCATTTGATAAAGATAGAGATGGGTTTGTAATGGGTGAAGGAAGCGGCGCATTGATTTTGGAGGAATATGAACATGCTAAAAAAAGAGGTGCTAAAATTTATGCAGAAGTTTGCGGTGGAGGAATGTCTGCAGATGCCTACCATATTACTGCGCCACATCCAGAAGGTGAGGGGGCTATCGTTGTGATGAAAAACACACTTAAAGACGCCAACATGCAGCCCCATGAAATTGATTATATCAATGTGCATGGCACATCTACTTCGTTAGGTGATGCCAGTGAGGTCGTTGCGATTAAAAAAGTATTTGAAGATCACTCTTATAATCTAAATTTAAGTTCGACTAAGTCCATGACGGGTCATTTGTTAGGTGCAGCTGGAGCTATTGAGGCCATTTCATGTGTGTTAGCCATTGAAAAACAAATGGTTCCACCCACTATAAATCACTCAACAGTTGACGAAGATCTTGACCAAAAGATTAATTATACCTTTAATCAATCACAATCTAGAACAATTAATGCTGCGTTAAGCAATACGTTTGGTTTCGGAGGCCATAATTTTTCGGCAATCTTTAAAAAATTCGACTAAACGTGCGCTTACTAGGCCACATCCGACCTATAAAGAAAGAAGACAAACTCATACATCGTGCTATCAAAAGAATCATAGGATTCACCCCCAGCAACATTACCTTATATAAATTAGCTATCAGCCACAGTTCAAGTGTAAAAAAAAAATCACTTGAGTCTAACGAACGTTTAGAGTATTTAGGTGATGCTGTGCTTAGTTTAGTTGTAGGTGAATATCTATTTATGAGGTACCCCCTTGAAAATGAAGGATTCCTGACGGAAATGCGCTCAAAAGTAGTAAAAAGAGAGTCGCTTAACAAAGTAGCTATAAAAATAGGAATTAATGACGTGCTTTACCATGAAACAAAAGCACGCAGCGGTAAGCGGTCATCGATCTATGGAAATGCGCTAGAAGCACTTGTTGGTGCGGTATACCTTGATCAAGGGTTTAAAAAGTGTAAGCAATTTATCATAGATCAACTATTGGCACCTCATTTTGATTTTGAAGGTATTATGAATGAGGATATTAACTTCAAAAGTAAAATTATAGAATGGGTGCAAAAGGAAGGCAAAAAAATATCTTTTGATATTATACAAGAGCAACAATATAAACATCATAAGATATTCACAGCACAAGTTACCATTGCAGATAAAACCTACGGGATAGGTTCGGGACAAAGCAAAAAAAAGGCAGAGCAGGAAGCGGCAAGAATCACCTGTGAAATATTAAAATTAATCCATAAAAATGACATTTCAGAATAATACAGCCTACGCAGCACAACTTGATCAGAATGATTCACTCAAGGAATTCCGAAACGAATTTTACATACCAAAATTTGAAGGGAATGAATGTATTTACTTTTGTGGTAATTCCTTGGGTTTACAACCAAAAATTACCGAGCAATACATTAGAGAAGAATTAGAAGATTGGAAAAAGCTTGGTGTAAAAGGTCATTTTCACGCTAAAAGACCATGGTTTTCGTATCATCATCTGTTTAAGTCTAGCTTGGCCAAGCTTGTTGGTGCACTACCTGAAGAGGTTACTCCAATGAATAGCCTTACTACAAATTTGCAGCTTTTATTGACTTCATTTTATAGACCTACCGCTACACGCTATAAAATTTTAGTAGAGGAAGGTGCTTTTCCTTCAGATTATTATACGGTGGCAAGTCAAGCTAACTTACATGGTTACTCAGCAGAGCAGGCCATAGTAGAGCTAAAGCCAAAGCCAAATAATCACACATTAACCACGCAGGATATACTCCACACCATAGAGCAACTGGGTGATGCTGTAGCACTCATTTTGCTACCTGGGGTTCAATATTATACAGGTCAGCTCTTTGACATGCATAAAATTACCGAGGTTGGCAAAAAGGTAGGGGCTGTAGTTGGATTTGATTTGGCGCATGCAGCGGGTAACGTACCTTTAAAGTTACATGATTGGGGGGTGGACTTTGCTGCTTGGTGCAGTTATAAGTATTTAAATAGTGGGCCTGGTGCTACAGGAGCTTTATTTGTTCATCAAAACCATGATCCTAAGCAACATAAGCTGAATGGCTGGTGGGGAACAGATGAAAATACGCGTTTTTTTATGAAAAAAGAATTTGAACCGATGAAAGGTGCTGATGCCTGGCAACTAAGTAATAAAAATGTGTTGTCATTGGCAGCACAACTTGCCTCACTGAGTATTTTTGATCGGGCAGGGATTCAAAATCTACGAAATAAAAGTATCCAGCTGACTGATTATTTAATTTTTATTGTAAACGAAATAAATAAATCATTATCTATTGAAATTCAAATAATTACGCCAAGAAATCTTGATGAGCGAGGAGCACAGCTTTCGTTAATCATTCCTGATCAATTGGGTAAAACTGTATTTGAAGCATTAAGCCGGCAACATGTAGTAGTAGATTGGCGAGAGCCAGATGTAATTCGGATGGCACCTGTTCCATTATATAATACCTTCATGGATGTATTTCGCTTTGGGCAGATTTTACATCAAACATTAGATAAAAATATTGAAAATTTAAAACAAACAACAAAAACCTAAAATGAATGGTGGGGTAGAGCAGCAATATTATCAAAAAAATAGCCCCTAATTATTTAATATATACCTCCAATACACTAAATTAGCACTTCAGCCATTAAACGAATTGAAAAATGAAATCATTACCTATTTACCTAATTTTAATAGGTCTTTATACCACGCTCGATGCCAAGGTAATACAAGTGCCAAAGGAGCACAAAACGTTACAACAAGCCATTGATCATGCCGATAATGGTGATACCATTCTTGTATCAGATGGCCGCTATACTGGCACAGGTAATTATAACCTCAACATGAGATCGGACAAAACACTAACGATTAAATCCGAGAACGGTCCAGAGAGGTGCATCATCTATTTTGACACCAATGTGAGAAACTTTATTGATGAAATTGGTCAAAACAAAATCACCATTGATGGTATTACACTACTAAATGGATCCATCGAAAAACATAGCCAAAGCCCCATAGGACAAACCGAATTTATAGAAAAAATTCTTGCTAGTGAAGTGCTTGATGTTAAGAATTGTCGAATTTTAAAGAATGATGTTGTACCCAGCGCAAGGTAGATCTTTTTAAATTATTTCAACGTATTTGGCAAAAATCATGAATTTTTGATTAAATTTTGCCAAATTCATTCAATAATTTATCGAAAACTTTCAACTTTTTACTTGCAATATTGTTTCAAATAAAACGAGGCCTTGCCATCGCCCATCACCTTTGCAGTTTCCCAGTCACCACAAGCCTTTTCGAGACTTTGTAATTGATACAACACATAACCACGACTTTTGTAAAAAGAAGCTTCATTTGCATCCAGTTCTATTGCTTTGTCAAGATCGGTAAGCGCACTACTTGGATTTTCGAGTACCATTTTTGCATTTCCTCGATCATAGTAAGCACGAGCATCCTCAGGCTTTATTTTAATTACTTTTGAATAATCTTCAATGGCGCCCTCATAATCTTGCGAACCCTCCTTTAAAATTGCCCTATTATAAAAAGCATCGGCATTACCAGGTTGCAAATCAATGACTTTATTTAAATCTTGTAAGGCACTTCGATTCTGCTGAAGAAAGATAAAACTCATAGCTCGATCCATATAGGCTTCGGGTTCTTTATACCCCATGTCAATTGCGCTTTTCAAATCCTTAATCGCCATTTTATAATCTTCTGATTTGTAATATGCATGCCCTCTTTTATAATAAATGAGCTTTTCTTTTTCACCCTTTGCCACGGCCTTATCAAAAAAACTAATTGCCACCCTATAATTTTCTAAAGCAAAATAACATTCGCCTAATAACCCAAATACATTACCATCCGCTTCTCCCGCTTGCTCAACATAGTTTAGGTCCTCTAAAGCCTCTTCATAAAGTTCATTTTTATACTTGGACTCACCCCTATTTTCGTAAGCGCGAATGTACTCTGGGTCTAACATAATGGCATTATCGAAATCATATATTGCCTTTTCATACTCCCCAATTTTATAGTATGCCTTGCCTCTATTATTATAAATTTTTGCATTTTTTTGTCCATCTTCAATGGCTACTGAATAGTCACTTATAGCCTTATTAAACTTTTTTAGCCTAAAATAGGTGTTGCCTCGGTGTTCATATGCAATACTGAGCTGCGAATCTTGCTCGATAGCTTTAGTCAAATCTATTTCCGCTCCTTCATAATCCTTGGTTTCATATTTTGCATGGCCTCGATTATGATAAGCAACTGCATCACTAAAACCTAAGTCGAACGCTTTATCTAGGTCTAATAGAGTTTGCGGGTAATCTTTCTTTTCATAATACGCATTTCCACGACAATAAAATAATCGTCCATCACTAATGCCTTTTTCTAGTGCAATATCCAGATTTTCTATGGATTTCTCATACTCACCTAAGTAATATAAGGAACATCCCTTTCCATAATATGCGCGTTTATCCTCACTACCAAGCTCCAACGCCTTGGCAAATGACTGCCCAGCATCACTATACTCTTTTAATTCTAAAAATGCTAACCCTTGATACAAGTGAGCGTCCTTATTTTCACTATCAAATTGAATGGCCTGATCAATATCTTTAATAACTTCCCTTACCAGATTTATTAAGAAGGCGAAAATAGCATAGTCCCTTATGATTTCTAAAAAAGGCATGTTGGCTACATTGTTGAAAGACATCATAGAAGGGATTAATTCAAAAATACCA
>JAUIFR010000177.1 GCA_030430325.1 Bacteroidia bacterium | reverse complement strand
AAAACGATTTTATGGAAAGTATTGCTAAAAATGCTGAACAAATACTAAAAGTGATGAGTAAATCTTTCGGTACGCCTGCAGAAGAGGTAACACTTTCTGTAAAAAAACAAGCACTTGGAACCAAAATAAAAGAATCCATTCGTAAAATTGAGCGTAATTTAAACACCAGGCGTGTAATTGAGCTCAGAATTGATGAATCCTTGGAGGTGTACCTGGATGAACAGTACCTTTACAAGGTATTATACGCTTTAATTGATCATATTTCTGAAGTTACATTAGATCAACAACCCATTTATATAAATTGCTTTGATGATGTAGATTTCGTTTTTATGAATATTAAATATCAAATCCAACCAAATGAGTCATATATTGACGAGCATTTTCCACTTTCTGTTGAAGACCCTCAAACAGCCAATTTGTCTGTTATCAAGAAATACATGGCCATTATGGAAGGTAAGCTTACGCTCAATAAAACAGAAGATATCATGTCCATTCAATTTGGATTTAGTCAGTGATTGTTGCTTTTTGCCAGACATATGTTTCAAACCAATCCCAATTATGCTGCATGGCTGCCAGCCTTTCCTTTGGACGTGATATTGAATGACCAAAATCATTATAAATAATTAATTTAGTTTTAGCACCAACATCTTTAAGCCCCTGATACAATAAATATGCATTTGCAGTTGGAACTCGTTTATCAAACTCACCATGCTGTATCAAAGTTGGAGTTTGTGCTTGTTTTATAGCTGAAATTGGTGAAGTTTCACGATATACTTTTGGATCATCCCAAGGTGTTGCTTTAAGATATTGCTTGGTAAATGTATGTAAATCTGTACCTACATAATAAGTTACCCAATCTGAAATACCAGCCCCTACTGAGATTGCCTGAAACATAGTAGAATTAGTCGCAAGAAATGCTGATATAAAACCTCCCTGACTCCACCCCATACATGCCAAACGGTTTCGATTAATAATCCCTAATGAATCAAGGAAGTTTACCCCAGAAATTACATCTTGAGCATCACCAATACCTAATTTTCTAACATTTAATGCACGAAAATTGGCTCCATACCCTACCGACCCCCTATAATTTGGGTATAAAACTAGTGCACCTTTCATAATCCAATGATAAACTGGATAAAATGTAGATGGAATTGGCCTAGGGGTTGAAATAGAAACAGGCCCACCATGTAGGACTACAAAAAGTGGATACTTCTTATTTGGATTAAAATCAATAGGCTTATAAATCACTCCTTCAATTGGTATGCCATCTTCACTTTTCCATTGGATAATTTCTGACTTAGGCAACGGCCAATTTTTAATTTGATGCGATACATTTGTCACTTTTCTCAGGTTATTAAATAATGAATCGCCTATGTAAATTTCAGATAACCCATCAGCATTGCGAGCAGCCACCGCCATTTTTTTCCCATCGGTTGACAATGAATATGTCCACATTATACGAAAAGTATTATTAATTAAATCAAAAGTACCATTCGCAGGATCAATTTTTACTAAATATCGTTTTGTTCTCTGCCATGCTAGGCCATATATCCCAGTTGTATTCCAAATTACATCAGAAATATACTCATCGAATGTAGAGGCAAGTTGCATTTTTATTAAGCCATCCACACTAATTTTGAATAGCTTATTATTTGCAAAATATGTAGAGATCGAATCATTTAAATTAGATGAATAAAGAATATTTGAACCATCAGGGGACCAATCAATCAAGTGATCATTGCTTGGGTTACGTACAATTAAATGTGTAGTTCGGTTTTTTAAATCAAAAATTGAAATATCTAATTTATTTGATTTATCTAATGAGCGCCTTGGCTGGTGTTCGTAAGCAATCTTATAGCCATCAGGGGACCACCTAAATTTATTTACAGAGTAGTCTTTCCCATCAATCAAAAGTTCAGCATTATTAAATACACTATCCGAGTTAGTGCGAGGTATGATTTGTTGATAATAAAAATTTGTATTTAAATTAACCAGCATAAGTTGGTAATTAGTTGGTTCTGTATCTTCAATAAAAAATTTACCAAATTGCTTTTCACGCATTTTATTAACCTTTTCACCTTCTGACTGAATAAAAGCCAACTTTTTACTATCAGGAGACCATTCAAAATCGACAATATTAGTATTAGTACGTGTCAATTGAAACGACTCTCCTCCTTCAACTCTGATAACCTGTATTTGAATGTGCATATCTTTTTTACAAAGAAAGGCAATCCATTTCTCATTTGGAGACCATTTGGCATTTTTTGCTCCTCCATTGCTATTGGTCAACTGAAATGGTTCTCCCCCATCTTTAGAAAGCCAATATTCATTATTGTAACAATTATTCTTCCAATCCACTGATCTTATTTTATACATAACATGCTTACCACTAGGTGAAATTTTTGCCTCTGATGTATATGCTAATGATAATATATTTCTAAAACTAGGGTCATTGCTAGGCTGAGAAATTACATTAAGCTTATTAGTCAGTAAAATGGCGCATAAAATAAATCGAGGATGGAATTTCATCGTTTAAAATTAAAGTGAAAATTCAACGTATTTAACCAATTAAATTGAAATTTGTTTTATTTTAACCAAATCTAACAAATTGATACAAAATCACTTGGTGGTCTCCCCTCCCATTTCGGTAAAAACATGATCTTTAGGCTCCCAAAGCTCAATTTTATTCCCCTCTTCGTCCAAAATATGCACAAATTTACCATAGTCATATTCAGTAATCTCATCCACTACTTCTACGCCATCTGCCTTGAGTTTTTCCACTAATCCCTCCATATTTTGCACACGATAATTGATCATAAAGTTGGCCTGCGAAGGATTAAAATACTCCGTATTCTGCTCAAATGGACTCCATTGCAAATAATTTATCTCATCAGGTCGATGAGCATTTCTAAATTCAAAGGAGGAACCATAGTCATTGGTAGCAAGGCCTAGGTGCTTTTGATACCAGGCCCGAGCTGCTTTGGGGTCTTTTGATTTAAAGAATATCCCGCCGATTCCGGTTACTTTGGGGGTGTTGTCTGACATAATTTTTTTTATTTATTTCAATTCAATTTATCATTTTTTAAATTGTTATTAATAGTTGTGGTATAGATTTTTTTGATTTTTTATTTGAGGGTCATAATATTATGTAATTTATAATATTTAATTACAATTAGTTGTATAAATAAGGTTGGGAAATAGTATAAACTTTGGAGTTTTTATTTATTTACTTTATAGCATATTGGATGAAGTAGTTTTTTATAATTTTTGTTGAAATATTTTTGGCTTTAATGATAGATGTATTAGTTGATAGTTGTTCTTTGGTTAGCTTAGTAATTAATATATTATTGTTTTAAGAAATTTTTTTATTTTTTATTTGGGCGATTCTTATTATCAAAATAAATTTGATAATAAGACCAGGCTACAAAAGGGTTCCGTCCCAAGGGACCCAGCCGCAAGCGGCTGGCCTTTTATATCCTTATCGCAGAATCGATTGTAAGGCAAAATACATCCTCTAATTATTAGTAAATTATTTAATACACTCCAATTTTAATAAAATAATGTGTAATTATATTTTAGAATTCATATAATATAACTTTCCCAAGTTCAAAAACTTATTTTCATTCTATTTTGAGCTATTTTTGGTAATTCAATTGTACTTTTCCGTTATTTTTTCTTGATAAAGTACAAATTCATCAAATCAGTTAAAAACGGAAGTTGCTATTAATTCTCCGATTCTTTCTTCCCCTTTGATAATGGTAAAAAATAGGTCAAATTAGCGCCAAATACTTGGTTTTGGGAGGAGCGAGGTCGGTAATCTAATTGGTTAGTATAGGCATAGCCTATGTCATGGGTATAGCGCAGCTCAAGCTGAATTTTACTGGTTCCAATAGCGTAATTTACCCCTAAACCACCGGTCACCCCGTATACTAGCCTATTAAATTCACTTAAATTAAAGCCGAACGTCTGATCCACAAATTCTTCCCCAGATCTAATTTCTTTACCAGCAAACAGGTAGCTAACTTGAGCGCCTGCCAGAACAAAGCCTCTCAAACGTTGCCCAAACCTTAAAAAGGCATGTGTTAGTATAGGTAATTCTGCGTAGCTCAGCCTCAGTTCGTACGAAGTTTTAGTATCATTCACATAATACAGCATCCCCTTATTGGAGTATAAAAGCTCCACCTGAAAGCCTAGATTTTTATGGGTTTGGCTCATTAAGCTTACGCCTGCCATCCATGATGCTACAAATGTGCGATCTAGCGTATCAGGGTTATTGAGCAACATAATGGAAGTCTGATACCCTGCTTTTGGCCCAATATAAACTTGCGCATTACAAAGATTAAGGCCCAAAATTACCGCAAAAGAGAATAATAAATAATGAATATTAATCGATCTACCCATGGATTTTGAGTTTCGCAAAGCTCAATAATAATGTTTTCTCGCCTACCATTTCAAAGTTAATCTTTGCCTTTCTATTGGCACCTTGTACGTCCATATTAGTCACGGTCCCGAAACCAAATTTAGGATGCTCCACTCGCATACCCTGAGCAAGACCTGTGGTATCACTTGGTGCAAAGTCAGCGCCAGGCTGATGCGTGTAGGTAGTTTTGACTGGAGCCTTTTTTACTAAACTTTTTGCATATTGACCTGATGGCTGAGCATGTTGAGCAAGCTCAGGTTTTGAGTTTTTCTTTGTGGAATGGTTAATTTTAAGATACTGAGGGTCAATTTCATCCAAAAAACGGCTCGGTTCGCAGGTTTTCATCCGTCCAAACCGGTATCGGTTAAAGGCATGCGATAAAAATAATTTTGATTTCGCACGGGTTACGGCCACATAAAACAAGCGGCGCTCTTCTTCCAAATCCGCCCGGCTACCCAGCATCATCATGGATGGGAACAACTCCTCCTCCATGCCCACCACATACACATTTTTAAACTCAAGCCCCTTAGCTGAGTGAATGGTCATAAGTGTTACACGGTCATTATCCTGACTCTTATCCGTATCTTCACTGGTAAGCAGAGCAACTTCCTGCAAAAATGCGCCTAAACTTTTATCCTCCTTCTCAGGGTCATCCACAAACTCCTTCACAGCATTTAATAATTCCTGCACGTTTTCATAGCGGCTGAGCCCCTCCACCGTTTTATCCGCATAAAGTTCCTTGAGTAGTCCAGAATGCTGCGCAATAAATGTAGCTGCCTGGTAAGCATCATTTTTAGTAACCTCTATTTGGCAACGCTTAATAAAGGAAACAAAGTCACCTACCACATTGATCAGCCTCGGCACAAACGATGAAATATTTTCGAGGACCTGCCAAATTGGCAAATCATGATCAAAGGCCGACACTACAATTTTATCCACGCTAGTGAGCCCAATGCCCCGTTTAGGCAGGTTAATAATTCGCTTGAAGGCCTGCTCGTCTTGCGTATTGATCACAAACCTAAAATAGGCCAATATATCCTTAATCTCCTTGCGCTGGTAAAACGAAAGCCCACCAATGATGCGGTACGAGATATTCATCTTCCGAAGTGCCTCTTCTAGTGCCCTTGACTGCGAATTGGTACGGTAAAGCACCGCCATCTCAGTATGGCGTGTCTGCCGTTGCATTTTTTCCTCAAAAATAGAGGATGCCACTAGTCGCCCTTCCTCATTATCCGTAGCAGCGCGAAATACCTCGATGAGGTTACCAGGTCCATTGCTGGTCCAGACTTTTTTGGGAAGCTGTGCACTATTATTTTTAATGATATGATTGGCAACCTCCACAATATTGCCTGTTGATCGATAATTTTGCTCCAGTTTAACAATAAATGCCTCTGGAAAGTCTTTCTCAAAATTCAGAATATTCTGGATATCAGCGCCTCGAAAGGCATAAATACTTTGTGCATCATCACCCACCACACAAAAGTTTCGATGCACGGCAGACAATTTCTTAGTAATTAAATACTGGGAAACATTCGTATCCTGAAACTCATCCACCAGCACATGCTTGAAGCGATGCTGGTACTTATTGAGCACATCCAAATGATCTCGAAACAATACATTCGTATTAAAAAGTAGATCATCAAAGTCCATGGCTGACGCCTTAAAGCAACGCTGAGCATAAATACGATAAATTTCACCCATTTTCGGTACCCTAGCACTCGCATCATCCGAATTAAATATAGGATTTTGATTGTATTCTTGCCATGAAATCAAGCGGTTTTTGGCGCCTGAAATTCTATTTAATACGGTATTGGGTTTATAAACTTTATCATCCAAATTAAGCTCCTTTACAATGGCCTTAATCAGGGACTTTGAATCTTCAGTATCATAAATCGTGAAATTGGAAGGATAGCCCAATTTATCTGCCTCATAGCGCAAAATACGCGCAAAAACAGAATGAAATGTACCCATCCAGATATTGCGTGCCTCCGTGCCTACAACTTGCTCAATTCTGTGCCGCATTTCTTGGGCAGCCTTATTGGTAAAGGTAAGTGCCAATATTTGAAATGGGTCAACACCATGATGCTGAATCAAATGGGCGATGCGGTATGTCAGCACCCTGGTTTTGCCAGATCCAGCCCCTGCAATTATCATTAAAGGCCCCTCCGGATGGAGCACAGCAGCCTTTTGGGGATCATTCAGTTGTTCTATATAATTCATTCGGTTTGTCGATTGTAAGATCATATGCAAGTTACAATTTTGATGGGAGGAAGTAAACTTAATGGAAGAGTTTTTATTAAGGTTAATTTTTATAAAAATGGGCTTAAATTTGGGGTTAGAGTTTTTATTTTGAATTTTTTTTGCAGAATTTGTTGAATATTTTCGATTTTTAGTAATTTAATGTTAGTAGTTGCATAACATTTTGCCCAAAGAATTATATTTTTCTTGAGTTGATTTTTTTCTTCTTTTGAGGAGGTTTGATTTTTTTATTTTTTGTATTCTTCTAATGTTTGAGGAATAATTTTTTAGTCTTTTTTAATTTTATTTTTAATGGTTTGCAGTGAATCAGTAAGCTTATATTATTTTCTAATTTAGCCTTTAACGAACTGATTTCATCGTTTGGAAAAGTGGCATGCATTACCAAAACAATTCCTGCTCCCAAATGTTAATAAATAAAAAGCCCTATGTTTAGTCTATTCAAAAAATCAAAAAAAGAACAGCTTAAGAAAAAATATAAGAAGTTGCTAGTTCAAGCACATGAGCTCTCTACCGTTAATCGAAAGGCCAGTGATCTCAAAAGAGCAGAGGCAGAAGCTATTTTGGCCAAAATAGAAACTAGCTCTTAAATAATAATCGCTTCCAAGTACCCTTTTCACGATTATATTTAATCGTTGAAGGTAACGCTTGCCACCAGTATTTGTTTATTTCTACAGCGAATGAAGGTTGCATATAGCAGTTTATGGTACAGCCCTCACATGCAGGTAATCGCCCCTCAAGTGCAATCAATTCTTGTACTTCCTGCGCCTGATACAACTCAAATAGATTATTTTTTATCGGAAATGTCTTGATCCCCAAGTGGTAACACGGCAATACTAGTTCATTTTTAGGCGAAATAACTATTGTCGTACTTCCAGCTAGGCAAACCGGGTCACTTATATGATTTCCCCCATCACGTCGCAATTTAATAAATGCATTATTTAAATAAACACCTCTCTTTTTGGACCATACCTCAAGCTTTTCGAAGAAAGAGAGAAGGCCACTGTCGGCGCTGAGTCTACTGCAACACACCAAATCGAAGAAGCAAGCCGACTCGAAGCTGAATACGAAACCCAACTGAACGAAGCGCGGGTTCAAGCTGTTCAAGAAAAACTTGCTGAAATTGGACAAGCAACCAAGCAAGCGAACTTAATTGTTGCCGAAGCTGAAAACCAGGTACGCGATTACATCGCCCACGGAAGATCCGAGCTTGAACAATCAAAACAACGACTCCGTAGCGAACTTATGCAAGAAGCGGAAAAGATGGCCGACGAACTGGCGGAACAACTCAAAAAACCTCTAGGAGCAGTGGAGACCAATGCCTAAATCTTTCCAATCAATTTTCGGAATTGCCTTGCTCGTTACGCCGTCCGTGGCGTTTGCCGCATCGTCAGGGGGCCACCCGTCAATTGCTGACGTTCTTCCATTTTGGCCGAACTTCCTGTTCTTTTGCTTAGTCGTCTTCCTCATAGCTCGAAATCCTTTTCGGAGTTACTGGCGACACCGCCGTGAGAAGATTGAAGGAGCTGTGCTTGCCGGAGCTCGGGAGCTTGAACAGGCAGAGGCGAAACTGAAAGAAGCCAGAGATCAGTTTCCACAAGCTGAATTTGTGGTTGAGTCTTCAGACATTCGTGTGTTTTCAGATGATGACTACCGTAAACAAGGATTTACAG